>DASZYU010000371.1:0-14686 GCA_035545215.1 Puia sp.
TTCTTCCTTTGGTATACCATACCGCTCCGAAGTTGAGGATAAAGGAGAGGTTCATGTAGTTTTCGCGGATAAGGTTATTTTCGGTCGTTCCCCTGACGCCGTATTGAAAGACGATGTTGTAAGCGAGCGGGGATTTGAGCGAGTTAACCCCGATGCCGAGGCTGATACCCATGTCGTTGAGCTGTTTGCCGTTGACGGCCAGGTAGGATTTGCTGTAGTAGAGCCCGGATTGAAAATAGCTGAGTTCGACCCTGCTGTTGTAGAGGCTCTTCATTTTGGAAACTTCGAAGCCCAATGAACCGCGTTCGCTGCTGACAATGGCATAGTCCTGCCCGGGATAACTGTTCAGCTTTTGGACCCCGTTCCAATCCGAATACCGGTAGTCGGCCACCCAGGTGTATTTGTGGTTGAGGCTAACGGATAGACCGCCGCCGTAGCTGTTCGGGAGGTACATGTAGTGATCCGGGGTCTGGAAATTCTGGATCGTGATAGAATCGGCATTGAGCACCGCCTTGTTCGGTGAAGCGAGGAGTGCGGCTTTCTGGCTAAAGACGCCGCCAATGACATAGTCGAGGTGTTTGCTGATGCGGCCATACAGCTGAAGCCCGTAGGTCATGTACAGATTTTGAAGAAAAATGTCGTTCGAGGTGGAGGTATAGGTAGCGCCGTTGCCTGTGCTTTGGAGGATGTCTTTCTGGTTGAGGTCGCCGAAGATGTATCCGGCGTCGACGCCCAGCGAAAGATGGTGGAAGAACTCGACGGAATTGGCCCAGTAGGCCTTGTTGACGCTACCGTGATACGAATAAAAATGGTTGGAAACCGCGTTGTTGCTGCCCTGGATATAATAGGGGACGTTGAACTCGTAGTTCTCGGTGCTGAACGGTACGAGCCCGATGCTGGTGCCCCAGTGTTTGGCGGCCTTGATTCCCATCACCAGCTTGCGAAAGGTGATGTCGCCGGACTGGGTGCTCGCCGGCTGGACAGGGACGCCGGCATAGCTGATAAAGGTCCCGCGGACAGCCGTCTCCATGGTAAAAAACTGGTTTGCCAGGGCGGAGAAGGAGGCTGGGTTGTTCGTGATCAGGAAACGGTTGCTGCGATAAGCGATGCCGGTCTCGCCGAGACCCGATGTACGGTTATAAAAGCCTTCCTCGATCTGGCCGATGCCCATCTGCGAATAGGGCTGGTAATTGTTTTGAGCCGTCACCCCAAGCGATGTTACAGTCAGCAGCGTTATGAGAAATTTGATCTTGCTCACGTTCATTTTAGTTATGGGGGAATAAGGAGATATAATAAACGTCCAGGGTGATGCGCTGTGTGACGGGATAGGACTGGTCGGCGACGATCAGGCGATTGAAGGACGCGTTTCCTCCCGGCGCAGGGATCGTCAGCATCAACCCGGTCTGTTGGGCCACGGGGCTGGGGTTGACCAGCTGGGCGGCGACAAAATTGGTTACATCGTAAGTGTATGCTGTATTCAGCGGATTGAAATAGTCCACGACCAGGTTGCCCGACTGAGCGGCGCCGGTTCCCGCGGCGGGCACGGGGGCTATCAGCACGTTATGCTGATCGGCGGTAAAGATATCGACCTGCGGAGGCAGCCGCCATGTCGTGGAGAAGCTGCCGGGCACCGGGCGCACCGTCAGTTGCGCGCGCAACAAGCCGATAAAGTCGCGTCGCAACGCAATGGAGTTCAGGTAGGGAAAGGTCAGCTTGACATTGAGTCCTTCCATGCTCTGAACGTAGCCTACATGGCCGATCTCGCCGGAGGGTGTCAGCGGCGGGGGTTGTACCGGCTGAGTGGCCAACCGGAGGTTGTTGATCGGCTTGCCGGTGCGGTCCGTCGTGATATAATTGTATTGATTGTTCTTGTTCGTAAAAGCGAAGTCGATGAATTTCTCCGAGCTGAACAGCGCGTTCTCGCGGTAGTAGATCCGCATGATACAGGTATCCAGCAGACCATCGACGATATTGGCGGTCGTGTTCGCAGCGGGCGATACGCTGAGGCCGTGGAACCACTTGAGCCATTGAGTGGCATTTTTCACGGTATCCGACTTATTGTATACCATGTTGTAGATGGTCTGGCCGAGCTGGTCATCGAGGCGGATCCTGACCGTGTCACCCGTACCCTGGCTGGTATTGGAGGCAATCGAGCCGACGGTCACGGGACGATTCGGTTCGATCCTGACGGACGTGGATCCCAGATCGGGTCCAAGCGGAAGATTGTAATTGCTGTACCACCCGTAGAAGAACGGCGGCAGTTCCATGAGCGTGTCCACCTGGTTGACGACATAGGTCTGGAACTGGGTGGTGTCGCCATAGTAAGGGCTTCCGGGTTTGAAAAAAAAGATCATACCGATCGAATCGTAGGTGTCGATGCGGGGATCGATCACGGGCAGGGAAGGCGGCGGGGCTACCTGGAGGTAAGCGCGGCTGCTCACCTTTCCGAGGTAGTCGTCGTTGTACGAGCCGACCATCAGGTAACCGGTACCGGCGGTGGAGGTCGAATCGACGAACGACGTGGAAACGTTGATCGTTGCGGTATCCACTACGACGACCTGGGCGCTCGTATTATCGTCAGTATAGGTATTCCCAAAATCTCCAAGTACGGGCTGTTTCTGGCACGAGGAAAGAATAAATAAAGCCGCCAAAAAAAAGGACAGGAAAAAAAGCAGTTTTTTTACCGGAGATTTATTTATAATCATGAGGTTTTCTTATTCGACCTGAAGGTCAGGTATAAAAGGCCTGGTGCACGCCATTTTCTCTCGAAGCTGCAATATTAGGGGCCGCAGTTGTTACTATTTTGTTAGTATGTATCAAAGCTAATAAAAAAACGACTAACCGGCTTTTTTTATCTATCAATTTTACTGGCCCGGCCCCTTCAAAAAACGCAAAAACGGGGTGCAGGGAAGGGGTATCCGCATTCTTTTTCAGTCAGTTGGAAGCGGCGCCCGGCACGACGACGGCGAGGAAATGAAAAAATCGTCCGGATGATCCGTTTGGTATATGAAATATGCCATCTTGTCTATTAATACTGTCCGGAGATACATTTTAACGAATTTGCTAGCATGACTTCGAATACTTTAGCGCAAAATATCAAAACAACTATGAAGCGAATTAACATTACTCTGTTCGCGTTAATGTTACTAGGTATCGTTTTTTCCTGCACCAAAGCTAGCATCAACTATACACAGAATGGCAACTGGGTCGGCCGCGCTTTCTTTCCGGGTCCCCCTCAGGGTTTCGGAGTGTCGTTCACGGCCAATAATTTCGCATTTGTTGGGTTGGGTATCAACCCGTTGACGCCGAACCAGCGTCTGACCACCTTTTATAAATATACTCCCACCACGATCAATACTTCTTCCCCCACCGGTTACGACTCGGCGAGCGCGGATGGTTTCTGGACGACGATTGCGCCTTTCCCCGGACCGGCCCGCAGCAATGCGGTCGCATTCACCGTACAGAATATCGGTTATGTCGGCACCGGTGTCGCGAACGACGGGTTTACGCCGCTGGCCGACTTTTATTCCTACAACCCGGGTTCGAATTCCTGGGCCGAGATCGACTCGCTGCACGATGCTTATGGCACCTATCCCCGGTTTGACGCCGTTGCCTGGGGATTCGACACGGTCGGTTACGTCCTGACGGGAACCGACAACAATACTTATTTCAGCGATGTCTGGAAATACAGTCCGGCCACGGGCCAATGGACCAAGAAACCGTTCCTCATCGGCAACCCGCGTTCGGGAGCCACGGCATGGGTCTACAACAATCAGGGATATATACTGGCGGGTTATACGCCCGGAAGTCAGAAGGCCATTAATAATATGTGTTATGACTTCTGGAAGTTCGATCCGAAGATCGCCGAGGATCCCAACTCGCCGCAGGGTCCCTGGACGCAGCTGCGCGACATTTACAACACCAACCCCGGTACCTATGATGACGGTTATGTGAATATTGTGCGCAAATATGGCGTAGGCTTCGTGATGCTCAAGCAACCGACGGGCGACAAGGCTTATATCACACTCGGCCAGAACGGTACTTCGGTGAACTACACCTGGGAATATGATTTTGCCAGCGATCTTTGGTACGAGAAGACCCCGTTTGAAGGGAATGCCCGCAGCGGCGCTGTCGGCTTTACTTTGAAGGACCCGATCGGCGGCTATAGCAGAGGTTTTGTCGGCACGGGTTTGGGAACGGGTAATACCTCGGGTTTCAGCGATCTGGAAGAGTTCTTCCCGCAACAGATCTACAACCAATACGACTAATGCCCTTCTTTCGCAAATGGGGACTTTCGCTGGCGATGGTCCTGGTGATCATCGGTACCTTTGGATACGGGTTTTACAAACGGTGGAAATGGAAACAGGAACATTCGCTGGTCGAATTGAAAGCCATCGAGGTGCCGGGGGGGTGGGGATACGATATCCTCAAGGATGGGAGGCCGTTGTTCCACCAGTATATCATGCCGGGCATTCCGGGAAACAGGGTGTTCCGGAGCAAGGAAGATGCGCTTGCGGTCGGGAAGGTCGTTTATGACCGCTTGCTGGCCGGGCAGCCGCCGACGATAACGGAGAAGGAGATGCGCGACATGCATATCGATATTCCGCCGGACGCGACCGATAGTGCAGCGAAAGATACGGTGCATGGGGCGAAGGGCCCGACGAAAGCAAATGCTGTGCCCCTGCGCAGCGACACGAGTAAGTCAAAATAGTGTTCTGATATTTTTAAAAAGACGCCCCGTGCAAGGATTGCGCGGGGTTCTTTATCTTTAGCCCATGAGAAATTCATTTTTAGCTGTCCTGCTTGCCTTCTGCGCCGGGAGTGTCCTGGCCCAGACGCCTTCCCATTTCGATCAGCACAAGTTGTGGGATCCCCAGTTCTATCCTTCCAACGGCACCGTGTACCGGAGTGCGGGTGGCGCTCCCGGTGCGAAGTACTGGTCCAACCGTGCCGACTATACGATCCATACGGCATTGGATACGACGAAGCATTCGCTCACGGGGGACGTGACGGTTACCTATACGAACAACAGCCCGGACGCGCTGCCGTTCCTGTGGCTGCAGCTGGACCAGAACATTTACCGCGAGGATTCGCGGGGCGAGGCGACGAACCCCGTGACGGGCGGCCGTTGGTCGAACCGGAAGTTTACGGACGGGGACGTCATCCGGTCGGTGACCATCCTGCGCGACGGAAAGGAGATCAAGGCGGACTGGCTGGTGTCCGATACGCGGATGCAGATCAGGCTCCCGGAATCGCTGCGCGGCAGCGGGGGCGTAATCCGGTTTCGCATCGATTACTCGTTTACGATACCCGAATACGGGACGGACAGGATGGGCCGCCAGTTGATGCGCGATGGATGGATCTATGAGATCGCGCAGTGGTACCCGCGGATGGAGGTGTATGACGATGTTACGGGCTGGAATGTCCTCCCTTATCTTGGACAGGGTGAATTTTATCTCGAATACGGTAATATCGATTATACGATCACGGCGCCCTCCAACCTGGTGGTCGTCGGGTCGGGTGAACTGGTCAATCCGCAGGAGGTGTTGACGACCGAACAGCAGAGCCGTCTCGCGCAGGCGAAGGCGAGCGATAAAACGGTCGTCATCAAGTCGCAGCAGGAGGTCGAAAGCGGAAAGGGGCATTTGCCCAAAGCGTCGCTGACCTGGCATTTCCGGTGCAACCAAACGCGTGACGTGGCCTGGGCGGCCTCGAGGGCCTTTATCTGGGACGCGGCGCGTATCAATCTTCCCGAGGGCAAGAAGGCGCTGGCGCAGTCGGTATACCCGGCGGAGTCGGCGGACCCGAAGGCCTGGGGCAGGAGTACCGAGTTCGTCAAGGGATGCATCGAACTGTATTCGCAGGAATGGTTCCCCTTTACCTACCCGGTGGCCACGAATGTCGCGGGGCTTGTGGCCGGCATGGAGTATCCGGGCATCGTATTCTGCGGAGGCGATCAGCGTGGCGGCGGGCTCTGGGAGGTGACGAACCATGAATTCGGGCACAACTGGTTCCCTATGATCGTCGGCTCGAACGAACGGAAATATGCATGGATGGACGAGGGCTTCAATACCTTCATCAATGGCGTGGATACGAAGGTGTTCAACAACGGGGAGTTCTATCACAAGGAGGACGCTCAGAGGGCCGCGTCGTATATGTTCAGCGATCGCAGCGAACCCCTGTTCACCGTTCCCGATGTGATACAGGCGGCAAACCTGGGTGTGGCGGCCTATATGAAACCTGCCATGGCGCTGGACCTCCTGCGGAAGTACGTATTGGGTGAAAAGCGGTTCGATTATGCGTTCCGCACCTATATCCGGCGCTGGGCCTTCAAACATCCGACCCCGTGGGACTTCTTCCGCTGTATGGAGAACGCAGGCGGGGAAGACCTTAGCTGGTTCTGGAGGGGATGGGTGCTCAACAACTGGAAACTGGACCAGGGCGTCAAGGATGTCAAATACGTGCAGAACGATCCGGCCAAAGGCGCCATCATTACGATCGAAAACCTGGAAGAGATGGCCATGCCGGTCGTCCTGGCGATCCAGCAGGAGAACGGCAAAACGGATACGGTGACCCTGCCGGTGGAAGTTTGGCAGCACGGACCGACCAAGGCTTTCGCTTATTCGAGCACTTCGAAGATCAAATCCATCAAGATCGATCCGGAGCATGATTTCCCCGATATCAATCCTTCGAACAATACCTGGACCGGTCAGGCCCTGGAAAGACCGGTGCCGCCTGGGGTCTCGGCCAACGATGTCCTGTCGAAATATTTTGCCGCCGTCGGCGGAAAGGAAAAGCTGGAAGCCGTCAGGGACCTGCAGATCGTCGCCTCGGGGAATGTCCAGGGTCAAAAAGTAGTGGAGACGCGAAAAAATGTACTGCCGGATGCTTTCTCGATGGAGATCGAGTTGCCGGATATGAACATGCATGCGGTGCATATCCTCGTGAAAGGCGACAGCGTATCGCTGTCGCAGATGGGGCAGAGTCCGACGCTCGACAACGACATGAAAAAGGAACTCAGGGAAGAGGCGAATCCTTTCCCGGAATTGAATTTCCCGAAGGAAGGATATAAACTGGAACTGACCAGTATCAAGAATATCAACGGGAAGGACAATTACGAGCTGAAGGTCACCACGCCGTCCGGAAGGACCAATTTCTACTATTATGATCTCGGCACCGGTCTGCGGACCCGGTTGATCAAGAACCTGAGCCAGGGTCAGACGACCACCGACTATGGCGATTACCGGGATGTCGACGGGATCAAATTCCCCTGGCACGTGGATGACAACCAGGGCCAGGTCGACCTGGACATGACGGTACAGTCGATCAAGGTTAATTCGGGATTGACGGCCGCGGACATCAAATAGCGGGTATATCCGCCGGGAGGGGGGGTACGCCCGTGAGGATGGGTGCTATCGCCTGTGAGGATGGGTGTTATCGCCTGTGAGGATGGGCGCTATATGCCCGTCAGGAACTGGCCAGAGATGTAATCCATAACATTGACGAGGCTACCGCTCTCCTCGTAGACCTTCAGCTGGCGGTCCGCGCCTGTGCCGTTTTCGAGGATGTGTTCCGCAAAATGCGTGGCCTGGCGGCTGCCGAGGTGGTCTACGACATCGTCGATGAATTCCAGCAGTTCGTAGATGAGCACGCGGGTGTTGACTTCTTCTTCTTTGCCGAAATCGATGAGGTGGCCGTCGATGCCGTAGCGGCTTGCGCGCCACTTATTCTCGTTGATCAGGGCGCGGGAATACATGATGTAGTTCATATTCCTGGAACGCAGCTTGTAAATCTTCGCGCAGACGGCCTGGAAGAGTGCGGCGATACAGATGGTCTCGTCGAGGGTCATTGGCACGTCGCAGATCCGGAATTCAACGGTATTGAAGAAGGGGTGGACGCGGAGGTCCCACCAGATCTTTTTGGCATTGTCGATGCAATTGGTCTTGACCAGGAGCTTGACAAAATTATCATACGCCTCGATGCTGTCGAAATAATCCGGGATGCCGGTGCGGGGGAACTTGTCGAATACCTTTGTCCGGAAGGATTTATAGCCTGTGCGTCTTCCTTCCCAGAAGGGGGAATTGGTGCTCAGCGCGTAGATATGCGGGAGGAAATACCGGGTCGAGTTGGCGATATGGTTGGCCATTTGGCGGGTCTCCATGCCCACGTGGACGTGGAGACCGAAGATGAGGTTGCTGCGCGCGGCCTCCTGGAGTTCGTTGACGATCTCGTTGTAGCGGGCATGGTCGGTGATCAGCTGGCTTTCCCAATGGCTGAACGGGTGCGTGCCCGCGGCGCCGACTTTGAAGCCGAGGTCGTCTGCGATATGCGAGATGGTGGTCCGTAGCGTCGCCACGTCCTTGCGCGCTTCGAGGATGTCGCGGCAGATGTCGGTGCCTACCTCCACCACGGCCTGGTGCATTTCGGCCTTGACTTTGTCGCGGATCATTTTTTGTCCTTCGGTTACGATCTTTTGCTCATGGCTTTTGAGTTCGCGGGTGCCTGGATCGATGACCATGTATTCCTCTTCGATGCCCAATGTGAAATTGCCGTAGTTGATGTCTGCCATGGGATGAAATTAGCCAATTTTTTTTTGTGTGATGCTATGGCGGAGGTAGTTGCCCCAGGTGAGGTTATCGACGCCGTCGCGGTGAGCGAGGGCCCGTTCGATGGCATAGTCGGCGGCAGTCTCGACGACCCAGTTGAAATTCTCTTCGCCTACACTGGTTTGCTCGGCGTCCGGCGCGGGGTTGCAGAAGTCGATCGCATAGGGTATACCGTCGCGCACTGCCAGCTCGACCGTGTTGAAGTCGTAACCGAGCCAGGCATTGATACGCAAGACGATCTCCTCCATCTGCGCCAGGCGTTCCGCGGAGGGGCTGAAGGAAGCCTGGTACCGGAGATGATGGGGGTTCCTGGGCTCGTAGGGCATGACGCGGATATATTTTCCGCCGATGCAATAGCACCGGTAGTATTCGCTGAAGACGATCTCTTCCTGTAGCAGCATCACGAGCTGGCCCGTCTCGGCGTGACGCTGATAGAATTCGTCGGCATGGTGCAGCTTGTACACATTTTTCCAGCCGCCGCCTGCGAACGGTTTCATGTAGGCAGGAAAACCTACGTATTGGAAGATGGCATCCCAGTCGAGCGGGAAGGCCAGGTTGGAAAATGACTGGTCGGTCGTATCGACGGGCAGATCGCGCGAGGGGAGAATAACGGTCCTCGGGACGGGAACGCCGATGGTTTCGGCCAGACAGTTGTTGAAGAACTTTTCATCGGCGCTCCACCAGAAAGGATTGTTGATCACGGCCGCGCCGCAGAGCGCCGCGTTCTTCAGCCAGGCCCTGTAGAAGGGAACGTCCTGCGAGATGCGGTCGATGATGACGGCGTAGCCGGAATCGCGGGCCTGAAAGACCTTGTCGATCCGGATGGGCCCGGCGGTTATCCCGGCGACGTTTTTGCGGTTGACGGCTTCGATGAACGCCATGGGAAAACTGCGTTCGCGTCCGTAGAGGATACCAATTTTTTTGCTGGCGGTCATAAATTCGATTTTTCGGTTGAGTGAGGTGGTTAGGAAGCGCCTGGCAGTTGGGAAAGATATTCGGGGAACATCTCTCTCCATACCGGCCAGTCGTGATCGCGGCGGGGGCGGATGTCGAGCCAATGGGGGATCGATTTGTTCGTGAGCAGGCGGCTCATCCACTCGTTCTGGCCGCGGCAGATGTCGTGCTCGGCGGTACCCAGCACGATGCCCATTTTCCACAGGGCCGGATCGGAGGCGCCGACGATGTAGTCGACCGGGTTGTTGAAGTAGACGTTGTCGTCATAGTAGCCGTCCGTGAAGGAGCGGATATCGAAGACGCCGCTCATCGAAAAGCAAAAGCCCGCAAGGTGTGGGTGGCGGAATGCGAAATTGGCCGAATGGTATCCTCCGAAGCTGCATCCTGCCAGGGCGATGCGGTCATGACCCGTCTCGCGGGTAGCGCGCGAAACGACTTCTTCGAGTATCAGCCGGTCATAGAGGGTATGTTGGCGGGCCCTTTCCGCGGGGGATACGGATTTGTTGTACCAGGATGCTGCGTCGAGGCTGTCGGGACAATAAATTTTGATCTTACCGTTTTCCAGGAACCAGCGCGCCGTTTCGATGAGCCCCTGGTCTTTGTTCTGATAGTACCTGCCCTGTGAAGTCGGAAAGAGGATAACCGGATAGCCGGAACGGCCGAATACGAGCATTTCGAACTCGCGGCCGATGACCGGCGAATGCCAGTGATGATATTCCTCTTCGAGGTCCATTATGCTAAATATACTATTTTTGACGCTATGCCCATAGAAAAGAGCGCTAATACGACGCTTGAGCGGATATCCGTGCCGAGTCTTCACCTGAACAGGACCGTGGAAACGGATCTGTATATGCCGTCCGGAGCGCGGGAGTTGCCGGAAGCGGACCTGTTGCTCATCAATGACGGGCAGGACCTGTTGACCATGGGGTTTGCGGGGATATTGGACGACCTGTGTGACCGCGATCTGCTGCGGCCGTTGTTGTGCGTCGGCATCCACGCGGGTGACGACCGGAAGATGGAATACGGGACGGCGGGCATTCCCGATTACCAGGGTCGGGGTGTGAAGGCGGATGCGTACACGCGGTTCATCTTTGACGAACTGATGCCCGTCATCCGTCGCAGTTGGCATGTGCCTTTTTTCCGGGAGAAGGCCTTTGCCGGATTCAGTCTGGGGGCGCTGAGCGCGATGGACATCGTCTGGCGTCATCCGCACGAGTTTACACGCGCCGGGCTTTTTTCCGGAAGTTTTTGGTGGAGGACGAAGGATAAGGGCGAACCGGGATACGATGAGACGGCAGACAGGATCATGCACCAGGAAGTCCGTCACGGGGGTTTTTATCCCTGGCTGAAATTCTTTTTCGAATGCGGCACGGAGGATGAGAAGGAAGACCGGAATGGGAACGGGGTCATCGACTCGATCGACGATACGCAGGACCTCATCGGGGAACTGGTGGCGAGAGGATACGATGCGCGGCGGGACATCCGCTACCTGGAGATCGAAGGCGGCGATCACTCGGTCGGGACGTGGGGGAAGGCCATGCCGGAGTTTCTCTTATGGGGATGGAGCAATACGGAGAAATGAAAATAAAAGGACCCGGCCGCAGGCCGGGTCCGTCGTTCGGGCTATTTGCCCAGCAGGCTAGAAGATATATTTCAGGCCGATCTGGAGACCCCAGGTGCTATTGGTGGTGTTGTCGTTGATGTAGGTTTTGTTGAGGAGCGCACCGTTGTAGGTAGCCATTTGGAAATACGGAACGCCGTTGACGACCTTATTCACTTTCAGGGGGTTGTTCAGGACATAGAATTGCTTGACGCCCCAGCTGTGGTTGAGGAGGTTGAGGAAATTGATCACCGACACGTTGAACTGCAGCGTGTTCTTATCTTTCCCGATGTTGGTGAACAGGTCCTGCGCGAACGCGAAGTCCACGCGGTTGTACCAGGGTTCGACGACGCCATTGCGTTTTGTGACCTGACCCTTGTGTTTGCTCAGGTATTTATCCTGTGCGATAAAGGCGAAGAACGCGTCGGATTCCTGTTGCGCCGTGAAGGCCGGCGTGCTGCCGGAGGCGGGGAGGTTGACGAAATTGATATCGGTCGGATCTTTGGGAACATAGAGGAGGTCCGAGCTGGAATAGCCGTCGCCGTTGATATCGCCGCTGTAGATGTAGCTGAAGCGGCCCTGCGCAGCGCCCTCGTAATAGAGGCTGAACGTCGACGCCAGGTGTTTGGCGTATTCGAGGCGGTACGAGAAGGTGCCTACGATGCGATGAGGAACGGCAAAGGAGGCATAGGAAAGCTGGGCGTCGTTCAGCGTGCCGGATGTGGCGTTTGCGCTCCACGCGGACGCGGCCTGCGAACCGGGGTTTGCCGAGACGTCCTTGGCCAGGGTATACGTATAAGCCAGCGAAGCGTAGAAGCCATGCGAGAAGGCCCTGGCGGCCTGGGCGGTCAGCGCCATCGAATAACCCTGGCTGTTATTCTCCAATACGATCGCCTGGGTCACGCTGGGCCCGATGACGTAGCGGGCGGCGGAACTGGAATAGTAGCCGCGGGTGTTGCCCGCGCCTACATTAACCGTCGCATCGGGCGCTTTTTGGGCTGCGTTGCGCAGGAAAGGGTCGTTGATGTTCTTGGTGAACAAGGCTTCACCGGTGATCGTCCAGCCACTCCCGATCGTTTTGTCGACAGCGACATCGGTACGCCATACCTGCGGGAATTTAAAGTTGCGGCTGAGAACGGCAAAGCTGCCGGGGGCAACGCTGCCGGCCTTGGTGGGGAATTGCGCAGGATTGAGGCCGGTGTTGTAGAACGGATTGTAGGCGTGCGGATCGGGGTTGAACAGGAAATTGCTCATGTTGGCATTGGCTGCCTTGACCGTAGCGCCAAATGTGTACATACCACTGGTGCTGGGGTCATTGGTCAGGAACACGAAGGGAACGCGGCCGGTGAAGATGCCCGTTCCGCCTCTTACAATCAGGCTCTTGTCGCCGTGGACGTCCCAACGCGCGGACACGCGGGGCGCAAAATAAAGCGAGCCCTTCGGCCATTGACCGTCGTTGTAATGGGTGGGTTGACCACTCTTATCCTGCAGGGTCAGCGCGGTGATGGCGGGGTTTTCCAACGGAGCCTGCGGGAAGATGGGGGCGTCGACACGGAGGCCGGCCGTGATCTTCAGGCGGGGATTGACCACATAATCGTCCTGCACGTAAACGCCGAGCTGGCCGACCTCGAGGTTCGCGGAATAGACGGCGTCCTGACCGGGCACCAGCGAATAGTTGATCGAGAACAGCGCGGGAGCGCGGTTATTGATAAAGTCGTCGAGCGAATTGTAGATGTAATAGCCTTGCGAACCGGGCATGAACATGTTGCCGACCTTCTGGTATTCGTAATTGACGCCGGCGACCAGCGTGTGTTTGCCCGCGAAGTAGGTGAAGTTGTCGGTCAGGGTCAGGATGTTGTTGATGACCTTGTTGTTGTTGCCGTTGAAGGGTTCGTTGCCGAAGCTGAGGTAATCTGTCTTATCGGTCGCCATGATGTCGACGAAGGGGAAGGTCGGACCGTCGTGTCCTTTGAACGTGGTGATCTTCGTATAGGTGGCGATGAACTGGTTGGCGAATTTTCCCTGCCAGTTGCTGTTCAGTTCGATCGAGCCGGATCTGACCTTGTCCTGCTGGTTGTAGTTGACATTTTCGAACGACATGGCCTGTGTTCCGAAGCGGGGGACGTAGACCGTACCGACGCCCGCGCCGCCGTTGGCGCCGTTGATGCCGCCGCTCTGGCTGATGACGAAATATTGGGTGCTGGAGTAATCGCTGTACTTGGCGGTCAGTTTATGGACGTTGCTGATGTTCCAGTCTATCTTTCCAAGCAGCTTGTGATTCTTTCCGTCGAAGGTGGGGAAGTTGTCGTATGCGCCGGGGTTGAAGTGGTATTGGCTCTGGAGGTAGCTGGACAGTTTCTGCAGCGAGTCGATCGGAACATTCGATTTGATGCCGTTACCGGAACCGCCGGCGGGATAATAGGTGACGCCCGGCTTGCTGTTTTGCTCGAGTTCGCCGCTGACAAAAAAGAACAACTTATTCCTGATGATGGCGCCGCCAAACGTCGCGCCGTAGATCTTGTTGCTCGTCTTGGCGGGATTCGGCAGCTTGAAACCATCTACGTTCGTACCGTTGTATTTTTGGTTGCGGTAGACCCAGTAGGCGCTGCCGTGGAAATCGTTGGTACCGCTCTTGGTGATCGCGGCGATATTGGCGCCCGTAAAACCGGATTGTTTGACGTCAAAAGGGGAGAGGTTGATCGAGATCTCCTGCAAAGCATCGAGCGCGATGGGGTTGCCCGAGCCCGGCAGCAGGTCGGTACTGAGACCGAAGTTGTTGTTCAGATTGGCGCCGTCTACCGTGACGTTGTTCATGCGGCCGTCGCGACCCGCGAAGTTGTTGCCGTTTGCCTGGGGGGTAATGCGGGTGAAGTCGGTGATGCTGCGGCTGACGGTAGGCATGGTCTGCAGCTGGTAGTTGCTGATGTTGGTGGACACGCCGGAAGGGGTGCTGCGCCTGCGGCTCCCCGTTACGACCACGGTGGAAAGATCGGTGGCGGCGGGGTTCATGTCGACATCCATATTGAACGCATCCCCGAGGACCAGATTGATACCTTCGAGGACCTCGTCCTTATAGCCAGTGAAGCTGACGGTGACCCGGTAGGGTCCGCCGGGACGCAGGCCGGGAAGATTGAATACGCCTCCGGCCTTGGAGATCGTCACGTATTTCGTACCCGAGGGAACGTGAACGGCGGTAATGGTAGCGTTTGCCAGGAACTCCCCTTTTGTATCTTTTACGGTACCGGTGATGGCCGAGGTCGTCACCTGGCTGAACGAAAATAGGGAGGTTACCAATAGGGCTAGAAAGAATAGCAGTCTTTTAGTCATATTTTGAGTTGTTTTGCGCTTGCAAAGAAATGCAGGTTTAGCAATCCGCGCCGAAAGACGCGGATTATGAAATCGTTAACAGTATGGCGAGCGGAAATGCAGGTTTTACACAGAAAGTCGGAACATGCGGTGTAACAAGACTGTAAAAGAAAGGAAAAAAGGGCAAAAGGCTGCTTGTTAAGGATTCGCTAAAGTGAAA
>DASZYU010000372.1:0-3834 GCA_035545215.1 Puia sp.
ATTGGCCAGGCGTT
Organism: Puia sp.; assembly: GCA_035545215.1. GTDB lineage: Bacteria > Bacteroidota > Bacteroidia > Chitinophagales > Chitinophagaceae > Puia. Next base: position 15 of record DASZYU010000372.1, read on the forward strand.
CCGGTGAATGTACAACGGGAAAATGGTACGAGATCCTGACCCACATCTCCCAATCCTCGCCGTAATGGACGCCGAAAAAGGATCCCAGCGCCTCATAAACGGTTCGTTTTACCACCATGGCCGGCGGTTGGATGCATTGCGATTGGGCAATGACCTCGCGCCAATTGGCGACATATCCGCGGGTCTTCGAAAGCGTCCGGTTCGGATACAGGACGGCCCCCTCCGGCCCGACATAATAGAACCCGGTGAATGCCGCGCCGGCTTCGGGAAAAGCTTCGAACAGCGCCCGTATTTCGCGGTAAAAGCCCGGCGAGATGAAATCGTCGCCGTGCAAAAGATGGATCCATTGTCCTTTCGAGCGGTTCAGACAGGTCTCGAAATTTCTCAGGCTGCCGACATTGCTCTCCTGCCGGTAATAGCCCACCCTTCCCCCACCGATCCGCTGAACGATCGCCCCGACATCCGCATCCGTGCTGTGATCGTCGATCACTTCGATCTGCATCAATTCGGCGCCGGGGTCCTGGTCCAGCACGCTTTTCAGCGCTTCTTCGAGGTAGCCCGCACAATTGTATACGGGTATCATGACCGAAAACAAAGGTCGAACCTCATGCCCCTCCAATGTCCCGATCGCCGGTGGATAAGTCGGTGTTCTTTCGTTGCTCATAAGTAGTACGTCTTCCAGTTTTTGACTCCCTGGTCATAACAGCTGATTTCTTCCGGGCTCCTGAGAAACGGCGCCTGTCGTTTCAGAACACGGATGGCCTGCCGGTACATCGATCGCCTGTCAGAGGACCGGTTCTTACCGTGCAAGCGGTATGCCGCTAATTTATGCGAATGTCCGTATACCGGCAATTCCCTGGCGATCCGCAGGTTCAGATCGTAGTCCTCGCACGCGCCCAGGGACGGATCGAAAAAATACCTAAAGAATAACTCCCTGCGGTACATTACGGTTGCCTCCATACCGATATAATTTCCCATCAATAAGGATTTATAATTATCCCCTACCTTGTCCTGTGGGTCGGGACCCGGCAATATCCTGCCTTTCCCGTCCATCCTGTCGTGCCCTCCGGACACAAAAGCGGCCCGTTTGTAATACGCAAAAAAATAAAGGTTCAGCTCCAGCGCCTGCGAATAAAGGATATCATCGGCATCCAGGAACACGAGGTATTCCCCCTTGCTGATCCGAACACCGATGTTGCGGGCCGTGCACGGTCCCACCCGCTCGACACGGAGATAACGGATGGCCCCGTATCTCGCGCAGACCTCCGGTGTGTCATCCGTGGACCCGTCATCGATGACCACGATCTCGACGCTCGGATGTGTTTGATCCAGGACGCTCCGGATGGCGGCGTCCAGGTAACGGCCATGGTTATAACAAGGGATGACCACCGATACGAGCGTTTCCTTCGAGACCACCGCTTCCTTCAGGACGATGGCTTCGGGACACAGGCGCGGCGTCATGCCCTCATCCCCGGGTTCCTGCGCAGACCCGTGCTCCGGCCGGTGGCTCCGATAATACCGCCATCCGGACACACAGCCCCTGAGCTCGGTCAGGATCGTGCCATTCGCCTCGCGTCCCTTTTTGCCCTTTAACAGCCATTGCGCGCTCCTGCGGAGGTAATAAGAGGACAGCCCGGCAAACAGCCGCTTCCGGATCCCCGCATGATGAAATCGCTCGTATTGAACCAGAAGGGCGCATACGTGACCGCGCATGTAGTAGTGCAATTGGCTACGCAATTCCCCCATAGACTCCCGGTGGTGATGGTACACCACGAGTTCCGGGACGTAACGGCAATTCCAGCCTTCCGCCAGGATACGGTACCATATTTCCGAATCGCCGCTGCACCCCGCCGCCCCGACGTCCAGTCGCTCGTCGAACAACCCCGTCAGCAGGAAGGCGTCCCGCCGGAAAGCCATATTGGCTCCTGCCCCGATCTCCCACACCGGCGCCCCATATCCTTTATGCGCGAGCATCCAGGCATGATCGAACATCCGCGGCAAATATCCCTTGTTGAATCCCCAATGCCGTTCGAACCGGTATTGCGCCGGCGTGTCCAACCGCGCCGGCAGGACCAGCCCCGTGACCGCCATCACCAGCGGATCGTCAAAAGCCCGTTTCAGCCGTCGCGTCCATTCGGCGTCCACCTCCACGTCATCGTCCGTATACGCGATCAGCTCCCGCGTTGCCAGCCTCGCTCCCGCATTCCTGGCGATATCCAGACCCGGCCTGTCCTCCCGGCTATACCGCACGCCCGGAAAAGCCTCTGCGACCCTGCGCGTCCGGTCGTCGTCCGACGCATTGTCGATGACGATGAGCTCGAAGTTCGTGTCATGCGACGCCAGCAAAGCGCGTATGCACCGCCCCAGATCATCCGGACGGTTGCGCGTACAAACGACAACCGACAATCCCCCGCCGTCGCCAAAACCGCCTGAACCGCCGAACTCCCCCGAACCACCGCCAGAGCCGCCGCCAAAACCGCCTGAACCGCCGAACTCCCCCGAACCGCCGCCAGAGCCGTCGCCAAAACCGCCTGAACCGCCGAACTCTCCCGAACCACCGCCAGGGCCGCCGCAAACGCTGTCCCCTGCCCCCCTATAATACTCGATCACGGGTTTTACCGTTGCCTTCACCTGCGCATCGTTCAACACCACGGCCTCTTCCGGCGATTGCACCCACCAATGGCCCAGCGGCACGCCCTTTCTCCAGAACACGACATAGTGATTCCCGGGCGGCAAAACCTTCCCGGCGGCCGTCTCCACTTCGACATGATGAATGCTATAAGGTTTAAATTCAGCCATTCCCCGGAGGATTTACGGTTTCCAGCATCACCTTGAAATCGGGCCGCACGTGACCGATCCATTTTCCGAACCACGCGGTACCCTCGCGGTAGTCCGCTACTTCGAACGAAAGACAGGATTCATAATAAAATAAACGCGTCGTGGTATTGCTGACGAATACAATGGAGATATAGTAAGATCCGTCATTCAAAAAGTTACCCGGAATGATGCAACGCGCTCTGACCAACCCGCGCTCCAACACGCTCCTCGGTGACGAAACGTCGAAGATGCAGTCACCCGCACGGTTGAATAAATGGATGCCGACGATCAGATCCGGGCCTTCCGCTTCATACCAGAATTCCAGTTCGAGTTCCAGTCTCGTCCGGACATCGATCAGCGCTTCCTCGCCCGCATAGTGCGGCATCAGCTCGACCCGCCTGATCCGGATGCCTCCGTCCCCCGGCGCGACCTCCGGCGCGGCATATTCCTGCTTCAGATACTGGATGAACGCATTGTTCAAATACCTTCCAACCACCTTCCCCGGTTCCCCGTGAGCCGTGATCCTTCCTTTTTCGAGCAGATAGGCCCGGTGGCAGAGGTTCCGCAACGCTTCCATATTGTGACTGACGAACAACAGCGTTCGCCCGCCCGCGCCGGTGACCTCTTTCATTTTCCGGAGACATTTCTGCTGGAATTCCGCATCCCCAACCGCCAGCACTTCATCGACGATCAATATTTCCGCGGTCAGGTGCGCTGCCACGGCAAAAGCCAAACGCACATACATCCCGGTCGAGTAGCGTTTCACGGGCGTATCGAGAAAGGCGGAGACACCCGAAAAATCGACGATCGCATCGAACTGCGACACGATCTCGCGCTTCGTCATCCCCAGCATATGCCCATTCAGGAAAATGTTCTCCCTTCCCGTCAGCTCGCCATGAAAACCGGTGCCCACTTCGAGCAGGCTGGCGACCCTTCCCCTCCCCCTGATCCGGCCCGCCGTAGGTTGCGTGATCCGGCTGACTATCTTCAACAACGTCGACTT
>DASZYU010000373.1:0-7380 GCA_035545215.1 Puia sp.
TACGGAAAGCTGAATATCCCGGCGGGCAGGATCCACCTGTCGGCGGAGCTGACCATCCCGGCCGGCGCCCATTCGATCATTGTTTTTGCCGAGGCCGGCAACGGTGGGTTTCCCGACATGCGCGACACGATCGTCGCCACCTACCTGCTTAAGGCGGGTTTCGGCGTCATGGTGCCACAATTGATCACGGATGAGGAGATCCTGGAATACCGGGAATTCGACATCCGTCTGCTGACGGAACGGCTGCTTTCTGCAACCAGTTGGTTGATACGCCGCGATCTTTTCAGCCATTACCGGTTCGGTTATTTCGGCGCCACGATCGGGAGCGCCGCCGCTCTTCAGGCCGCAGCGGGTCTGCAGGAGTATATCGGGGCGATCGTTTGCCGTGGAGGGAGGACCGATCTGGCGATGGAGGCGATCCCGGAAGTGCAGGCCCCGACCCTGCTCATAGCGGGCAGTATGGACAGGTATATCGTCCAATTGAACCGCGAGTCGCTGGAAGCCTTTTCCTGCGAAAAGGAACTCATCATCGTGCAGGGAGCCGGTCATTTGTTCCGGAACGGCATGATCGAACAGGTCGCGGGACTGGCTAAGATCTGGTTCGAGAGATACCTGAAGAGCCCGGCGGCCCCGGCGCCAGACAGCCCGGCGCCTTCGAACGCCGGTCAAGCAGCATAGAACAATTCAAAAATAAAGGCCGGACGAAAGTCCGGCCTTATCGCCATTGTCCATTGTTCATCGTCCTTATTTATGTGTTACGCAATTCAAAGATGATCGGTTGTTTCTTGTAGGACTTCACCTTTCTGCCGTTTTGGATCGCCGGCGTCCACTTGCCGCTCTGCCGGATCACCCGCATCGCCTCCTCACGGAGACCGCCGGTGGTAGGTCCGCTGACGGCCTGAACGTCGCTGACCGATCCTTCCTTATCCACGATGAATTCCACGACGACCGTTCCCTGGACTTCGTTGTTGAGTGCGTCCTCGGGATAACGGAAATTCTTGTTCAGGTAGCGCAGCCAGGCCGCAATACCCCCCGGATACTCGGATTCTATTTCGACTTTGGTGAAAGTGCGGTCGTAGTCTTCCCCTCCTTTCGTGGCAGGGGGCGCTTCGACGACGCCTTTTCCGGCCAGATCGCCCGTGGGCGGACCCGCGATGCCCAAATCCTTGACACCTTCCTGGTTGATGGCCCCGATCTTGGTTTCGGCGAGTTTTTCCTGTTCGGGCGGACGCTCCTCAACCTTGACCTCCTGGTCTTTGACGATCCTGGGCGGGGTAAATTTGGTGATCTCGACCTTTTGTAGTGGTGGTCGCGGCGGTGGTGGCGGTGGTGGCGGTAACTTTTTCTCTACCGTCACTTCTTCCAGTTGCACGTCTACGACCGAGATCACTTGTTTGGGGCCTTTGGCCGTTCTTCCTGCCAGATAACTGATGCCGAATGAAAGGCCGGTCAGCGCAGCAACCGCAGCCAGGCTCAGGAAGAGCCGTTTATTGTAGTATTTTCTCAACTGGTAGGCGCCGTATTCCTTGTTCCTGCGGTCGAACAGGATATCGAGGATGTCGCTTTGCAGAATTTTTTTCGCTTCCATATATTGAAAATTGAATAGTGATCGATCAGGCTCTTATGCTTAGTATGGGTATGGGGCAATTCGTTACGATCCTTTTCGCGTGGCTGTTGTGAAATTCGAGCAGGCCATGTTTTTTAGGGAAGACCATGAGCCAGTCGACGGGATTGGCCTTGAGGTAATCATGGATACCTTCTTCCACGTGTGACGAGCGCAGGAAATGCAGTTCGGGATAAAGGTCCTGCAGAGTCGCCCGGAATACATCCGACAGGCCTTTGTCTTCTCTGCCCGAAATATTGAGGATATCGAACGAACACGAAAAGACCGTTTTCAATTGTTGCAGAAATCCGAGTGATACCGGCAGTTCCGACGCAATATCCTTCAGCTCGCAGGCAAGTACGATTTTTCGGATGGCGTGAAACGTGGCGCCGGAAGGAATGACCAGCAGCGGTTTGCGGAGACGCGCCAATGCCCTGGTGATGTGATTTTCGGCAAACCCGCCGTGAAAAAGCACGTCGTCTGCGCCCATAAGGACAGCAAACGGATCCAGCCGACGGCAGCTTTCTTCAATGGCTGCCTCTACGTCTCCCAGCGTGAGACGCGTGGTGACCGCGATCTGGCCGTGGGTCCTTTCGAGCAGTTGGGCGCGAACCGAGTCCAGCAGATGGCGACCGTTTTCCTCTGTTTGCTCGAAAGCATAGCCAAGGTCCAGCACATGCAGCAAATGCAAGTCGGCTTCAAGAGCGAGCGCCAGGTCCGCTGCATAGCGGGCCGCGTTGGCGGCATTGTCGGTGTAATTGATGGGAACGAGCAGCGATTTCATGGTGCAATCTTTAGGACTAAGCTACTGCCCCACAAGAGCTGCCGTTATGACCGGCATTAGCCGGGCGGATGATAAGTGTCATGCAGGGTACCTGACTTGCAACAAAAAACCCCGCCGCGCGACAGCGGCAGGGCCACACTTCAACAAGTCTGCCTTATTTCACCGAAATATGCTTAGAAGCCGCTTTTTTGGCCTCTTCCGTTTTCGGTAGCGACAGTTTCAATATCCCGTTTTCATAACCGGCGTCGATCTTGTCCTTATTCACTCCGTCGGGAAGCGAAAAGCTCCTGGAGAAAGAGGAATAGCTGTATTCCTTCCGGGTGTACCGGTCGTCCTTCAGTTCTTTCTCTTCTTTGGTTTCGGCGCTGATGGTCAGGGTATTCCCGTCGACATCGATGTTGAAATCCTCTTTTTTCATTCCGGGTGCGGCAAGGGTAACTTCGAAACGCTCCTTATTTTCGGAGATGTTGACAGCCGGAATGGTCACCGGGTTCAATGTCTCGAACAACGAACCGCCATTGGTATCGAAGAATGAACCCCATGGCCTGAAAAAATCGTTGAATAAGGATGGGAGCGATTCCCTTTTCCTGATCAGGTCTTTCGTTGACATAATGCCTCCTTGAATTGAATGGTTGAGAATGTGTTTCCGATACAAAATTCGGATGGTCCGGCCGTTCGGAAGGCGACGGCCGTCAGGCGTCAGGATGAAGCTGGTCACTCCCGGACACCGGCGGGTAGCGTGACGGTAAAGACGGAACCTTTCCCGGGCTCACTTTCGACGCCGATGGTGCCGCCCATGAGATCCAGGTATTTTTTCACGATGCTCAGACCCAGGCCTGAACCCGAAATCCCGGTGGTGTTGCCCGCGCGGAAGAACCGTTCGAAAAGATAATCCTGTTCGGCGGCGGGGATGCCAATGCCCTGATCGGCAACGCTGATGCGAACGATATCCTGATCGAAGGCCATTGTCAGCCGGATGAGGGTCATTTCCGGCGAATATTTGACCGAATTGCTGAGCAGGTTGTTGAGGATATTGCGCAGCAGGTGTGGGTCAACCCATATCGGTCGGCGGCTTCCGGCTATTTGCAGATCGATGCATTGTCCTTCCTTGCAAGTCCCCTCCATGTCCAGGATGGCCTCTTCGGCCGCGACCACCGGATCCATCAGCGACGGGTTGTTCCGTACGACGCCTTCTTCGAGCCGTTCGAGCGACAGAAAGTCATTCAACAGTTGTTTCAGGTTGTTCACGTTCGATTTGATCCGGTGGATGTGGCGGAGGCGCTGGGGCTGCTGATCCGAAGCGTCGTATTTTTCGATGAGGTTGGTCGAGGAGAGGATGACGCTCAGCGGTGTTTTGAATTCATGGCTGGCGAGCGTCACGAACTTCGATTTCATTTCGTTCAGTTCTTTTTCCCTGTCGAGCGCGCGGCGCATTTCTTCCTGCGCATGGATCTGTCCGGTAATGTCTTTGGTGATCTTGATGAAACCGGAAACCTGGCCCTTCTCGTCATGCATGGCCGTGAACACGACATCGGCATAAAACGTGGATCCGTCTTTCCGCTTGCGAAGACCGATGCATTCATAGTGGCCGTTCTCGACCGCCTTTCGCAGGTTGAAGGCAGGTTCTCCGCTTGCGTTCTCCTCGTCGGTATAGAACATATCGAATGACCTGCCGATGACCTCGTCCGCCGCATAGCCTTTGATATATTGAGCGCCCTGGTTCCAGCTCATCACACGACCTTCGGGATCGATGATGTAGATGGCGTAGTCCCGGACGTGTTGGACGAGCAGGTCAAACCGGTTCTCGGAGGCGCGAAGCTCTTTTTCCGCTTGTTTGCGACGGCCGAAATTGTAAAGCAGGATGTAGACCAGGACCGCAATTGCGGCAAAGCCGATGAGCGCCAGGCCAATGAATGCTCTTTCAAAAACGGGCATAATAATCTCAAAGATACGACAGAATGGCCCAACCCCGGTACGACGGGTGGCGGTACCTCCGGCCTTTCGGCCGGCCTCCCAATATCAGGCCGTGGCATGACCTGGATCAAAGGCAGGGAAAGCGTCCCGCCCTAGCTTGAGCATCATGAAAAAGATTAGCTTTTGGCCGGTGCTTTTGACCGTGCCGATGATCGTATCCCTACCGGCGCGGGCGCAGGACGACTGGCCGCGCCAGATCACGGCGGCCGATGGCAGTATCATCCGGGTGTACCATCCGCAGCCGGATTCTTTCTTCGACAACAACCTGCGGTTCCGGGCTGCCTTTTCGGTCGTTCGTAAAGGCGGCGGCGACTCTTGTTTCGGCTCTTTTTGCGCCTATGCGCTCATCGGCACCGACCGCAATGCGCGGCAGCTTGCCGTGCTCAGTGCGAACCTCATCCGCATGGATCTCGCCGGTACGCCCGCGTTCATCGAAGCCGGCGTGCTGAAAGAAACGATCGAATGCGGCCTCCCGGGCATCGGCAGCGGTATTTCCATCGACCGGCTGTTATCGATGATGGATTATGTTCCCGCCCCGCGCGACCTGTCGACCGGTCTTGCGCATGATCCACCGAATATCATTTTTTGGGGAAGGCCTTCGATCCTCGTCTTTATCGATGGCTATCCGCGGTTGAAATGGGATAAGGACTACGGTCTCTATGTGGTTGCCAACAGCCCTTATACGATCGTCGAGTCGAGCGACGGCTGGTTTTATCTTTACGGCGGCAGGCATTGGTATATCGCCCCCATGCCCGAAGGGCCATGGCATCCGACCGACTATACCGCCCCTGACCTTCAAAAGGCCAAAAGACTGATCAATGGCATCAACGACAGGGACGCGGATCATGCGGACTCGGCACGCGAGCGGACTGGCGGCATCGTCGACGTGATTACGAGCACGACTCCGGCCGAACTGGTCCGGATCAAGGGCAGCCCGGTGTTTTCCGCCATTCCGGGGACAAACCTTCAATACATCGCCAACAGCGACAACGACATCTTCCGGGACAGTCTGCGTCATCAATATTATTTGCTGATCTCCGGTCGTTGGTTCTGTTCGGCCGGCCTCACCGGCCCATGGAAATATTTCCCTGCCGACTCGCTGCCTCCCGATTTTGCCGCCATTCCCGAAGGGTCGCCGGAGGACCGTGTGCTGGCCAGCGTTCCGGGAACATTAGCCGCCTGGGAGGCCATCATCGACGCCGGTATTCCGCAGACCGCGATCATCGATCGCCGCGCCGTGACGGCAACCATTGTTTATGACGGCGCACCCCGGTTCGCATCCATCCGCGGCACCCGGCTGCAATATGCGACCAACACGGCTGCCGTCGTCCTGCGGGAAGGCGGCGCCTATTATTGTCTCGATAAAGGCATTTGGTTCATATCGCGCGGGGCCGGCGGCCCCTGGACAGCCAGTACCAAAAGACCGGATGAAGTCGCTTCGATCCCGCCGGATTGTCCAGTATACCACTCGAAGTATGTCTACATCTATGGAGTGGATGGCGACCGTATTACAACGGGATACACCTCAGGCTATCTCGGCGCTTATGTCGACGGGTCGACGCTTGTATTCGGCACCGGTTATTATTATCCCTCTTATATGGGGAACTTTGCATGTCCCCGTCCCTGGACGTTCGGCTTCAACATGTGGTACAACCCCTGGTTCGGATGGACATTGGGCGCTGCGGTCAGTCCCGACTGGCTCAATACGGCCACCGCATGGGGCGAGGGTTACTGGAACAGCGGCTGGTGGGGGCCTCCGGGTTACCGGCCGCCATATATCTGGCATCATTTCAGCGGACAGGGGCTTTATGAGTGGGACGTCCATCGCGTGGCAGGCAGCAGCTATAACAACAATGTCTATTCGCTGCGGCGGGATGTACCGGGACTACCTGCGCCCGACCGGCTGATCGCGGATACCGCAGGTCATGTGTATCGTTTCGACGCGGCAGCCGGCTGGATGCGCCGCAGCGGCGACCGGTGGTCAGCGCAGGATAAAGGGGATGTTTCGACTTATCTGGACAGACTCTCGGCGCAGCAGGAAAGAGGTGAAATGCGGACGCGTAATTTCCGCCAGGCTGCGGGGTGGATCACTGCCCCCGTTATGGTTTTATCCTCCACTCAATCTTTGCAATATGGCGGTTCCAAACAATAAAAAGAAAAAAGCCCCGGGCAACGGGTGGAAATCCGTCCTGAAATGGGTGGTGGCGCCGCTCGGGCTGATGGTGTTCATCTACTATTTGCTCGGTGGGGCCGACAGGGAAAGCGCGGCCCAGCCCATCAGCTGGAACGACTTTGAACGGTATATCCTGGATCGCCATGCCGCGGACAGCATCGAGATCATCAACAAGGAGGATGCGGAGGTCTATATCAAGATCAATTTCGCCGACAGTCCCTGGTTCAGGACCGTCATGAGACCGTCCTCGGCAAAGGTGGTCCTGCCCGGGCCCCACTATACGGTGCACCTTGGTTCGCTGGAGACTTTCGAAAGAAAGCTCGACGAGGCGCAGAAGGCAGTTCCCGTGGGGGACCGCGTCCGGTTGAACTATGTGAAAAGAGGGAGCCCGCTGGGCGGGCTTTTGGGGTGGATACTGCTTTTGGGCGCTTTTCTTTTATTTATGCGGGCGCTCGCGCGCGGCTCGGGGCCCGGAGGTATCGATGGATTGGGGGCATTCAATTTCAACAAATCGACGGCTGTCCTGCAAACGGAAGAAAATAAGAGCACTGTCACCTTCAATGACGTAGCCGGTCTGCGCGAGGCCAAGGAAGAGGTGCGCGAGATCGTCGATTTTCTCAAGGATCCCACTGTCTATACGAAGCTGGGCGCCAAGATCCCGCGCGGCGTCATGCTCGTCGGGCCTCCCGGTACGGGAAAAACGTTGCTGGCCAAGGCTGTCGCCGGGGAGGCACAGGTGCCTTTTTTCTCACTGTCGGGTTCGGAATTCGTCGAGATGTTCGTCGGTGTGGGAGCGTCCCGCGTGCGCGACCTGTTCCGGAAAGCGAAGGAGCATGCCCCTGCCAT
>DASZYU010000374.1:0-4300 GCA_035545215.1 Puia sp.
CGGAATCATGTGCCGGAAAGATCGCCGGTCGTAATTTGGCTTGATATGCGGATCCAAATCAAGAGCTGGGCAATATATTTCCTGGTCGTTTTACTCTCTTTATTTTTTCACGAGCTGGGGCATTGCGTTGTCGCATGGGTAAATGGCATTCGAGCAGTTCCCACAGCCGCAAAAGAATATCCGCTGGACCCCGTGCCGGACGGGGTGAAATATCTCGTTTCTGCGGGCGGAGTTGCCGCAACGATCGTTGCTTCGCTTTTAGGGCTTGTCCTCTTTGCGGTCAAGAAAACCAAAAATAGCCTTTCGTTCCTGGCGGGGGTAACAGCGATGCCCGTTTTGTATTCTACCCTTTTCTTCTTCAAGGGAAGGGGACACGACGGCACGGAGTTCCAGGAGTTCCAATCTGTCGTCGGCGCGAGTTATTCCGGCCATTTCTCCGATTGGACATTCGTAGTATTGAGTTTGGCTGCAATAATATTATGGGTTGTTACAGAAAAGCCAACTTACCGTTGTTTCCCCAGGCTATTGTTAAGGGCGTTGTTGACGTTCGCATTCATCGTCGGCTTGCAGGAGGCCAACAATTCGCTTTTTGACCGCCTGTTTGCACGGGGCTAGTCCGTCACTCCGTCCGCAGATTTTTCACCGGGTTTGTCGAGGCGGCACGATAGGCCTGGTACGTCACGGTCGAGAGGGCGATCACGAGCGCGGCTGCGCCACCGGCGACGAACATCCAAACGCCAATGGGTAACCGGTAAGCATAATCCTTCAACCATTCGTTGACGAAATACCATGCGATCGGAGTTGCGACCAGGAACGCGATACCGACCAGCCACACGAATTCGCGCGAGAACAGGTAGACGATATGACCGGCGGTGGCACCCAGAACTTTGCGGATGCCGACCTCCTTCAGGCGCTGGGCCGCCATGAAACTGGCCAGACCATAGAGGCCCAGACAACTGAGGAAGATGGCGATAGAAGAAAACAGCTTGTAAAACAGGGATAGCCGCGCCTCTTCCTTGTAAAAGCCGGCGACCCGGTCGTCGAGGAACTGGTACTCGAACATGTAGTCCGGGTAGACTTCGTGCCAGATGGTCGAGATGGATCCTATCGTTGATGCCATATCCTGTTTGTCCATCCGGATACCGGCGGCGTTGAGGCCTCGCGGGTCGTATCGCATCAGGACGGCGCCGTGCGTAGTCGCCGTGTCCTTTAGCGAGGAAAGCTGGAAATTCCTGACCACTCCGACGATGGGGCCGGTCTCGCGGCCCGTTTCGATGACCTTGTTCAGCGCCTGTTCGGGACGGGAGAGACCGAGTTTGTGAACCATCGTCTCGTTCACGAGGAACTCTTTGATCGAATCGGTCCGGGTGATGTTGCGCCCTGCGACGAGGTGCATCGAGTAGGTCGCCAGGTAGTCCGGATCGATAAACAGATTGATGGCATGGAATGATTCCGGCTCGGGGTCACGGTTGAATTTGAAGCTCGTCCACCAGATGTCATCATTGGCCGGAGCGCTGCTGTTGTAGCTGACCTCGCGGACACCTTTCAGCGCCATTAGCCTGTCCCTTACATAGTTCAATTTGCTTTTGCTGAGGCTATCGCCCGGGAAGGGTACGGTGACGACGGCTGATGCGTCGTAGCCCATGGGAGCGTGGAGGAAGAAGTCGAGCTGGCGGACGACTACCAGGGTTCCCATGATGAGTGCCTGCGCGACGACGAATTGAAATACGACGAGCCCGCGTCGTAAGGTCAACCCGCGGTTGCTGCGCGCCATCAGCCGGGCTTTCAATGCGGTGATCGGTCTGAAGGCGGACAGTACGATCGCCGGATAAAATCCTGCCAGGAGTGTAACCGCCAGACCGGTAGCCACCAGGAACAGCAATACGCCCGTCTCGCGGAATAAGTGCAGCGATACCGGAACGTCGAGCACTTTGCCGATCGGCACGATCAACAGGCTTATCAGCAACACCGCGAGCAACAAGCCGCCTGCTACCAGGAAGCCGGTCTCGAGCAGGAACTGGAGTCTCAACTGTGTACGGGCGCCACCGAGCACTTTTCGGACGCCGACTTCTTTGGCCCGATTGACAGCCTGTGCCGTCGCAATGTTCACGAAATTGACGCAAGCGATCAACAGGATGGAGAAAGCGATCAACCACAGGCTGCGTATGCGGGTGGTCGTGATCGTCTTCCCGCTGTAATTGCCTGCTTTGTCATCATAGTGAACAGCGGCCAGTGACTCGAGGACCTGCATATTCTTATTGTCGGGGGTCCTGTATTTTTTCGAAAAGGCGCTCAGTTGGCGGTTGGCGGCTGCGGTATCGGTACCGGCAGGCAATAGTGCATAGCATTCGTGCGCGTCGTTCATCGACCACCAGTCTTTGCCGCCGGAAAAATTGAGGATTGGATACGGAAATACTACCTGTAGTTTGAAATCCGTATTCGATGGCGGGTCGGCCAGAATGCCTGTGACCTTGAACGGGTCTTTGGGACCCGGGATCCGGATGGACTGGCCCAATGCCCTGTGCCAGTCTCCGAAGTAGCGCTTGGCCGTGCTTTTGCTCAGGACCACCGAAGACCGGTCGGCCAGCGCCTTATCGGGATCTCCAGCCAGCCAGGGAAAATCGAAAATGTGGAAAAAAGATGCGTCGACGCAAAAGGCGCCATCTTTTTCTTTCAGGGCCTTTGCAATTTTACCGTTTTTATCGAGGGTCTTGACCGGCAGGTCGGCCAGTTGAAAGATGCCGGTGACCTTCCAGCCTGGAAAATCGGCGGCGAGCGCGGAGGGCATGGGATAGGGTACGGCCGCCGTCGGGGGATCGCCTGGTTTGCTGCCCAGCGTCAGGACGCGGTAAATGTTCGCCTTGTTCGAATGAAAGGTGTCATAACTTTCCTGATAGCGGATGAACACGAAGATGATGAAAAACACGCCGATGCCAACGCCTAACCCGGCAATGGTAAGCGCGGAATATCCTTTGTTCACCTTGAGGTTCCTGATGGCGATCCTGATAAAATGAAGGAGCATGGGTGGGCCGTTTGGGAATCGTCATCACGAACAATGCCGTTTTTCGAAGCTTTGAGACTCAGGGTATTGAGTGGTGCGAGGCGGCGGCTTCGTGTTCGTTTTCGATACACGGCGTGTCCGGTTTTATGCTTAAATTTATCGCAAAAACCTATGATGAGCGCTCCTTCCGAAGTTTTAGCGCTCGCGGCGGCTAGTTACCAGCACGATCACGCCTGCTACGACCAGGATTCCCCCGGCATAAGGCGGCCAGTTGACCGTCTTTTGTTTGTCCGCGGAAATGTGCACGGGTCCGGCGTCTACGACCTTTTCTCTTTTCGTAAAGGAAAAGCCGGTCCAGATGAGCATGACAATGCCGATGACGACCAATAAAATTCCAATTGTTTTTTGCATAACGGGCGTATGAAAAAAGATCGTGCCAGGCCCGGCGGGGGTTGGGCATTATTTGTGAAGTACACGTCGCATGGGAACGGAAACCGTGCTTGCCCTCTCTCATAAAGAGTTCTTGCGGGTAGACAAGGACCATGAAAAAGCTGCTTCGGCGGCCCACCTCGTGTACGTGAAAGACTGTCAGCCAGGCATCCTGCGCGTAAAGAAGGGGAAGGGCTTTTCTTATCTTCTCAACAATAAGGTCGTCACAGACCCTCAGCTGTTGGAGCGCATTCGGAAGCTGGTGATCCCCCCCGCCTGGACGAAGGTGTGGATCTGCCCCAATGCGAAAGGGCATATACAGGCCACCGGGCTGGACGTCCGGCAGCGCAAGCAGTACCGGTATCACCCGATGTGGAATTCTTTGCGCAATGAGACAAAATTTCATCGCCTTTACGAATTCGGGAAGGTGCTGCCTTTGTTGCGCGCCCGGGTGGAGGAAGACCTCCGGATCAAGGGGCTGACGCAGGAGAAGGTGCTGGCAACGGTGGTCAGTCTGATGGAAAGGACGTTTATCCGGGTAGGTAATTATGAGTACGAAAAAACAAATGGGTCCTATGGGCTCACTACGTTGAAGAATAAGCATGTTTCCATTTCGGGCGACAAGCTGATCTTTTCGTTCACGGGCAAGAAAGGCATTCACCACGATGTGACATTGCGTGACAAACGGCTTGCCCGTATCGTGGCCCAGTGTCACGATATTCCCGGGAAGGAATTGTTCCAGTATTACGGCGAGGATGGCAACCGCCACCCGGTGGATTCGGGAATGGTCAATACGTATATCCGTGAGGCTACCCGCGAAGACTTTTCGGCCAAGGATTTTCGTACGTGGGCGGGCTCGTTGCATGCGCT
>DASZYU010000375.1:0-9123 GCA_035545215.1 Puia sp.
AATTTGTCGGTACTTTTCTGCGTGCCATGGTTCAGGGCGTCCTTCAACCCGGCAACGATATCTTCAGAACTGAGTCCTTTGCCGCCTTTGAGCGAATGGGCGGCGTTTTTGGCCCTGTCGAGCAGACTGCCCTGGGCGCGAACCATCGCCACGGAAAAAAAGGATAAGGTTACGACAGTGAAAAATTGCTTGACCATCTGAAATAATTTTCTAATCAACGTACTCCATTGCCATTTATTGCCTGTTGCTTTTTTACCGATAAAGCCTAAATTTGCGAAGCCCAAAGCAGCCCTGTTTGCGCTGGGCAAGGCCCACCGACGGCCACAAACAAAAAAGTCATCATGAAACTACTGTTCACCTCCACGCTGCTGGCGCTCGCCGCCGCTCCGGCCCTGGCGCAAACGGCTCATCCCGCAACGGCGCACAAGACACCCGTGAAAACCACCGGCGCCGCGACGCACAGGACGCCCGCGAAAACGACCGGCGCTGCTCCATCGCTCAAGAATTTGCAGGATTCGCTCAGTTATGCCATCGGTCTGAGCGTGGCCGATTTCTACAAGCGTCAGAACATTGTCAATATCAACACGGCGCTCGTCATGCGGGCGATCAACGACGTGAACAGGAACGCGCAGCTGCAGATGAACGAGCAACAGGCCCAGTCCTGCATCTACAGCTACATGAAAAAGAATGAAGCCGAAAAAGCTTCCGGCAACAAAAAGGCGGGACAGCAATTCCTGGCCGCCAACAAGACCAAACCCGGCGTTGTGACGTTGCCCAGCGGTTTGCAATACCAGGTCATCAAGGAAGGCACGGGCCCCAAACCATCCCTGACCGACAGGGTGCGTGTCCACTATCACGGGACCACCATCGACGGGAAGGTCTTCGATAGCAGCATCGAAAGAGGCCAGCCGATCGAACTGGCCGTGAACGGCGTCATCCCGGGCTGGACCGAGGCGCTCCAGCTCATGCCCGTCGGTAGCAAATGGAAACTCTTCATCCCTTCCGATCTGGCCTACGGCGACCAGCAGGCCGGCCCGTTGATCCCACCCGGCTCGGCGCTCATCTTCGACGTCGAATTGCTCGATATCGTGACCAAGCCCGCGCCGCCGCCGATCCCGCGCGACTCGTCGAAACCGGACAGCGCAGGCCATCATTAAACCTTTTTCCAGCCCTGGCAACCAGCGGTTAACGCGCCAGCTGCACCGCCCGAAATAAATTGTCCGCGGCCTGGAGCACCTTCGCCTTCAGCCGCGGATTATAATGAGGATGCCGCTCCAAAAAGTCACGCACGATCGCCGCCGCGCTAGCCGTCTGATAGTAGCTAAAGCTTGTCTGCAACCAGCTCTGCGGAAAAAAGACGTCGCCGGTACGCTGCACGTCCTCCAGCCAGTCGAGCGTCGCCGGTAAATATTTTATCGAATGCGCCGTCCGCAACGGATGATGCAGATAGGATAACCCGGTCAGCACCCAGGCCTCCTTTTTCCGAGCCTGCGCATCATACAATCGCGCGAAAAATCCATCCCGCTCGGCCGTATCGTTCGACAACGCCGGCTGCAGGAACAACCAGCGATCCCGCCGGTCGGGATTGTGAATGCGACGCAATTGCTCCTTGAGGATATCCCGCCAACCCGGATAAGCCCGTATCGCCAGCGCCGCCGCCAGGTTCGTATAGTCGTCTTCGGATAACTTCACGCCTGCCGGAGGCCGCTGCTCCTTCCAGACGGCGAAGAGGCGGTCCTGCCCCTCACGCGTCAACACCATATTGCTGAAAGCGCGGAACAACAGTTTCTTTTTGTTATCCGAATGCACCTGCAGCATCGTCTGCCAATATTCATTCTCCAAACCGGTTGCCAGCGAATCCCTCGCCGTTCCGCTCAGGAAACGCCAGTAGGTCGATCCCATCTGGTCGAGAAGGAGGTTCAGGTTCAGTTCTTCGGGCTCATCCGCCAGCAACTGCCTTTCTTCATTGATCAACTGCAGTGGCCTGACCGACCGGCCCACCAGCATATTCTCGTACCAGTTGATGTACATGGCTGCGCGTTGCACCGCTGCCTCATCGGACGTGTCCCGCGACGAAGCACGCGCAAACGCCCTGTCCATCGGAAACAATCCGTACCCCCGGCCATCGGCATTGAAGATGATTGCCTGCGGTTCCTCCAACCCAACAGCCGAGTCTATGTTCACAACGGAAGCATTCATTTTTACGGTGAAATCCCTGGCATTGGGCGGATCGATCAGCTCGACATCGAAGACCTGCGGCCACACCCGGTCCGAACCGTCTTCTCCTTTCTGCCGGATCTCGAGGCGCCTGATCCGTCCGCCCGCGGTCTTCAGCGCATATGAGAACACTGGCCTTCCTGCACCATTCACCCATACTTCATTCCACGACGCGAGATCGATCTTCGTATACCGTTGCAACGCCCCGATCAGGTCGGGCCAGGAAGCGTTGCCTCCGGCGAACGCATGCAAATAATCCCTGAGGCCATTCCGAAACGCCTCCGCGCCCATCAACGCCTCCAATTGCCGCATCACGATCGGCGCCTTGTGATAGATGATATTCCCGTAAAGCGAACCGGCTTCCTGCAGATTGTCCAGCTCCTGGCGGATCGGATGCGTCCCCGCCGTGCGGTCGATGCTATACGCCGCGGGGTAGTGATCGGTCAGGAATTTCAGCTCATATTTCCCATCCGGCATCGTCACGTTACCGATCTTATCGGCCATGAAATTCGCAAACACCTCCTTCATCCAGACATCGTTGAACCAGCGCATCGTGACCAGGTCGCCGAACCACATATGCGCCGTCTCGTGCGATAACAGGTTGCTCCGGCTGATGAGCTGCTCCTTCGTAGCGCCCGAATCGAGAAACAACGTCGAGGCCTTGTACAGGATCGCACCCACATGCTCCATCCCCCCGAACTGGAAATCGGGTATGGCCGCGAAGTCGAATTGGCGGAAGGGATACCGGATGCCGGTGTACGCCTCCATGAACCGCAACGCCTGTCCTTCGATCCGAAAGATCGGGTCGAGACTGAGCCGCAGTTTCACAGAATCCGTCTCGCGGTAAAGGAACCGCATGCGACGCCCGTCGACGACCCGCTGCGCGGAGGACCACTTGCCGGCCACAAACGCGAACAGATACGTGCTGATCCGGTCGGACGGCTCCAGGCGGTAACGGCAGCTGTCGCCCATTGGCGTCGAATCCCTTACCGGCGCATTGCCCATGACGGTCCAGCCTGCCGGCGCCACCAGCGTCAGCTCGAACACGGCCTTCAGGTCCGGCTGATCGAAACACGGGAACAACGTCCGCGCCCGGTCAGGCACCAGCAGCGTATAGAGGAATTCGGCATTCCGGTTCAGCGCCGGGTTTCCCGCCGTAAAGGCAACGGTCACACTGTTGGCGCCGCGACGAAGAAGTTTTGCCGGCAAGACGAGGTGTTCATTGCGGCAGGTGCCATCAACGGCTACGCCGTTCACCTTCAAACCCTCCGCTGCATCATTGGGCGTCTTGAAATCCAGCAGCAGCGCCTGCCCGCCGCTCCATGCGGAATCCAGCCGGAACTCCAATTTTTCCTCACCCGACACCGGCCGTTCGCGTACGGAGGGTAAATGAAAGGATAAGACATACCGCACGTTCCGCACGACCCGGCTGCGGCTCACCGCCAGTTGAGATGACACGCCGGGCTGGATATCCTGACTGCGTCCGACGGCAGCAACACCGAAAAGCAGCGCGGGCAGTCCGCAAAAAAGAACGATCCGTCGAATACGCATTATGGGGATTTGGCCTTCAATATACGAAGTTTTACCACCCTCGCTGCCTTTGCCCGCTGCCACCGCGCTTCGCACTTCGCCGTCGCCTTTTGCCCGCTGCCACCCCGTTAGTTCATATTGACAAATTTATCCTTCGGATATTTGACGCTGTAACTGATGCGGAATTTGCGGCTTTCGCCCGGCGCCAGCTCCAGTTTCCAGGTCAGGATGCCCGTATCCTTGTTCACGCCTGCGCCGCCGGCGTCCAGCAACTCTTCCTCGATATCCTTGTCGCTGCTGATCGGATACTGGTCCTTCAGCAACAGGCTCACCTTTTCTTTTTTGTTGTTCCGAACGGTCAACTCATACGTGAAGATTTGCTTCTTATTCGAACCGAGGAACTTCACACTGCTGAAATCGGTCACCTTCTCCTTCCTGACCACGATGCGTTTATCTCTGCCCAATGTGAGGTTGAGCGTGTCCTGCAGCGAACCCGGGTCGATGAACGACTTGCCGATATAGGTCCCTTCCACCATGATGCTCGCCTCACCGGGCAGCAGGTTTAGTTTCTCCCAACCCACCACCTGTCCCAGGAGATAGGCGTCCCGGTCCACACCCGGCGCCGCATAGTATTGATACGCGCACGGCAACTGGTATTCCTTCAATACGACGCCCTGCTCTTTTCCGTTCGAGGCGACGTCATAGGGGATATCGATATCGAAGACCGCGTCCATCTGCTGCTCGTTGACCGAAACATAATCGCTCAGCTCGTCTTTCAGCGTCACGAGGTAAACCCCGGGGCCTCCCCTCGCGCCATACCGGGAAGTCGCGTCCCGACCCGTCAGCTCCCGGATCGTCTTGATCGCCCGGCGGTCGATCTTCCGGAACGCCGCCTCCGGGATCTCCTTGCCATCGACGATGTACAGCGGTTCGGTATACTCCGGCTCTTCTCCATCTTTGCGCACCGAACTGTAGCCCACGACCGCCACCTCGTTCAACGATTTGCTTGCACTCGCCGCCAGCCCCGGCACCCTTCCAGACACCGAATTCAAAAGCGAATTGTCCTTATACTGCAGCTGCGCCTGCGGGTCGACGAACCGCAGGAACCACGTCTTCAGCACAGGCGCATTTCCGCCCTGCGCAGGTAAGGCCGTCGAAAGACTCAGCCGTATTCCCTTCCAATCGATACCCGATGTCTGCACGAGACGCGCCTTGTAAAGGAGTTGCAGCTGATCGCCGCCGCTGCCCGCCTTTAGATCGTACGACGGATCCCAATGCGCTGCCGTAGTCAGATAGGAGATGGTAAGATCGCAGGGGCCCGCCGTCGGGCTCATCACTTGCAGCACCAACGCCCCGCCCGGTTTGTCGTTCTTTTTTTCCTCCTCCGCAATCTGCAACTCGAGCCGGTGCTGCAGGTCTTTCAATTGCACCGCCCGTTCGGCATACCCGCTGAGCTCGCTCCTCAACGCCGTCGATTGCTGACGGTAATAGTCCATCATCTTCGACAACTCGGCCACCGACACTCCCGTATTGGTGCTGCCGATGCTTTTGTTGGAAGCCAGCAGATCCAGCAGTTCGTTATCGGTCCTTGTCAGGACATCCAGTTGCGTCAACTGCTTTCCGATGATAAGGATAGAATCCTGCAGCTTTTTGACCAACGGCCGCGCGGATTCCTGTTTGAGATAATCCGTCGAAACGGCCACCGATAGAATCGTCACGTTCGAAGAGCATTTGATCCGGACGCTGGAAGCATCGATCGCATTGCTGATATCGCCGATGACGAGTTGATTGTTACCTTGTTCCAGGTGGGCCGTAGCCGTATGGACGAGTTCGGCGCCGCTGCGGTACACCATGGCCGAACGCAAAACCGAGGGAATGACCGGCTCGCTTTTGGTCGCGATAACGAGCCCCAATCCCGTAATGAGAAGGATTAACCGTTGCATAGAGTGATTTTACACTCCGGATGCAGGAGACAGCAGAATTACATAACCCGGGACGCTATTTATACAGTTTCTCGTAATATTCATGCGCCATCCGGCCCGCATCGAACTGGTAGCGAACATCCCGCATCCCGTTCTTGGCGATCTGCCGCCAGGTGTCATGATTGTCGTAATAAAGAGGGAGGATCTCTTTTTCCAGGATCTCGTACAGCTGGTTCAGATCGTAATCATCCACCTGTTCGACGTGCATAGAAGTATAATCTGTCTTCGGGACCACAAAGCCGTTGTTGCCGTGATTGACGAACTCGGGTATCCAGCCGTCATCCGTCGAGAAATTGACCGCGCCGTTCATCGCAGCCGTCATCCCGCTGGTGCCCGAGGCTTCCCGCGGGACGCGCGGATTGTTCAGCCAGCAGTCGGCGGCCTGTTTCAGCCGTTTGGACAGACCCATTTCATACCCGATGACGACCGCGACGTTCTTATACCCTTTGCTTAAATGAACGAGATGGTTGAATTCGTTGATTGCGGGATAGTCCATCGGATAAGGCTTCCCGGCCCAGACGATCTGTACGGGATATTTCTTGCTGTTGACCAAGTTGTTGAAACGCTCCATGTCCCGGGTGAGCAGCGCCGCCCGCTTGTACCCGGCGAACCGCCGCGCCCATACGATCGTAAAGACGTTCGGATCGAACAGCTTTCCGGTCTGGTCGGCGATGATCTCGAAACTTCTTTTCTTCAGGTATTTCTTGCGGTCGTCCCACCAGTAGTCGTTGCCTTCCTCCATTTTCCGATAGAGCTCCTTATCCGCCCAATATCGCCAGTTCTGCGCATTCGTGATCGCAATGATGGGACAGATATCCTTGTATTTGCTCCACAACGCCCGCGAAACGACACCGTGCAACTGCGAAACGCCGTTGGCCAGATGCGCGAACCGCAGCGCCACCAGCGAATGATTGAAGGCGTCGTCTTCGAGCCCTGTCAGTTTCTTTACCTCCTCGATCGACAAGCCGCAGAAATAGCTCATCTTGTGACACAGATAGATATCGTGTTTCTCATTGCCGGCCTCTTCGGGCGTATGCGTCGTGAAGACCAGCCGCTTCCGCACCTCTTCGATGTCCCGGTTGAATTTCTGGTAGAGATAGAACGTACTGCTCAGCCCGTGCGCCTCGTTGAGGTGGTACAGATCGGGATTGAAACCCAGTTCGTCCACCAGTTTGGCGCCGCCCACACCCAGCAGGATGAATTGGGCAACCTTCGTGGCGACATTGGCATCGTACAACCGGTGCGTGATCGTTTGCGAAACATAATCGTTCTCGGGAACATCGGTGCTCAGGAGAAACAAAGGGGCTGTCTGAAAGGTCTCGGGGTTCAGATACCACACCTTGACCCACACGGGATGGTCGTGAATATTCACCTGGTAACGCAAACCCGTGTCTTCGAGAAAACTATATTGCTTTTCCATCCACCCCACGGCCAGCGTCTGATCCTGGTTGCGTCCCTGGTCATAATACCCGTATTTCCACAGGATACCGATGTTGATCATGTTCTGACGCAGTTCGAAAGCGCTGCGCAAATGCGACCCCGCCAGAAACCCCAGACCGCCGCTGTAGATCTTCAACGGCTGGTGAACGGCAAACTCCATCGAGAAATAAGCCACTTTTTTCGCATACCGCTCATCCACGGCGTAAGGCACTACATAATTT
The DNA here is from genome assembly GCA_035545215.1 of Puia sp. GTDB lineage: Bacteria > Bacteroidota > Bacteroidia > Chitinophagales > Chitinophagaceae > Puia. The sequence continues at coordinate 7,391 of DASZYU010000375.1, forward strand.
TTAAAACTCATAGCCAAACCAGTGTTTTCCTGTGTAAAAAGTACGCAATATAATGCAGGAATAGGTCTTCGCCCAAAAATAGCCCTATTCCTGCAACCGCCGACAATTTTGAACTTCGGCCCCAATGCCGTTGGCGCGTCGTTCGTGGGCTTCGCTTCGCTCGCCCATGGTCAAACGCCCTACGGCCGTTTAGCAAATACGCTACACCGGTAATAACGGATAATCCCCATTTCAATTGTGACGCCCCTTCTGCGCCCCGTGCTGCACCTTCCTTCGCTCGAAATAACCTTCGAAAAAACACCGGATATCCCGGTGAACGCCGCATCCCCCTGTCTCTTTCAGCGATACGCCTTCGGGGATGAACGTAAATTCGATCGCACAGGGGTCGGAATAGGACCGGAAACGCGCAACACCCGGGGCGACGAACTTAGCCTCGCCTTTCAACTCGCCCTTGCACGTGCCTTCCTCCTTCTCGAAATGAATGAAGAATACGAAACGCGACAGGTCCCTGCCATCGCGGATCGAAACGAGATTGCGTTTATCCTGCGCATAGTCCCCCGAATAACGGTGTTTGTGCGGCAGGGTGTCGATCGGATTATAGACCGAGACTGCTTTTGGCCTGGTCTCGTTGGATTCCGTGAGGATCAGCGAGAGCCCGGTGCCTTCCGAAAACACGTAGGCATCCCGGTGATAGTAGATCTGTCCGTCGGCCGCCTTCCGCTGATGCAGAAGCGTAAGCGTGTACTTGTTGTCCATATCCGCCCTGCCGGTAACCCCGGGTTCGTTGTCCCAATAAAGGATGGGACGCCCGGCCCCGAAGTGGTTCTTCCTGTCGAAACACAAAATATACAATGCGCGGCGGTCTTTACCCACCGCTTTTACGAACACATAGGTCTCGGCTTTGGGGACCCTGATCCTGCCGATACCATACAGGTGAATGTGCCCCTCCTTGCCGAAAAGATGCGTGAGGATACTGTCGGGGACGAACCGAAGGAACAGGGACTCATCGATGGCGCCCCCCTCCTGCTCCCGCCGGCGCAGGATCGTATCGGTCACCCCGTAAGGTAGTTTGAGAGGTTGGAAGGATTCGAGGAAATCGGAAATGTTCACCTTTTCATCGTTCTGGGAGAGGGACACCTTTTTGCTCTTGCATGAAAAGAATACTGCCGGGATCACGATCAGCAACAGGAATTTCTTCATGGACTAAAATTAAACAATTTTAGCCCCCGAAATCCCGGATTTTATTTTTAGATTTGTCTAAATTTTATTTTAGGCCGACCGAACATGAAATATTCCGCCAGCAAAGAGAATCACCTGAAAGCCATTTTTCACCTGCAGCAGGAGCAGGGCGTCGTTACGACAAACGCCCTGGCGGCGGCGCTTAATACCCGCCCCGCGTCGGTGACCGATATGCTCAAAAAGCTGAAGGACCAGCGGCTGCTGATCTACGAACGCTACAAGGGATTCAAATTGAGCAACGAAGGCCGCAAGGCTGCGGTGCTGGTGATCCGCAAACACCGGCTCTGGGAATATTTCCTGGTAAAAAAGCTGCAATTCGGATGGGACGAGGTCCACGAGATCGCCGAAGAAATGGAACACATCAGCAGTCGCAAGCTGGTCGATAAGCTGGACGCTTTCCTGGGTTTTCCGGACACGGACCCGCACGGCGACCCCATTCCGGACAGCCAGGGTAGGTTGCAATCCAGGCGAATGATCCGGCTTTCCGAGCTGCC
>DASZYU010000376.1:0-7157 GCA_035545215.1 Puia sp.
AACTGCAGGCCGCGATTACACGCTTTTCCTCGCTGGGCCTCAAGGTCCAGATCACCGAGCTCGACATCTCCATCTATCCCTGGGAAAAGAACCGCCGCGCGCGCCGGCCGGGTGAAGAGGACGTCCTGACGCCGGAACTCGAAAAACGACAGGCGGACCAGTATAAGATGGTCTTCTCCATCTTTCGCCGCAACGCTGTGAACCCGGCCGGCGGCCGCGGTTGCATCAACGGCGTAACATTCTGGAACCTTTCGGACAAGTACACCTGGCTCGACAACTACCCGGTGCCCGGCCGAAAGAATTACCCGCTGCTGTTCGATACGAACGGACGGCCAAAGAAAGCATTTTGGGAAGTGATCGACTTTTAATATTTTTTATTTATATTTATCATCGATTGCTGCCTTGCGTCATCCACCGATGCGGCCTATTCAAAACTACTGCTGAGCCGGAAACGCTATCGTTGCCGACAAATACCTTTGTATGCACAAACCCGTCCTTTTCGTTCTTCCCCTTCTTCTTTGTCTCGATGTACTGAACGGTCAAACCCTTTATACCCCGCGCGATATCCGCCACGCATACGACAAGGGCACCCGTTCGACCGACGGCCGTCCCGGACCCCGGTATTGGCAGAACAGCGGCCGCTACGATATCTCCATCACGGCAACGCCTCCGGAACCGACGATCCGCGGCAATGAATCCATCACGTACTTCAACAATTCCCCCGATACCCTCGATGTCATCGTCATCCGGCTCATCTGCAACATCCATAAACCCGGCGCCACCCGCCTCGGAATGGAAGATTCTTCTTATCTCACTCCCGGCGTCACCATCGACAGCTACGCCGAGAACGGCCGGCAAAAACCCTGGCTCAATAACGCGCTCGACGGTACCTGGAAAAATGTCCGGCTCACCACGCCACTGCTTCCGCACGATTCCGTCCGCCTGAATTTCACCTGGCATTATGCGGTCTCACGGAAAAGCAACCGCGAAGGCATGATCGACCCGACAACCTTCTACCTCGCCTATTTCTACCCCCGCGTAGCAGTGTACGATGACTACAACGGCTGGGACCGGATGGACTTTACCGATCTGCAGGAATTCTACAATGATTTCAACGACTATACCCTCCACGTCACCGTTCCCCACAATTTCATCGTCTGGTCTACGGGCGAGCTCCAGGATGCCGATTCCGTCCTTGCACCCGCCTACGCCCGCAAGCTGGCAGCATCCATGACCGGCGATGCCATCGTTTCCATCGCCACCCCCGCGGAGATCGCTTCCGGAAAAGTGACGGCCCCCAACCCCGCGAACACGTGGACCTGGACGGCGTCGGATATTACCGATATGGCCGTCGGCATCAGCGATCATTTTGCCTGGGATGCCTCCAGCGTGGTCGTCGATGACGCCACCGGTCGCAGGGCCAGTGTACAATCTGCCTACGACGACACGGCAAAGGACTTTCACCGCATGGTGGAATTCGGCCGTCACGCCCTCGATTGGCTTTCGCACAACTGGCCCGGCGTCCCTTACCCTTTTCCAAAAACGACGCTGTTCCAGGGCTATGCCGATATGGAATATCCCATGATGGTCAACGACAACACGACGCCGAGTCCGCTGTTCACCCGCTTCGTCGCCGAACACGAGATCGCGCACAGCTGGTTCCCGTTTTACATGGGCATCAACGAATCCCGGTACCCCTTCATGGATGAAGGATGGGCCACCACCTTCGAACTATTGATCGGCCGCGCCGATCTCGGCAACGAACGGGCGGAGGAAGCCTATAGGGAGTTCCGCGTCAACAGCTATACCTACGATCCTTCCGGCGAAGAAGACCTGCCCATCATTACACCCGGTGATGCGATGAAAGGCGCCGGCTATGGCAACAATGCCTATGGCAAACCATCGCTCGCCTATCTCGCGATAAAGGATATGCTCGGCGACCAGCTCTTTGGAAAATGTCTCCGCGCCTATATGGACAGATGGCACGGCAAACACCCGGTCCCCTGGGATTTCTTCTACTCCTTCAACGATGTCTCCGGCAGGAACCTCGACTGGTTCTGGAAGAACTGGTTCTTCAGTAACAACTACCTGGATATCGCAGTCGACAAGGTGGAACAGAACGCTTCCGGCGAAACGGTCGTCCATGTCCGGAACATCGGCGGTTTTGCGATCCCTTTCGACATCGTTACGACCTTCAACGATGGCACGAACACCCGGGTACACGAAACGCCCGCGGTATGGGAAGACCATGCGTCCGAAACCCAGATCACCCTGACGGCGGCCGCGGGCAAAAAACCACTGGCGATTCACCTGGACAACGGCATTTATGTCGATGCCGACGCCTCCAACAATACCTGGCACGCAAAATGAAATGGTTATCCCTGCTCGGTTCCGTCCTGATCGTTTCCGCGGCAAAGGCGCAACCCCTGCCATTCCGCAACGCCTCCCTGCCCATCGACAAACGAGTGAACGATCTCCTCTCCCGGCTGACGCCAGAAGAAAAGGTGAGCCTGCTGGGCTATCGGAGCAAATCCGTCGACCGGCTCGCCATTCCCGCGTATAATTGGTGGAACGAAGGGCTGCACGGCGTAGCGCGCGCGGGCGAAGCCACCGTTTTCCCGCAGGCCATCGGCATGGCCGCCACCTTCGACGACCACCTGCTGCACCGCGTCGCCGACGCGATCTCGACCGAAGCCCGCGCCAAATACAACCTCGCCGGCGCGTCCGGCAGAAGCGAGCAATACATGGGCCTCACCTTCTGGTCCCCCAATATCAACATCTTTCGCGATCCCCGCTGGGGCCGCGGCCAGGAGACCTACGGCGAAGACCCGTTCCTGACCGCAACGATGGGCACCGCCTTTGTCAGGGGGATACAGGGCGACGATCCCCGCTACCTCAAAGCCTCCGCCTGCGCCAAGCATTTTGCCGTTCACAGCGGACCCGAATCCGACAGACACACCTTCGATGCGATCGTCGATGAGAAAGATCTTCGCGAGACCTATCTCTACGCGTTCAAACGCCTGGTCGATTCCGGCGTAGAATCCGTCATGTGCGCTTACAACCGGGTCAACGGCGAACCCTGTTGCACGGGCCCAACGCTGCTGCACCGCATCCTCCGCGACGAATGGCATTTCAAAGGACATGTCGTGACGGACTGCGGCGCGCTCGACGATATCTTCGAACGACACAAGGTCCTTCCCGGCCCCGTCGAAACCGCAGCTGCCGCCATCCGGGCAGGCGTAGACCTCGATTGTTCGGACATACTGCAGGGAGATGCGCTCAAGGCAGTGGATAAAGGCCTCCTTACCGCGCGCGACATCGATTCCGCCCTCGCCCCACTGCTCCGCACACAAATGAAATTGGGGTTTTTCGACGACAGGGCCGCCCAGCCGTTCAGCAGTTGGGGCGCCGACAGCGTCCACAACGACTACCACGTCGCACTCGCTCTCCGGATGGCGGAAGAAAGCATCGTCCTGCTCAGGAACGACAGGAACATCCTTCCGCTCCGCCGCGATTCGCTGCATTCGCTGATGGTCGTCGGCCCGAACGCTTTCTCCTTCGATGCGCTGGCAGGCAATTACCACGGCGTCTCCTCCCGGATGGTCACCTTCCTCGAAGGCATCACCGCAGCCACCGGGCCTTCCGTCCACGTGGAATACGACCAGGGCTGCGACTACAAAGACTCCGTACATTTCGGCGGTACCTGGGCGGCCTCGAATTGCGAGGCGACCGTTGCCGTCATCGGTCTCACCCCGGTGATGGAAGGCGAAGAAGGCGACGCTTTTCTTGCCCCGCATGGCGGCGACAGGACCGACCTCAGCCTTCCGGCTGCGCATATAGCGTACATAAAGGCCTTGCGCAGGTCCATCGGCCATAAACCGCTGATCGTAGTCGTAACCGCCGGCAGCGCGGTAGACCTTTCCCCGCTGACGCCTTATGCCGACGCCATCCTCCTGGCCTGGTATCCCGGCGAACAGGGCGGGAATGCACTCGCCGACATCCTTTTCGGCAAGGTATCTCCCTCCGGCCATCTGCCCGTGACCTTCTACCGGTCGACCGCCGAGCTGCCGCCATATAAAGACTATAGCATGAAAGGGCGCACCTACCGTTATTACAACGGGCCGGTACAGTTTCCCTTCGGCTATGGAATGAGCTACGCTACCTTCACCTATAACTGGATCCGACAGCCGAAAACGCGCTACCAATCCCAGGACACCCTCGCCTTTTCGATCGTCGTAGCCAACACCAGCGATCACGAAGGCGACGAGGTCGTACAGGCCTATATCGTTTATCCCAATGGGGAGAGGATGCCGCTGAAAGAACTCCGCGCCATCGCGCGGACTCCCATCGGCGCCCACGGCGAAGAACAGGTGGCGTTCGCTATTCCCTTGCAACAACTGCAGAAATGGGATCTGACCGCCCGCCAGTGGAAAGTCTACCCGGGGAAATACCGGCTCGTCCTTGGCAGCCATTCCAGGGATGAACGGCTCATGGCCGACTTTACCATTTCTACCCCCGGCAATCACCACATCGGCTCCAAATGACATAAACCTATCTGCTATGATCCTCAACTATCTGCGCACCGCCTATCGGAACCTTTTTCGAAACAGGCTCTACAGCATCATCAATATCGGCGGGCTGGCACTCGGCCTGGCTGTTTGCATGACGATCCTGCTGTATGTGGTCCACGAGCATGCTTATGACCGGTTTCATCACGATGCACAGCGCATCTTCCTGGTGAGAGGCACCATGAATTCCTACGGCAGCCAATCTGAGATCTATGCGCTGAACCATGTGGACGGGCCGATGATCGCGCAGGCCAACCCGCAGGTGGAAAGCTATGTCAGGCTCTTTCCGGTATACGGTACGATCGACCTTTCACTACCCGCACAGCCCGAGACGCATTATAGAGAAACACGAAACTTCCTGTTTGCCGACAGCAACTTCTTTCGTTTTTTCAGTTTCCCGCTGATCAGGGGAAATCCGTCGACAGCGCTGTCCGGCCCAAACCAGGTGGTCCTGACAGCTTCAGCCGCGCAGAAATATTTTGGGAAACAGGACCCACTGGGGCGATCGGTCTTGTACAAAGGCCGCTTATTATTGGAGGTGACAGGCGTCTGCGCCGACCCTCCTTCGAATTCCAGTCTCTCTTTTTCATTTGTTGCGCCGCTTTCCCTGCTGCCGCGTACCGACGATTCACTTCAAGTGAAATACAACTGGTTTGGCTTGGGTAATTGTCCCACCTTCCTGAAATTGAGAGATACATCGGCCATCCGGAGTGTGACGGCCACCGCAAACAGGTTGGCGGCCATGGACAAATCAGGAATGAGCGCCGGTCTCGATTTGAAGCTTCGCCCGTTTACTGGCAATCATCTGTCGGCTAATCCGCTGGGAGGGTTCGGCAGTCCCCGCTATTTGAACCTCTTTACGTTCGTCGCCGGCCTCATACTTTTATTGGCGCTCATCAACTACATGAGCCTGGCCTCCGCCAGGGCAGTCACCCGCGCCCGCGAGGTCGGCGTTCGCAAAACGATGGGGGCCGGCAGGAAAAGCATAGCGGCGCAATTTTATACCGAATCGGCCCTTTCGGCCGTGCTCGCTTTTTTCATAGGGGCCATGCTGTTTTTGACCTTTCGTCACCTGTTCTTTCAGCTGATCGGCCTAAAGATCGACACCACTTTTTTGACCACGCCGGCAGTATTGGTGTCTTATTTTGGCTTGTTGCTGACGACGATCCTGGTGGCGGGGAGTTATCCCTCGCTGGTCCTCTCAGCCTATAAGCCCGTCGTCGTCCTGTATGGGCGGCTGAGCCGGCGAAGAGGCGGTGCCACCGTAAGAAAAGGATTTACGGTGCTGCAATTCTCCATCTCCATCGCCCTGGTCATCTGCACCGTGTTCATACAAAAACAGCTGCGGTACATGCAGCAGGCCGATACGGGCGTGGATCGTAAAGACGTAGTGACGGTACCCTGCGAAAACACGCTGAAACAATACCAGGCATTCAAAAACGAAATCGCCGCGCTGCCTTCCGTGCAGGCGACCGCAACCGCCAATCATGGTTTTTACAAGGGAATCTCCATCAACTCCGTTAAAACAAGAACGCCGGGACACGACGTCGGCCTGGCATATATGTTCGTGGATACGGGCTTTATCCCTTTGATGGGCCTCCAATGGAAGGAAAAGCCTGCATCGATGACCTCCCTGATGGACGGACGTCATCCCATTCTCAATGAAGTGGCGGTGAACGAGTTCGGCTTTTCGGGACAGGCTACCGGGCAAATAGTGAACGACAATTACCGGGTCGGAGGCGTATTGAAAGACTTCAATTACTTGTCCCTGGCCAAACAGATCTTACCGCTGGCGCTTTATGTCGGCCTGGATACCCCTGCCTTCGGCCTGCAACGAAATGTCCTCTTTGTCAGGCTCCGCCCGCATAGCGATATTGCCGCCGTCCTACGGAAGATCGCGCAGGTTTATGGCTCTTTCGATAAAATAACCGCCTTCTCTTATGAATTTGTGGACGACGCGTACGATAGCCAGTACAAGACTGAGGACAGGCTGGCGGGCCTCATGGGCATCTTCAGCACGATCACCGTCATCATCGCCTGTCTGGGACTCTTTGCGCTGGCAACCTTTTCCGCCCGGCAGCGGATCAAAGAGATAGGCATTCGAAAAGTATTGGGCGCATCGCTGCAGGACATTGCCGGCAGTCTGTGCTTCGATTTTTTGAAGCCGGTAGGTATGTCCCTGCTGCTCGCCGTTCCCGTTTCCGCCTGGGTAATGCACGACTGGTTGAACAAGTATGCTTATCGCACTGCGTTAAGCTGGCCGACCTTCGCCGCGGCCTCGGCAGCGATGGGAATACTGGCGCTGGCAACCGTCTTCTTTATTTCGGTAAAAGCCGGCAGGGCCAATCCTGCCGACAGTTTGCGATCGGAATGAACATACTGCCTCTCCCCCTACACCGACAACCTGATCCTCTTTTTCTCGAGCAAACCCGTCAGCAAGACGATAAGAAAAGCGAACACCAGCGACTTGCCGACGCCCGCAACGCCGGTCCGCAACACCACGGGCAGCTGCCACGAAGGACCCAGCAGATGGATGATCGCAAAATGAATATCAGGCAATAGATAACAGGTCAGCGTGATCGTTCCCGC
>DASZYU010000377.1:0-5942 GCA_035545215.1 Puia sp.
CGAGCAGACCGACAAAGAAATCGTTGGTGAGCGCACCGATATTTTTGGTGAAGACGCCGTGTGCGGACTGGTCGAAGTTGGTGCCGAGTACGCGCATGCCGCCGATGAGGACCGTCATCTCGGGAACCGAGAGTGTGAGCAGCTGTGCCTTGTCCACCAGGTTCTCCTCGGGGGAGATCTTCGATTCCGGGTTATGATAGTTCCTGAAACCGTCGGCGACGGGCTCGAGCACGGAGAAGGATTCCACGTCGGTTTGTTCCTGCGAAGCGTCGGCGCGTCCGGGGGTGAAGGGAACGGTCACGTCGTGACCGGCATTCTTTGCCGCTTTTTCGACGCCGGTGCAGCCGGCCAGCACGATCAGATCGGCCAGCGAAACCGCTTTGCCACCGGCTTGCTTCTTATTGAATTCCTGCCGGATGCCTTCGAGGGTAGTCAGGACCCTGGCCAGTTCGGCCGGATTGTTCACCTCCCAGTCTTTCTGGGGAGCCAGGCGAATCCGCGCGCCATTGGCGCCGCCTCTTTTGTCGGAACCGCGGAACGTGGAGGCCGAGGCCCAGGCCGTCGATACGAGTTGTGAAACGGAGAGGCCGGAGGCCAGGATCTTTGCTTTCAGTGAAGCTATGTCCTTTTCATCGATCAGCGGGTGGGTAACGGCGGGGATCGGGTCCTGCCAGATAAGCTCCTCCTTAGGTACCTCGGGACCGAGGTAGCGGGCGCGGGGGCCCATATCGCGATGGGTGAGTTTGAACCATGCGCGGGCAAAAGCGTCTGCGAATTCCGCGGGGTTCTCATGGAAATGCCGGGATATCTTCTCGTAGGCCGGGTCGAACCGCAAAGCGAGGTCGGTGGTCAGCATCGTCGGCGCGTGACGCTTCGACGGGTCATGCGCGTCGGGTACGGTGCCTGCGCCGGCGCCGGCCCTGGGTTTCCATTGAAAGGCGCCGCCGGGGCTCTTGGTCAGCTCCCATTCGAAACCGAACAGGTTCTCAAAGAAGTTGTTGCTCCACCTTGTAGGCGTCGTCGTCCATGCGCCTTCGAGGCCGCTGGTAATGGTATCGCCGCCGAAACCCTTGCCGAAACTGCTCTTCCACCCGAGACCGAGTTCTTCTATCCCTGCGGCGGCAGGTTCGCGTCCTACATATTTAGCCTGTTCGGCCGCGCCGTGTGTCTTACCGAAGGTGTGACCGCCGGCAATCAGCGCCACGGTTTCATAATCGTCCATTGCCATGCGGCGGAAGGTCTCCCGGATGTCGCGGGCTGCGGCTACCGGGTCGGGTTTGCCGTTCGGGCCTTCGGGATTTACATAGATAAGGCCCATCTGTACGGCAGCGAGCGGGTTCTCCAGCTGGCGGTCGCCGGAATAGCGTTTGTCGGCGAGCCATTCTTTTTCCGCGCCCCAGTAAATGTCTTCCGGCGCTTCCCAGACGTCCTGGCGTCCGCCGGCGAAGCCGAAGGTTTTCAAGCCCATGGATTCGAGGGCACAGTTCCCGGCGAGGATCATCAGGTCTGCCCACGAGATCTTTTTGCCGTATTTCTTTTTGATCGGCCAGAGCAGGAGCCGGGCTTTGTCGAGATTGGCATTATCGGGCCAGCTGTTCAGCGGAGCAAAGCGTTGTGTCCCGCTGCCCGCGCCGCCGCGGCCGTCATCGATGCGATAGGTGCCGGCGCTGTGCCAGGCCATCCGGATAAAGAAAGGACCGTAATGGCCATAGTCGGCGGGCCACCAGTCCTGCGAGGTCGTCATCAACGCGAAGATGTCCTTTTTCACTGCGCCGAGGTCGAGGCTTTTGAACGCTTCGGCATAGTCGAAGTCGTCGTCCATCGGGTTGGAGAAAGGAGCGTATTGACGGAGGATGTGTAGGTTGAGCTGATTGGGCCACCAATCCCTGTTCCTCGTGCCACTGCCCGCGCTTTGTTTCGCAATGCCGGCATGAAAAGGGCATTTGCTTTCGATCGTGGTATTTGCCATTTTTCTTAGTTAAAATGAATGGTAAAATAAATTCGACGACCGAAGCTACGCCGGGTTTCCAACATGGAGAAATTGATTGTTTGTATGAACTGATCGATATTATTTATATGTCGGGCGGCTTATTGCCTGGCGGCGGCTGCCCGGCGGGCTGGGTCGGGCATGATGGATGGGCGGGCAGCTATTCGTTCCACCCTTTCCCGTCGAGGATGTTGGGAATGCTTTTTTCGATCCTTGTCTCGCGGGTTTTGGCGAGTTTGGCTTGCGAGAAGTACAACAGGTATCCTCTTTGCCGTCCCGGTGTCAGGGCGTTGAAGGCTTTTTTCAGTTTGGCGTCCTTTTTTAGCGCGGTCGCGAATTCGTCGGGCATTTGATAGTCGGATGTTTTTTTCAGCGGCTTTTTGACGCCTGCCTTTTCGACTTCGATCGCCTCGTACACATAGGCTTTCAGCGTGGCCTGTAAAGCGGCTATTTCCCGGACGGTGGTAAAGCGGACCTGCCGGGGAAGCTGGACGTTCCTGGTTTGTTGGATCAGGATACCTTCCGGGTCCTGGAGCAGGGCGCCTTTGAAGAAGAGGACCGCGCAATACTCTTTGAAACCGTGGATCACCACGATGTTCTTGTTCCCGAACGTATAGCAGGGGCATCCCCATTTGAGTTCTTCGGTCAGCCCGCAGGCGAGCATAATGGTCCGCAGGCGTTGGTACTCTTTCTGCCACGGCGTCGGTTTGTCGAAAAACCAGTCGACCTTTGGATTGGTAGTCATGCGATCGATTTACTGAATGAAGGTCCGGGTCTTCTGCTCACGGGTCTGAAATACCAGGATATACAGGTAAGCGCGAGCAGCAGCAGCGACGGGAACAAGGCTGCCGCCGCATCTCCGGATGCCAGATGCGAATATACGGCTCCCGTCATAATAAAGAAGAAGCCCGCATACGCCCATTCCTTCAAAACGGGATACCGGGGTACAAGGACGGCCACGACGCCGAGTATCTTGGCAATGGCCAGGATCGTGAGAAAGTAGACCGGGTATCCCAGATGAACGATGCCGTCCACCGCGGGTGGAGCGTCTCCATTCCCTTTGAGTTTGAGCAATTGGGGGATTGCGGTGGCTGTCATGCCCAATGACAGCCACAGGGTGGCTATCCAATAGATGATTACGTTTCGCTTTTTCATGGTGTTCTCATTTCAATTTGGCTACGACTTGTTCGAGTTGGTTGTGCGCCCAGTTGATGCCTTGTGCGAAGGCGAATTTCATTACCTGGTCGCGTTGTTCGACGGACTCATAGATGACGTGCATCCGGAGGCGGCTGGTGTCTTCGGTCAATCGTTCAAAATCGTAGATCTCGAGCTGAACGCCGAAGGGAGTATTGCCCATTTCGAAGGTGCGGATGATCTTCGACCCGGGGATGAACTCGTGGATCACGCCATGCGCCTGGAAAACGACGTTGCCTTTGTCGTCTTTCTTTTCCAGTTGGTAGCTGCCGTTCTTCTTGCTTTCCAACCGGATGACTTTCGATGTCATCCACTGCCCGAGTATCTCGGGGTCCACGTATGCCCTGAATAACAGTTCCAGCGGCAGATCGAAATCCCGGGTGATCATCATTTCCTGCCGGCCGTCTTCGGCGGTGATCTTCGTTTTCTGTTCCATGTTATTTAGCTTTATATTTTTTCATGATGGCTTCGAGTTTGTTGAATCGGTCGTCCCATGTCTTGCGGAACGGTTCGATAAAGTCGGCTACTTCTTTCATTTTTTTTGCATTGATGTGGTAATAGATCTCCCTTCCGGTCTGCTTTTGTACGAGCAGATCGCATTCGGTGAGGATCTGCAGGTGTTTGGAAACGGTCGGTCTGGCCGTATCGAAATTGGAGGCTATGGCTCCCGCGGTCATGGTTTGTGCGGCCAACAGCAGCAGGATGGCCCGTCTGGTGGGATCGGCGATGGCCTGGAAAACGTCGCGTCGGAGATTCATTGTGTAGCTATTTGACTACAAATATATGTGTAGCTATTTAACTACGCAAATTTTTTTTGCGCGGGCTTTTTCCGGCGGGAAAAAGTCGCCGGAGCGGGGCGTTTGAACGGGAAAGTATCGCGGGTGGGGCAGTTGAACAGGAAAAAGTCGCCGGAGCGGGGCGTTTGAACGGGAGACACGCCTGATGGTGTATCTTGGCGGCAAATTCGGTTATCTTGAAGCGGCAACTGCGTCTTTTTATCCTCGTGAGCAGCGCGATCTTTTTCGCAAAGCCTTTGCTGCGGGCACAGCCTGTGAAGGTTTTCAGCCGGTATGATTATTACCTGCCCGGCGACAAGGCGAGCATCGTCGGGGTCCTGGGGGACCCTGTGATCAGCGGAAGCTATCGTTTGGTCGTGTCGCGCGACGGCAGCGTGATCGGGCAGGCAGATAACGAGCCGGGCAAGCTGTTGAACGTGGCGTTGGATCTGCCGCGATTGCCGGCAGGAACGACTTCGGTGGAATGGCGGCTGTTGAAAGACGGCCGGACCGACACTTCGGGAAGGGTGGCGATCGTTGCGCTGGCGCCGAAACCCAATGCCGTTCAGATCGACCGGCTCACGGGCGGATTGATCGCGGATCGAATACCCTTTTTCCCGTTTGGATTCTACTGTACGCCGGTGGGCGATCTGCCGGAACGCGAGGTCGTGCATGGCTTCAACCTGATCGGGCCCTATCAAAGCAACCTGCCTGCGGGCAGGGCGGAACGGAAAGCGTATATGGATCGCTGTGCGCAGCTGGGCATCCGGGTGCAATACGCGGTGAATTCGCTGATCGGCAGTGGTCATAATGGCGCGAAGGGGACCGATCTGTCGGATGCGGATAAGCTGGCGCTGTTGAAAGAAGAAGTCATCGCTTTCCGGGATCACCCGGCTTTATTGTCCTGGTATATCAACGATGAACCCGATGGGCAGGGACGGCCGCCGGCGCTGTTGGAGCAGATGTACCAGGTGATCCATGAGCTGGACCCTTATCATCCGATCGCCATCGTTTTCATGATGCCTTCCAAGGCCGAAGAATTCCGCCATACCATGGATATTGCCATGACGGATCCGTATCCCATTCCCGGCCCGGCCGACAAGGTGATGGACGATCTTGCCGCGTATAACCGGGTTTTCCGGTATGACAAATCCGTTTGGCTGGTGCCGCAGGCGTTTGGCGGACAGGAAATGTGGGCGCGTGAGCCGACGGCGCAGGAGATCCGGCTGATGACCTATATGGGACTCGTCAGCGGCGTGAAGGGTATCCAGTATTATGTACATGCCGCGGGAAATCTGAACCCGCAATCGGTCTCTGCGTGGTCGGCCTGCAGCGATCTGGCTGTGGAAACGGAACAGATGGCTTCCTTCCTGTTGTCGGCCGATCCGGCGCCCGCGGTTCATTCGGATGACCGCAGCGTGTTGACGCGCGTTTTCCGGTTTAAGGACAACCTGCTGGTGCTTGCCGTGAACAACGAGAATAAACCCAAGCCGCTGGTCCTGTTCATTGCCGACACCGGTCTCAACCGCGAAGCGGAATGCTGGTTCGAGAATCGGAGCGTGCGTGCTGTACACGGCCGTATAACCGATTTCATCGACGGGTATGGCACGAGGGCGTACCTGATCCGGAGTACCGCAAGACGGGACAGCTCGCTGGTGTCGCCGGGCAATCTGACGCTGAATCCCGGGTTCGAGCAAGTGGTCAGTCCCGGTTTGCCGATCGGGTCGAACGCCACGCATACGAGCCGGCAAAAGGCCGATCCCGGCGCCAGTTTTTTTGTCGATCCGCGACAAAGTAAGGAAGGGTTGTTCAGTCTGCGGCTGGTGACGCCGGTCGATAGCGGCGGGGACAGGATACGACTGGTGCCGGTCGTTGTGAGCAAAGGGAACAGCTATACGGTCTCGGTGTGGGCAAAAGCAAAAGCGCAGGAGAAGATGCCTGTTCTCCGGCTGGCGATGGACCCAATGGGTGAAACGCACTGCTAT
>DASZYU010000378.1:0-8070 GCA_035545215.1 Puia sp.
CTCTTCACGCTGGGCTACCCCCGCCCCGAGATCGTTTATGGAAAGGGATATATGAGCGCCAAAACGGGCTTCCAGGGAGATACCACCTCGTTCCAGCTGACGATCGCGGCGAACCCGGGCAACAGCGGTACGCCGGTCCTGAACAACGACGGCGAAGTCGTTGGCATCGTGACCAGCACCCAGCAGAATGCACAGGGAATGGTCTTTGCCGTCCGCTCGAAGAACATCTTCCAGGCGATAGACTCTATCCGCAACGACAGCACGCTGCAAAAATCCGACAGCTCGCTCGCCCACCTGCACATTCCGCTCAGTTCTTCGCTGAAAGGACTCGACCGGAAACAGCAGATCCGGCGGATCGAAGATTACATCTTCATCGTAAAACGAAACTAATGAAGAGGCCCGCGTCAAGCGGGCCTTTCTTTTACCAAAGCTTTTTGGGATAAGCGCCCGAATCGATCAACGCGTTCAGACTGGCCTGCACGCCGGGGGCGTCCTCTTTGTACGTTACGCCGAACCATTTGGACGAGGTCGGGATCACCTTGATCACTCCCCTGCCTTCCTTGATGAACTGGTCCCCGATGATCGGAATGAAGAACTCCGCCTTCGGGTTCGAACCCTGTTCCTTGAGGAAATTATGGAAGAACTTTTCCGTATACGCAAAGATCGAAGGATCGAAACCCCAGAAATTCATCGACACCTTCGAGTCGAAAGGTACCTCGTATTTCTTGTCGCCTTCCTCATACGTGATCTTATCGCCGTCCTGGTAGATCTTGGTCCGCTCGGCGATCGATACCAGGTTGCCCGAAGCATCCACCTGGCAAACGCCACGACTGACCGTACCGTTTTCCGACAGCGTCTTGGCCAGTTCGTACCCGATGATGCAATGTTCCGAAGGGCTGACCGGTCCGGTCAGGAAAGCGTAAGCTTTCTCGAACGCATCGCGCCCATAAAAATCGTCCGCATTGATCACGGCGAAAGGCTCCTTGATCGCATTCCTGGCGCAAAGGACGGCGTGCGCCGTTCCCCATGGTTTCGTCCGGTCGGCCGGCACCTTGAACCCGCCCGTGTAGTCATGCAGGTCCTGGTAGACATAGTCGGTCGCCACCCTGCCTTTCAGCTTGGGTTCGAATATGTTTTTGAAATCTTCGGCAAAATCTTTTCGGATAATGAAAACAACCTTTTTAAAGCCTGCGCGGATCGCATCGTAAATCGAGTAGTCCATGATCGTTTCTCCATTGGGTCCGAAGCCTTGAATCTGTTTCATACTGCCGTACCGGGAAGCCATTCCGGCAGCGAGGATCAAAAGGGTTGGTTGCATTTATCGTAATTTTAATTTTTACACGCGCTACCGTGAGCTTCTTCCTGCCATTGGCAGGCTTTCGCTCGGAGGCTGTCGCCGGCCTTCAGCGGCTTTTGGGACACGAAAATAAAAAAATACCGTGAATCAGCCATCATTGGCCGACGTGCCGATCGAACATTTGCACCTGCCCGAACTGGCCGCGCAACAACTCATCGCCGACGTACTGCGTCTTGATCTGTTGCATCCCGTCGTATCCGGCAACAAATGGTTCAAGCTGCAAAAACACTTCCGGCAGGCGCCGCCCCACGCACCGATCCTCACCTTCGGTGGCCCCTGGTCGAATCATATTGTCGCCACTGCCTATGCGGCAAAACAGGCCGGACGAAACGCGATCGGGATCATCCGCGGCGAACGGCCCGTTTCGCTGTCGGCCACCTTACAGGAAGCCCTGTCCTATGATATGGAGCTCGAGTTCCTCGGCAGACACGACTATGCTGCAAAAGCGCAGCCAAGCTTCCTGCGCGAACTTTCCCGCCGCCATACCGGCGCATACATTATTCCGGAAGGCGGCGGTGGCCTGCCGGGCATCGAGGGCAGCGAAGACATTTTGCGGCTCGCACCTGCTTCGGAATATACACACATCCTTTGCGCCGTCGGCACCGGCAGCACCTGGATGGGCCTCGTCCGTGCAGCGCGAAGCGGAACCCGGGTGCTGGGGATCCCCGTTCTGAAAGGCATGACGGCGATAGCAGATGTCGACCGGGAAGGCCTTCTTACACCCGCCGAATTGGACCGCGCCGTCCTCGTGCCTGGGTTTCACTTCGGGGGATATGCCCGCCACCCGCAGGAACTGCTTGATTTTATGAACAGGTTTTACGACCGGTTGGGTATTCCGACCGATATCGTGTACACCGGAAAATTATTCTATGCTCTGTGGAAGATTGTCGACAGCCATTTTTTCCCTGCTCGCTCGCGCCTTTTGATCATCCACACCGGGGGATTGCAGGGCAACCGGTCGCTGACACGCGGAAAGCTGATTTTTTAGGCCCGGAATTTGTCAGGAATGGGCTTCGGCCCGCCGGGCCGGGCAATATTTTTTCCGAAACCGAAAACATCTTTTTAAAAGATGCGTTATGCCAATTATGCGTAAGACCGTCGGAATACTGTTGGCCAGTCTGGCCTTTTCCTCAGTACTCACGGCCCAGGATACGCTTCCGGGATTTAGCGCCGTCGCGCGCGGACCCGGAAAGATCCTGATCAGCTGGCACAATAATTACCCCGTCGTTTCGCAGATCAGTATCCAACGGTCGTTCGACAGCCTGAAAAATTTTACCACGCTCCTGACGGTACCCGATCCCAAATTGCCCGAAAACGGCGCGGTAGACAGTAAGGCCGATCATCCGAATTATTATTACCGCCTCTTCGTCGTCCTCGAGAACGGCCAGTATCTCTTTACTCATGCCCAACGTCCCCAGTCCCGCACCCAGGAAGCCCCTGTCGTAGCCGTTTCCGAAAAAGCGGAAGAATCTACGCCGGGCGTACCGGCAGACAACAGGCTCCTGTACATGGCGCCCGCCGATGAAAGGGAAAAGACCCGCATCAAATCCCCGGTCGCGATCCGCCGGCTGCCCGACCTGTCGGTGTCGGGTACGGTCTTCGTCCGCAAAGGCGATACGCTGCTGGGCCGCCTGTCCGGCGCCAGGATCCAGTCTTTCCGGGATTCGATCCTGCGACGCACAAAGGATACGCTCGTCTTCGTCGACGGCGATACGATGCTGATCCGGCCCTTTGTTGCAAAAGAAGTGTATCGAACCTCGCCCTACGTCTATACCGGGCGATACGGCAACATCCATGTCACCCTCCCACAGGCGGCGGGCAAACATTTCGCGGTCAAATTCTTCGATGAGGGCAAACGGCTCCTCTTCGAACTGTCCGAGATCCGCGACCCCTCGCTCATCCTCGACAAGACGAACTTCCAACATTCGGGATGGTTCTATTTCGAGCTCTATGATGGAAGCCAGTTGAAAGAAAAGAACAAATTCTTCATCCCAAAAGAATTCTGACCACCCGCCGCGCCCAACATCCCCGCCGCGCCCGAACATCCCCGCCGCGCCTGCGCGTCCCCGCCGCGCCCGCGCGTCCCCGCCGCGCCCCCGCCCCGCGCCCGAAGACGCTCACTGCAGCTCCACGCCGAACACCGTCTCGAACTGTTTCTTCCAGCGCATTTTCACCTCCTCCGGATCGACCGGCCGGCCCAGCTCTTTTTCGAGCGAAGTGACCGATTTATCCTGTATCCCGCAGGGAACGATATTGCCGAACCAGCGCAGGTCCGTATTGATGTTGAAAGCAAAACCATGCATCGTGATCCAGCGGCTGCACCGTACGCCCATCGCGCAGATCTTTCTGGCTTTTCCAGGCACTTCCGGTTCGATCCAGACGCCGGTTTCACCGGGCGAACGCTCACCCAGGATACCGTACTCCGCCAGCACGCGGATACCGGCTTCCTCGAGACTGCGCAGGTACCAGCCGAGATCCATCCGGAACTTCTCCAGGTCCAGTATCGGATAACCGACCAGCTGCCCGGGCCCGTGAAACGTGACATCGCCGCCGCGATTGGTGTGGAAGAACTGCGCCCCCCGCTCCTGTATCTCCTCGTCGTCGATCAGGATATGTCGCTTATCACCACTCTTACCCAGGGTATACACCGGGGGATGTTCGACAAAAAGCAGGTAGTGCACGGTGTCCGACAATCCTTCCGGCTCTCCGCCCGTGCCCGCTTCCACCGCCGCCGCCAGCCGCGCCTCTGTCTTTCTCCGCACGTTCTCCCGCAGCAGCGATTCCTGGTAATCCCATGCGGCGCCGTACTCCATTTCCCCCATATCTTCGAATAGGACCGTTTCTTTCTTCATTACCGCAAAAATACGGATTCCGCGCCTCCGCCCCTCCGCCCATCCCCTATTTAGGCCGGTTTCGTATTTTTGTAAAAATGGCCGCTATGCATCAAGAACAGAGCCGCGAGAACGAACTGGAGGAGAACCCCGGAACCGATGGGTCCGAGGAACTCTACGAGCGCCTCAACCTGAAGGTGGACAGGGGGCAGGAACCCTTGCGTATCGACAAGTTCCTGGTCCAGCGGATCGAGAACGCTTCGCGAAACAAGATCCAAAAAGCGCTCGAGGCCGGAATGGTGCTGGTGAACAACAAACAGGTGCAGCCCAATTATAAGATACGTCCCCTCGACGAGATCGTCCTGTATTCCGACAAGGAGCCCCATGGCGAGGAGATCGTACCCGAAGAAATGCCGTTGCGCATCGAATACGAGGACGATGATGTCATGATCATCAACAAACCGCCCGGGCTCGTCGTCCATCCGGCTAGCGGGAACTACACCGGCACGCTCATCAACGGCGTCGCCTGGTACCTCCTTCGAAAGAACAGCTCGATCAGCGAAGAGACCCTGCCCCGCTGGGGCCTGGTACACCGCATCGATAAGAATACCAGCGGCCTGATGGTACTCGCCAAAACAGAAAGGGCCGTGCGAAGTCTTGCCAAACAATTCTTCGACCATACGGTCAGCCGGCAATACATCGCGCTGGTTTGGGGAGACGTTGCCGAGGACAGCGGCACCATCGTCGCGCACGTCGGACGTCACCAGCGGTTTCGCAAGCTATTCGATGCCTACCCCGGGGGCGAACACGGGAAAGAAGCGATCACGCATTATAAAGTGCTGGAACGGTTCGGCTATGTCACGCTCGTCCAGTGTATTTTGGAAACCGGCCGCACCCACCAGATCCGCGTGCACATGCAACACATCGGTCATCCGCTTTTCAACGATGACACCTATGGCGGCGACAAGATCGTGAAGGGCACCGTTTTCAGCAAATACAAACAATTCGTCGACAACTGCTTCGCCCTCTGCCCCAGACACGCGCTGCACGCCAAAACGATCGGCTTCCTCCATCCGGCCACCGGTAAACAG
This sequence comes from Puia sp., assembly GCA_035545215.1. Lineage (GTDB taxonomy): Bacteria > Bacteroidota > Bacteroidia > Chitinophagales > Chitinophagaceae > Puia. The sequence goes on from DASZYU010000378.1 coordinate 5,280, forward strand.
GTCCTTTTCGAAAGCCAGCTGCCCGAAGATATGTCCGCCGTCATCGCTAAATGGCGCGGCTATACCAGTAACAATAAAATAAGCTGATGCCAACCGTAAGATTCACCTACGCGCTGAAAAGGCACTTTCCCGCCCTGAAAGACACGGCGGCCGGCGGCGCGACGCTGGAAGAAGTGCTGCGCGAAATGGAAGCCGCGTATCCGGGCATGCGCAGCTATATCCTGGACGAGCAGGGCAGCCTTCGAAAACATGTCAATATCTTTATCGACGGCTGTATGATCACGGACAGGCAAAGACTGAGCGATCCGTTCAACGGAAACAGCGAGATCTATATCATGCAGGCCTTATCCGGGGGATGACAAACATTTCAAAACTATCGCATATGCAATCGACGCTCCTGTTGGGCACCCGGAAGGGTCTCATCGCCTATCATCAATCCAGCGCGCGCTGGGAGGTGGAAAATGTCTCGTTCGAAGGACAGCCCGTTTCCATCGCCTACTCCGATCCCCGTAACGGTACCTGGTGGGCCTGCCTCGATCATGGCCATTGGGGGGTCAAGCTCCATCGGTCGAGAGACCGCGGCGCGACCTGGCAGGAAGTCCCCGCGCCCGCTTACCCCGAAGGGGAAGAGGTAAAAGATGGCGTTCCAGCCACGACCCGTTACATCTGGGCGATGATGCACGGCGGACAGCGCAATACTTCCAGGCTCTGGATCGGCACCGATCCCGGCGGTCTGTTCCGCAGCATGGACGGCGGCGACAGTTTCGGGCTCGTGGAATCCTTGTGGAACCATCCCACCCGCAAAACAGGCTGGTTCGGCGGAGGACGCGATCTGCCCGGCATCCATTCGATCGTCCTGGATCCGCGCAACGAAGACCATCTGCACATCGGGATCAGCTGCGCCGGCGTTTTCGAAACGACCGACGGCGGCAAACACTGGGAAGTGCGCAACAATGGTTTGCGCGCAGAGTATCTTCCCGATCCGCAGTCCGGCGTCGGTCATGATCCGCATATCCTCGTCGCCGCGCCATCCGACCCCGATACCCTCTGGCAACAGAACCACTGCGGTATCTTCCGGTCGACCGACGGAGCCGCCACCTGGCAGGAAGTCAGCCAAAAAGAGGGTCCCGCCCGTTTCGGTTTTGCGCTGGCAGTAGCAGAGGACGATCCGGGACAGGCATGGGTCGCGCCCGCAGACAGCGACGGCAACCGCACAGCCATCAAAGGCGCCCTGTGCATCTGCAGGACCGACGACGGGGGAAAGACATGGAAGGAGTACAGAAAAGGACTGCCGCAGAAAAATTGTTTCGATATCGTCTACCGGCATGCGCTGGTCAGCTCGGGCGATTCGCTCGCTTTCGGGACGACCACGGGCAACCTCTTTTTTTCACCGGACCGCGGAGAATCCTGGGAGACGCTCAATAACTATTTGCCGATGGTTTATTCGGTGCAGTTCACCAATTGAGCGGCGCGCCATCGCGCGCGCCTACCGCGGGAAGCTCATTTTATAATCGACGCTGATCCTGCCCTTGGTAATATCGTCCAGCTTTCCTTTCAGCAGTTTGCGCTTGAGGGGTTTGAGATAGTCGATGAACAGCTTGCCCTCCGTATGGTCGTATTCGTGAAGAATGATGCGCGCCGTGATGCCATTGTAAGTCTCGGTGTGCGGCTCGAAATTTTCATCTACGAAATTCAGCGTCACTTCCTCACTGCGGAAAACATCTTCCCGGATCTTGGGTATGCTCAGACAGCCCTCGTTATAGGACCATTCATCCCCGTTCAGCGCCGTGATGTGTGCATTGATGAACACCTGCCTGACGCCCGGACCATCCGGATACTTATCCCTTTCGTTCTCCTCGAGGTTTTCGAAGATCTGTTGCGAATCCATGACGAAAAGCCGGATGTCCCGGTTGACCTGCGGTGCCGCCAAACCAACGCCGTTGCTCGAATACATGGTTTCCCACATGTCATCGATCAATTGGGCGAGATTGGGATAGTCGGGGGTGATGTCCCTGCTGACCACCCGCAGGATCGGGGTCCCGTATGCGACGATCGGTAAAATCATAAATACAAATATACACATTAACCCCGCCTTTCCAACCACTCCTGCAGGAGGATGGTTGCCGCGATCTCATCCACCAACGCCTTGTTCCTCCGCTGCTTTTTCTTCAGACCCATATCGATCATGGCGCGACTCGCCATTTTGGAGGTGAACCGCTCGTCCACCGCTTGCAAAGGTACCTGCGGAAACTCTTTTTTCAGCCGCATCATCGCCTCCCGCACGGCCTGCGTCACATGGGTATCGCTGTCATCCCAGTTCTTCGGTTCCCCGATGAGGATCAGCTCAACGGCCTCCGTACGCAGATACTCCTTCAGAAAGCCCATCAGCTTCGGCGTCTCCACCGTCGTCAGCCCCGTCGCAATGATCTGCAAGGGATCCGTTACGGCAATGCCGGTACGCTTCAGACCATAATCGATTGCCATGATTCGCGCCATCCGTTATTGATTGCTGGTCAAAAATTTATTCCCGTGCATAAAACGGCTATCTAAATTTCCGCTTGTTTTTACAAACAAAAGTCAATTAATTGATTATCAACACTCTAATTTCGGTAGCAAAAAACGTGACGATTTTGAAAAGCATAGTCCTGGGCACAGGCTACCCCCATGTCCCCCGCGAAACAAATAAATCGGCGATTACAAAAACGGCAAAAATTACGCTCGCAATCCCATTGGCCGTCATAAAGGCGAGATTGACGCGGCTGAGATCATTGGGTTTGACGATCGCATGCTG
>DASZYU010000379.1:0-4635 GCA_035545215.1 Puia sp.
GATAGCCCTTCGCATCCACGCGAAACACGGCGGCCAGAAACGTCTTGAAAGGACTGATGTCTTCTACGGGAAAATCCGTTCCCAGCGGCAGCCAGCCATTTTGCTGCAACAACCGCTTGTTGGCATAAGCGCCCTTCAACCGCACGGGCCCGAGCCGGTCGCCGGCCCAATACATGTCGCTGGTCGCGTGCGTGGGTTGTACAGACGGAACGATCGAGGCGCGTCCAAAAAGGTCGAAATCGTTTGGGTCGATCACCTGCGCATGTTCCACGCGCCAGCGCCTGTCATTCTTTCCTTTCAGGTATTTGTTGTAAACGCCCAGGATCATCCTGTTCCCCGAATCCCCGATGGCATGCGTACACAGCTGCCAGTCGGTAGGCGCCAGCCGGGCGGCCAACGAATCGTAATGCGCCGGGCTGTTCAGCAGAAATCCCACCCATCCCGGCCGGTCGGTGTAAGGCGCGAGCAGACAGGCCCCCCTGCTGCCGAGCGCTCCGTCGGCATACGCCTTGACGGCCTTCACATACAACAGGTCCGTTTTGTATGGCCCTTTCGGCAGATAATAATCCAGGTTGTACGGGCGATCGCTCAGCATGGCATACACACGCATTTTCAACCTGCCCGCTTTTTGCAGCGAATCGATCATTTCGATGGCCAGCCTGTCGATGCCGCAATCCGCAACGGTCGTCAGGCCCTGTGCAAAACATTTTTGCTGCGCCGCATCGACGCGTTCCAAAAATTCCGCCGCGGACAGGTCCGGCTCGTGTCGATTGACCAATCCCTGCGCGTTGTCCACCATGATGCCCGTCAGCCGGCCATTCTTCGTCTCGATCATGCCGCCCGCGATCTGCTGACCCGGATGCACACCCGCCAACTCGAGCGCCTTTGCATTCGCCAGCAAGGCATGACCGTCGACCCGGCCCAGCACCACCGGGGTCGAGGGGAACAGGCGGTTCAACAGCGTATTGTCCGGGAACGCCTTCCCGGGGAACCTGTTCTGATCCCAGCCCCGCCCGCGGATCCAGGCCATACCCGGATGCGCATCCGCGAACTCCTTCACCCGGTTCACCATGTCCTCCGCGCTCGTACTTCCGAAAAGGTTCGCCATGAAAAGCGATTCTCCATAGCCGATAAAATGCGAATGCGCGTCGATAAATCCAGGATAGATATATTTCCCGCCCTCATCGGTCACCGTCGGCGCCGAATACCTTCCCAGGATGTCGCCATCGGAACCCGTCGCCAGTATCCGTCCGTCTTTCACCGCCATCGCCTCGGTCGTATCGAATGCACTGTCGACCGTATAGATCTTTGCGTGAACAACAAGGAGGTCTGCAGGTTCTTTGCCGCGGCAGGCGAATAGGAGGATGGCCGTAAAAGCAGCGATTGTGTATTTCATGTCCGAATATACCACTTTCGGCGCGATGGCCCGGCCGTGGGGACCACGCTGCCTTCAATGCCGGCCGCCACGATGACGCTCATAGTCGCAAAACGCTGCCGTGGGAATCACACTGCCGGCGCCTCTATTCCGCCCAACTCATCGTATAGCCGGGATTTTCAATCTCCACCGCATCGACCGTCAGCTTCAGCGGATGGAAGGTATCCACCATCACCGCCAGTTCCTTCGTTTCCTTCGCGCCGATGCTGCGCTGCACGGCGCCGGGATGCGGCCCGTGCGGTATGCCTCCCGGATGAAGCGTGATCATTCCCCGCGTCACGTTCTTCCTGCTCATGAAATCGCCATCGACATAATACAGGACTTCATCGCTGTCGATATTGCTGTGGTTATACGGCGCCGGAATGGACATCGGGTGGTAATCGAACAGCCGGGGAACGAAAGAACACACCACGAAGTTGCGGCCTTCGAAGGTCTGATGCACCGGTGGCGGCTGGTGCACCCTGCCGGTGATGGGCTCGAAATCATGGATGCTGAAGGCAAACGGATAACAGCAACCGTCCCATCCGACCACGTCGAAGGGATGGTGACCATAGTGAATGCCGTATACCTGCCCTCCTTTTTTGGTGCGGATGAGGAAATCGCCTTTCTCATCCCGTGGTTGAAGGTCTCCCGGTCCGCGGATATCCCGCTCGCAATACGGCGAATGCTCCAGCAACTGACCGTTAGGGCTCAGGTATTTCTTCGGATAGCGGATCGGGCTGAAACTCTCCACCATGAAGATGCGGTTGTCCTCCTGGTTCAGGCTGACCTGGTAGATGGTGCCCCGCGGGATCACGAGGTAATCGCCATAACCGAAGGAGAGGTCTCCATACATGGTCCTGAGCGTGCCGCTGCCCTGGTGGATGAAGATCAGTTCGTCGGCGTCGGCATTCTTGCAGAAATAGCCTTCCGACCCCCGTCTCGGCGCCCCCAGAATGATATGGACGTCATTGTTCACGAGCACGGACCGGTGACTTTTCAACCAATCGTCCTCCGGCTTGATCTTGAAGCCTTCGAAACTGCGATGTTTGAGCATTTTCTCTTCGGCGATACGCGGCTGTGCATCATAGGGAGCATCCGTCCCAATGATCTCGGTCGGAGGATGGATATGGTACAACAAGGAGTAATCGTTCGAGAATCCTTCGGTGGAAAACAGTTGTTCCGAATAAAGCGAGCCGTCCGGCCGGCGAAACTGAGTATGGCGTTTGTGGGGAATGGTCCCCAGCGAATAGTAATGCGGCATAGCTGATCGTTGTCCAAAATTAATAAATATTACCTTTACCTCCATGCTGAAGATCGGCCTTCTATCCGACACCCATCATTTCCTGGACGAATCCATTTTCCGGCATTTCGAACGATGCGACGAGATCTGGCATGCGGGAGACTTCGGGACCTCGGGGTTGGCTGCCCGCCTGTCGGACTTCCGGCCGCTGAGAGGAGTCTACGGGAATATCGATGGCGCGGACATCCGGCGCATGTTTCCCGCAAAGCTAAGCTGGGAATCGGAAGGAGTAAAGGTGTTCATGACTCACATCGGCGGCTATCCGCCGCGCTACAACCCATCCGTCAGGACCGAGCTGCAGAAGAACGCTCCCCGGCTCTTCATCTGCGGGCATTCGCATATCCTCAAGATCATCTACGACGAAAGCCTGCATTGTCTGCACATGAACCCGGGCGCCGCAGGCAGACAGGGATGGCATACGGTCCGGACGCTCATCCGCTTTACGATCGACGGAACGGACATACGGGATTGCGAGGTGATCGAACTCGGTCCGCGCGGCAGCTAGCTACCTGCCCTCATCGGTTACATGGAGACTGTCCCATACCTCGCGGCCGATCGGGGCCCCGTGACCATCGAACAGACCAACCGGCCGCCCGTCATCCGAATACCGGGCCGCCTTCAGCAGCGCGCCCGAAGTATCGTAATAATTCCACCAACCGGTGTCCTGCCCGAGATGCCGCCGACCGGTCTCCTGAACTCTGCCATTCCGGTAATACCAGGTCGATACCCCTTCGAATTTTCCATCTGCGCAAGCGCCTTCGAACGCTATCCGGCCGTTATGAAAGAATTCGTGCGTTATTCCGTTCCTTTTGCCGTCCTTAAAGCTCATTTCGGCCGTCTTCGCTCCATCCTCATCGTTGAAGTGCGTCTCCATGCCATCCTGTTTTCCATCGACGAATTGCTTCTCGGTCTTCAACAGGCCGTTTGGATACAATTCTCTTTGGTAATAATGGCCGGCATCGATCCGGTCGATCACTTCTTCGGGTCTCCCGTTCGGATAGCGGGAGACGACATCGCGGGAGGGACGCGGCGAACAGGCGCACAGGCCGGCGACCAGCACCACGACGAAGGTCTTTTGGTTCATGATTGATGGTTTTGCCCAAATCTACAACCATTCCAGCAACTTCGTCCGCAGCTCGTTGGGTTTAAAAGGCTTGCTGACGAAGTCGTTCATCCCGCAGGACATGATCTCGTGGATGATCTCGTTTTTGGGCGAGGCGGTTATTGCGATGATAGGAACGTCCTTGAAATGCTTCCTGATCTTCCTGGTACAGGCAAATCCATCCAGCACCGGCATCTGCACGTCCATCAGGATCAGGTCGTACTTTCGACGCGAGACGAACTCCAGCGCCTGACGGCCGTCGACGACGATCTCGAGCTGAGCTCCCCAACCGGTGATAAAACGACGCGCGATATTGGCATTGAACACGTTGTCCTCCGCCAGCAGGATCGTCTTGTTCCTGAACAGCTCGTTGCCCTTCGGCACCACCTTGTGGACGGCCGCCGCGGGATCGGCCTGGTTGCCATGCTGCAAGACCAGGCTGAAATAAAAATCGGACCCCTTGCCCGGCGTGCTGGATACGAGTATCGAACTGCCCATCAGTTCCACCAGCCGGCCCGATATCGACAGGCCAAGCCCGGTTCCTCCGTAGAGTCTCGTGGTATCGCTGTCGGCCTGCGTAAACTGCTCGAAGATCTTCTCCTGCTTGTCTTCCGGTATCCCGATGCCCGAGTCGACAACCGAAAACCGCGTAACATAGGACGCCCCCTGCCGCTCGATCAGTTCGACCTTAAGTTTGACAAAGCCTTCCCTGGTAAATTTGATCGCGTTGCTGATGAGGTTGTTCAGGACCTGGGACAGCCGGAAACTGTCCCCTTTGACAAAAAAGGGCATCCGCTCATCGTATTCCACGTCGAA
>DASZYU010000380.1:0-11267 GCA_035545215.1 Puia sp.
CTCTTAGAGTTAGTTGGTGCTCCATCGCACCACCGCCGCCGAGGGATACGCTGATCGTGCTGCTGCCCGATGGAACAGAGGCGAGCAGGCTGACGTTGAGCCGCCCGGTCCGCGAAACGCGGAACCAAACGGAGAACCCGGTTGAAGGGTCGTTCCAGCCAGTGATACCATCCACGGTGATCTGGCCGCGGGCCGTGTCGCCGGGGTGATTGCTCCAGGCGTTGCCGCCGAGGGGAACGGTTATCGTTTGGGCTTGCAGCGACAGACGCGCGAACACGGAAAGCGAGGCGGCAAAGAAGATGGCGGGCAGCGTCGCGGCAGGCAGGAGCAGGGATGGCTTTTTCATGGGATGAAGAACGGAAAAAAAAGGACGCGAAGCGTTTCGTAATGCGGTATAATGCGAAGGGCGGAAAGACTTCCGTATGGTACGAAACGTGGGAAGCCATCCGTCCCCGGTCGGCTTTTACGTTTACCAATGGTGCCAGTAACGATGATAAGGGGTGATACGGGTACGCATATATGCGGTGCGCCGGGGAGAGTGGAGGCACGGGTGTAATTAATTGATCATGAATTGTTTGGCCCGAGGTGGGGGGCGAGTTTGAAGGATATGCTAAAAAAGGCCCCTAAGGGATAGACTATTCACTACGGCTGTACGTTTCTGTAGGTAGCTAAAATCCAATGTCTATGCGAGCCGTTCGCTTCTGCCTATTGCTATCGCTGGCCGGGGTGCTGTCCTGCAACAACCCCGGGCCCGCCAACCGTCCGACGGCTGGCGATGCGTTGCCTTCCACCATTCTTGACATCGATGTCTCCAGGGACACGACGGTGACGACCCCTGGCGGCGCCATCCTGAAGATACCCGTAGGTGCGCTGGATGCGGGCGGGGCTACGACCGTAAAGCTCGAGGTGAAGGAAGCGTTTTTGCTCGAGGACATGGTGCGGGGTAAGCTGTTTACGCGCAGCGACGATCAACTCCTGAGCAGCGGCGGTATGATCTATATCAATGCTGCGGCGGGACAATCGGTAACCATTCACCAGCCGATCACGGTAATGATCCCAACGACGGCAGTGCAGGCCGGGATGATGGTCTACGACGGGCAGGCCGACACGGGCGGCAACATGAACTGGATCAACCCGAGGCCGCTGGCGGACGTGAGCTCGGGCGGGTCGGAAGGCGACGGCAAAACCATTTTCGAAACGAATTGCGCGGCCTGTCATGGGATGAAGGACGAGATGAACGGACCGCCGCTGGCGTGGATCACGAGCCGGAGGGATGGGCGATGGCTGGCAGATTTTATACGTAACAACGCACGGATGTTGTGGCGGGGAGATGCTTACAGTTGTTTCCTGTTCAACAGATATAAAAAAGCTGCAATGCCCGTGGCTCATCTTTCGGACGAGGACGTCGATCACCTCCTGGTGTATATCCGTCATGCAAGCCAGGGTATCGACAGCAATTCGGTCCCCGATCTGAAACGTACGTTCGACAGCTGTGCCACCGCCGATCCGTATTGCGACGGCGCCCCGGCCAGAACGAGTACCGACTATACACAACCGAAGTCGAACGCGATTGCAACGTCCAATGTCCCGGCATCCGGCGGGATGAATGGAACGGCGGGCACCAACTACTATGGCTTTACGCTCGATAAGTTCGGGTGGGATGGTATCGGGATCTCGCAAAGGGAGTTGCCGGGTGTAGCGGAGAGCCAATTGATGGTGAAGGTCAAGGGCGCATATCACGAGAAGACCGAGGTCTTCCTCGGCATCCCTTCGCTGAAGCTACTCGAGAAAGGGACATTTGCGGCCGACAAGAACGAATACTATTTCTATACGCCCGACGGGAAGATACCCCTTCCGCAGGGGGTCGACGCCTATGTGGTGGTACGGACCGAGAACGATGGACAATCGATGTTCGGCAAGGCGAAGTGGACCATCGGCCCGCAACAAGTCGTTACCGCGGAGCCGGTAGCCATGACTCCGGAGGATATTGCGCATGCGATCCACGAGCTGCCGTTCGATAGTTCGGCTGTGGCCGGTACAGACGCGTTGGATAGGACGGGAGGAACCGGGACGGCTGCGACGGCGGGTTCGGCGGATAGTACTTCGTCGGGCGCGGGTGCGGATTCGTCGGGTGCGGCTTCGTCGGGTGCGGCTTCGTCGGGTGCGGCGGGAGATCAGGCGACCGGTGGGGGACCGGCTGGGGCGGCATCGACGGGAACGGGCAGCGGGAGTTCGCAGGAGACGGTTGCTGCTGTTGCGGTGGGCTCGGGGACGAGTGCGGCCCGGACGAGGAGGGGTAAGCGCAGAAGGGCGCTGGAACAGGCGCGGGCCTGTCCGTGCTGGTGTGATGAAATGGATTATCGCAAGGCGGATAGCATAGCGAGGGCTGCGGGCGCACAGTAAGCAATAACGGCAGCAGCATATAATACAGACGGCGGAGGGGGGGAGCGGCAGTGCGGGAGTGCGGCGGAGCGGCGGTGCGGCGGCGGAATTTTTTGGAGGCGGGGGCGAGTTTGCTTAATTTGTCACTCTCCACCAATTCTACTGCATATGAAGCTGTACATTCTCCCTTTCGCGGTCGCGCTGGGTACCGCCTCCACCTGTTTGGCCCAGCGTTCGGCCGAGACCGCCGGACGCGCTGAAGCGCGACCGGCGTCCAGCATCTCCCTGGTGACGCAAAATCTGAAGAAGTCAGACGGGTTCTATCCTTTTTATTACGACGAAAAGACGGGCAAGATCCTACTCGAGATCGACCGCTGGAACGAGGACTTTCTCCTGTTCACCAGTCTTCCGGAAGGCATCGGCAATGGCGGCGCCGAAAGGGGACAGGCTTCGGGTGTCCTTGTCAAATTCATTAAGGCAGGTGCGAAGGTGTTTCTCGTACAACCCGACGAGGAGCACCGCGCGGTGCATGGGAACGCCGATGAAAAGAAGGATGTGGCGGATGCCTTTTCGCAATCGGTTCTTTTTGGCTGTTCGCCGGTAGCGGTGGAAGGCGACAGGACGCTGATCGATCTGACGCCCTTTATCGTGCGCGACGCGCTGCATATCGGCGAGAATATCGGTTCGGGCCGGGGTAATCCCGGAAGCGCTTTTGCGGCCGCAGCGGCTAACCGTCCGGGTGGGTCCGCGGGGGGCGGTTACCGCCTGGATGAATCGCGTTCTGCGGTGTACATGGACAATACGGAAAATTTTCCTAAGAATACGGAGTTCGAGGCGCTGGTCACGTTCGCGGGCGGCGCCGGTGGGGGCGGTTTTCGGCGGGGCGGAGCGGTTGCGCCCGATCCATCGTCGGTGACGGTGAGGGTCCACCAGGCGTTCGTGCAGCTTCCCGATAGCGGCTTTACACCGCGGAGGTTCGATCCGCGATCGGGGTTCTTCGGCTTCAGCTACTACGACTTTTCGGCCGACATGACCGAGCCGCTGGTGAAACGTTTTATCGAACGTCACCGGCTGATCAAGAAGGATCCGAATGCGGCGGTCAGCGAGCCGGTGGAACCGATCGTCTATTACATCGACAGGGGAGCTCCACCGATTATCAAGAAGGCGCTGATCGAAGGCGGTTCATGGTGGGCGCAGGCATTCGAGGCGGCCGGTTTCAGGAACGCTTTCCAGGTGAGGGAGCTGCCCGAGGGCGCCGACCCGATGGATATCCGGTACAATGTGGTCAACTGGCTGGACCGGAGTGGCACGCCGCAACGCGCATTTTCCTACGGGGCCAGCTATATCGACCCGCGCACGGGGGAGATCATCAAGGGAATGGTGACGCTGGGTTCGGACCGGCATCGCGAGGACTATCTCATCGCCGAGGGTTTGTTACAGCCTTATTCGGACGGACGGCCCGTGCCGAGGGAAATGCAGGAGATGGCGCTGGCAAGGATCAGGCAGCTGTCCGCTCATGAGATCGGACATACGCTGGGGTTGTCGCATAATTTCGAGGCGAGCGTAAAGGACCGGGCTTCGGTGATGGATTATCCTTTTCCGCGGATGACGTTGAAGGCCGACGGGAGCATCGATCTTTCGGATGCGTATGCGAAGGGCATCGGCGGCTGGGACAAGCGGGCGATCATTTGGGGCTATTCCGAATTCCCGAAGGGGGCGGATGAGGAGGCGGCGCTGGACGAAATCATGAAAGAGACGTTGAAAGAAGGGTTTAAATATATTCCGGATGTCGGCGGGATGGCGCATCCCCTCTCCAATCAGTGGGATGACGGGGTGAACCCGATCGACCAACTCGATAAGCTGATGGCGATTCGTCGTCATCTCCTGGATAATTTTTCGGAGAAAGCGATCCCGAAGGATGCACCGATGGCGACGTTGGAGGAGGTCCTCGTGCCCATCTATCTCCTGCACCGGTACCAGGTGGAGGCAGTAGCCAAATCGCTGGGCGGGCTGTATTTCACGCATGCAGTCAAGAATGACGGCGAGGAGCCGACGAAGATGGTCGACCCGGCGGAGCAATGGAGGGCTTTCGATGCGTTGATGAATACGGTCACTCCGCGGGCGCTCGAATTGCCGGAGGCGCTGATCGAAAAGATACCTCCGCGACCGACAGGTTATCCCGCGACGGTCGAGGTGTTCCGCGGTCATACGGGCCCCACTTTCGATCCGATGGCGGCGGCCGAGGCCGCGGCGGACAATACGCTGTCCTATCTGCTGGATGGAGAACGGGCCGCGCGTCTGATCGAGTTCCATGCGAGAGACGAGCGTCAACCGGGACTGCTGGCGGTGCTGGATAGCATGGTGGAAAGGACCTGGAAGGCACCGGTGTCCGTGGGCTATCCGCGTGAATTGCAGTTGCTGGTGGACAACCTGGCCCTGAAACGCCTGCTGGCGCTGGCGGCCGACGGGCGTCATGCCGACAATGTACGGTCGGAAGCGCTGGTTGCCGTCGATGAACTGAAGGGTTGGATGCAATCCCAGGTGGGCGGAGCAAAGGGGGAATGGAAGGGTGCGTTGTTGCTGGGTTTGCAGGAGATCGGGGAGTTCGGGAAGGATCCGGAGAAATTTGCGCCGGAGCCGGGTATCGAGATGCCGCCGGGAGCGCCGATCGGGATGCCGGACGATGAATTCGCCAATTGAAGGGGGTGGCCGGAAAGCGGAGCGACGTGCCGCCGGGGGAAATATTGGTGGCTTATGAGGGCGGATGAAGGCGTGGCGGAGAGAAGATGGCTCAAAAAAAAACACCCCCCCGGCCTTAACAGCGGAGGGGCGACAGGATCAAGGATATGATCAATGGCGTTTGGTGCGGTCGGTTAGGGTTTAGGACATGGCACGTCAATATTACGTAGCTAAACGATAGGTTTGGGTAAGATTTCACAGGCGTGCTGTTTTTGGCAATAACTGCGCTTCCCTGGCAACAGGCGTGCAATCGTGGGTAAGCGGCGGAGGCTGCGGCGGCGTGGAAGACCGCGTGAAAGGGGGAAAGGACAGTGGGGTTGGCGGGCGGCGGGAGCAAAGTGGGCAGGCTTACGGCGGTGGGGTCGGCGGGCGGAGGGGGCAGAGTGGGCAGGCTTACGGCGGTGGGGTCGGCGGTTCAGCTGTACAGGGTTTGTTCGAGGAACAGCGGCAGGTCGATAACGATGCGGGTGCCTGTGGGCCGGTCGTGGTCGTCTTTGAGGTCGGCGACCGTAATGCTGAACGGCCGTTCGTATAGTTTGTTCAGGATGTCTATCCGGTCTTTGGTCAGGGCCATGCCGACCGAGGGATGGCCGGCGGGCTGTGCGGCGGCGGCCGCGGCGTCCCTTCCGACACCGTTGTCTTCGATCGTTACGATCAGCCGGCTGCCCACCTTGTCGATCCGGATAGCGATGCGTCCTTTCCCCGCCTTTTTCGGGCCGAGGCCGTGGACAAGCGAATTTTCCACGTACGGTTGGATGAGCATGGGCGGTATCAGTGCGGCGGCGCGGTCGATCGAGGGATCGATGGTGATCTCGTAATCGATCTTTTCCTTGAACCGCATTTTTTCCAGTTGCAGATAGGAGGACAGGTAGTCGATCTCGTCGTCGATATGGACGAATGAGCGCGAGGAGTTGTGCAGGGTCATCCGGATCAGCCGGGCGAGTCCTGCGATATAACTGTTGGCCGACGCGGTATCGCCGGAAAAGATGGATTGCTGGATCGAGTTGAGGCAATTGAAGATGAAATGCGGGTTCATCTGGGATTTCAGCGCGGTGTTCTCGAGCCGGTTCATCTCGAGGAGCAACCGGTCTTTTTCCTGTTGCCGGCGCCGGATGCGCCGTATCCGGAAGGAGATGAGTAACCACAGCACGGCCAGCGACGCGAGCCAGGCCGTCAGGATGAACCAGGTGCGTTCCCACAGTCGGGCAGTGACTTCCAACGGAATCGACAGCAATCTGCTGTGAACGCCGAATTTATCGATGGCCTGCAATTCGAGCGCATAGTCGCCCGACGGCATGTTCGGGTATTCGAGGAAGTTTTCCTTTGTTTGAGTCCATTTATCGTCGAGACCCGCCAGGCGGTACCGGTAGGTGACGTCTCCGTCCGCCCTGAAGTCGATGGCGGCAAATTCAAAACGGACGCGTCTATCCGAATAGGGTATGACCAGGTGGTTGGTATCGGCGATGCGATCTTTGTCGCCGTTGGCAACCGACAGCAGGTATAGCAGGCAGTGGCTCTCGCCGGTCATCTTATTCTCATTGAAATAATTGAGGCCTTCCGGGGTCCCTACATACACCCGCGAGCTGTCGATATAGATCGTATTGATCATGTCCGAAGCCAGGCCATCGCGCGTAGTGAATTGGGTAACGGGGTAGCCCGGTTCGTCCAACCTAACCCGATTGAGCCCTTTGTCGGTTCCTACCCAGAGCGAATTGCCGTGGATCGAAAGCGTCCTGCAAAAATCGCTGGTCAATCCCTGGCGCGTTGTAAGGGATATCGTTTGTCTGCCGTCTTTGAATCCGATGATGCCTGCATCGTCGTAAGAGGCGATCCATAGTGTGCCGTCAGGAGATTCGGCGATGGAAGAGATCCTTCGTCGGAGAAAGGGGTCCTGGGCTCCGAGATCAATGGGGGGGCCGCCATGAACCGACCGGTAGAGACCGTTGAGGGTTCCGACGTAGATGGTGTCCTTCGAACAGAAAACGACCGTCGTGCGTTCGCGCCAAAGCGTATCGGCGATGCGGAAATCGGGAAGGTGGACCGTGCCGGCGCCCCAGCTGCAGCCAACCAACAGCGCCGTATCACCGAGGTGGACGACCGACTTAACGCCGGTGTAAAAGTGGGTGATGCAGCGAAGACCCCGGGTTCCTTCGATCAGCCCATAATCGGTCCCTGCGATCATCTTGTCGGAGCCGATCGTGTCGATGTAAAGGACACGGTTAGACGAGAAGAGATTGAAGAATTTGCCGTCGTGCAGGCTCATGCCGGGAAGCGAGATGCGAAAAATGTTCTCGCGATCGCCCCCCACCCAGAGTTCGTCGCGGCTTCGTGTGATGCTCAGTACGCTGGATTGTTCCCTGCTGCCGACCGGCAAGCGGATCAGTCTCGTGTCGTTCGAAATGAGCCGGAACAGGCCTCTTCCGAGCGATGTGAACCAGACGTTGCCGAACCGGTCGCGGAAGACCTTGCTGACGCGGACGCCGGGGAGGAACTGACGCGTTTGCCCCGTATGGATGTTGTATTCGGTGGTGCCCAGCGCTTCATTCGAATATACCAGGCTATCATCCAGGATGGAAAAGCTGATATGCGCATGGTGTTTCGGATCATAGGGCTGAGTGATGACCCGTTTGCCTGCAAAGGAATAGAAGGTATAGGCAAAGGGCCATCCCAAATATGCTACGATCGACGGGTTCATGGCAATATAGGCAGGCACGTCATCCCAGTAGCCGATGCGCGTCTTTCGGACCAATCTTTCCGGCGAGAACTCGATGACCGACGGCCCCACTTGCACCTGGAAATTGCCCGCTATGCTGGCAGACGCTACCTCGCTGTGCCAGACAGGCTGATGATCCAGGGAATCCATCCGGATGTAAGAGCCGTCGGCCTTCAGGATATGAAGGGCTTTCTTTTCCTGTATGAGGATATTCCCTTGCGCGTCCTCTGCGAAGGATTGGATGTTCTCCCGCAACCGCATTTTGCGGAGGGTGGAGTCGTTCTGCGAATTGTGTATCCTGCCCTGGTAGTAATAGCAAACGGCGTTTCGAAAAGGGGCCATCCATACCCTGCCTTTCGAGTCGCCGAAGATCTGCAATACTTCGAGGTCGGGCAGGCCGTCTTTGGTCGTGAAGTTGCGGAAGTGTGCGCCGTCGAATCGGCTGACGCCGGCGTCGGTGCCGATCCAGATGAAACCGTCGCTGTCCTGCGTAATGCAATAGGCTGAAGAACCGGCGAGGCCGTCGGCTATGTCGTAATGCGTATAGCTGTATTCCTGCGACAGCGCGATCCGGGGAAGCGCCAGCACGCAAAGGATTCCCAATAGCAGGGTATTCTTCATATGGATGGTTCGCTCACTTCAGTAACTTTTTGAGAAACTCCTCCCTGCGCCGGATGGCCACTTCGATCGAAGTGCCGTCTTCCATGATGACGAATCCGCCTCTTCCTTTCTGGTACTCGCGGACTTTATTAAGATGGACGATATGCGAGTGGTGGACGCGGAAGAAGATGGACTCGGGCAGAATGAGCTCATACTCCCTGAAGGATCTCGTGGAGACGACGTGCCGGCCGCCCTGGAGGTGAATACGGGTATAGCTGCCGTCGGCCTCGAAGCGCATGATCTCCTGCAGGGGGACGAAGGTCATGCCGCCGAGCGTGGGAATGGCCATCTTCTGTTGGGACATCTGCAGTGCGCCCATATTGCCCAGCAAGACCTTGAGTTGGTCGACCATTTGTCTTCCCCTGGAATTTTCGGTGACCTTTTGTACGGCCTTTTGCAACAGGACTCCGTCGACGGGTTTGAGCAGGTAGTCGACGGCGCTATATCGAAAAGCATCGATCGCGCGATCGTTGAAGGCGGTCACGAATATCACCTGGAAGCGGTTGATGTCCAGGCGGTTCAGCAGATCGAAAGCGTTTCCGTTGTCTATTGCGATGTCAAGTAACAGTAAGTCCGGCGAACATTTTTCGATAACGTCCAGCGCTGTTTGGATGTCGCTGGCTTCCCCCACGATCCCGACTTCCGGACAGTTCGTCTGCAGCAGGGCTTTCAGGACAAGGATACTGTCGATCTCATCATCTACCAGTACGGTTCGGATCATCATCGGATCAATCGTTAAAGACATATGCAAGATATGAAAATTACGGTTAATGGGGCCGGCCGCCGATGGCGGCAACGGCAAAATTCGCGGCGCCGGTGCATTCGTCCCGGATCGTGGTCAGCAAGGTGTAGGCGGTGACGGTGGGTGTGCCGATGAAGTCGCGGTCATACCAAAAATCCGGCGAGATGTATGTCTTCGTGGAATGGAAGGCGTTGTCGATGTTGACTGCCGTAGCCGGGTTGGGCCAGGCGGAGTGACAGCAGTCGATGAGCGCCCGGATCGAGGAACGGATGCTGTCTCCCAGGGCGGTGTGCACGAGCAGCATGGCGGCGAGGTGCTGGTCTCCGCCGGCGGAATCTTTTGCGGCCAGGAGGTTCCGCGCGCTGTCGATATAGCGGGTTGCGCGGTGGAGGGAGGAGAGAATGCTGTCGGTCCTGAGCGTGGTCGTCTTTATCTTTGCGGCATCATCTGCAGCAGAGCCGCAGCCGGGAACGGCCAGGACGATCAGCGCAAAATACAGCAGCAGTCTCGCGTGTGGCAACAGGGGTTGCAAGGGTTTTAGCAGGGGGCGCATCGGGGTTTGATTGCGGCTTCAAAATACACCCTAATCGTCATTTTTTAGTATATTACTGAATAATCATTTGCCTGATCCATCCAATCGCCTACCGATCATGAATTCTCCAACCGGCTATAAACTGGTCTATGGTATTGTTATCGCGCTTGCCGGTGTGCTTGGCATCGGTATATTGTCTATCCTGCAATACGGGAGGATGCAGGAAGGGTGGGCGATCCTCCGGCATACCAACGAGGTCTTGTTCGGCATCCGCGACATCGAGACCGCCAGGGATCGGTCAGTATACCTCGATCGTATCGGTTATGTCAAGGCGCTGACGGTGGACAATGCGGTCCAGCAACGCCGGATCGATAGTCTGCTGGCCGGCGGCGATCGCAAGCTGCTGCTGTCGCGTATGGAAGATGAGGAACGCCGGCTGTTGGACCGGCGGCGGGAGGATATGCAGCGAAGGGCATCGGAATTGCAGTGGATCCTGTGGGCCCTGATCGCGGCGGTGCTTGTCCTGACTTTCATCCTTTTCCGTAAAATAAGGCTGGATCTGCGGCGGCAAACCAGCCACTTGCAGTCTACGGAGGAAAAATACAAAACGCTTTTCTACAAGAGCCCGTTGCCTAAATGGATCTACGACGAGGACACGTTGCGTTTCCTCGAGGTGAACGATACGGCAATCCGCGAGTATGGATATACGCGAGAGGAGTTCCTGTCCATGACCATTGCCGACATCCGGCCACCCGAAGATGTAGACAAGCTGAAACAGACCGCCAGGCAGGTGCGCCAGCTCGGGCAAGTCTTTGCGGACAGCCGCTGGAGACATGTAAAAAAAGATGGCCAGCGCATCAATGTGGAGATCACTTCGCATCCCATCGAATTCGAAGGCAGAAGGGCGAGAATGGTGGTCGTCAACGATGTCACCGCGCAAAGACAGCATGAGGAACAACTGGGACGTCTCAATGCGGATCTCACCCGACGGGCGGCGGAGCTGGCTGCATCCAATTCCGAGCTGGAACGGTTTGCCTACATCGCGTCGCACGACCTCCAGGAGCCTTTACGGATGGTGAGCAGCTTCCTCCAGCTGTTGCAAAAGCGATACGGCAGCCAACTCGATACCCGGGCGCATCAGTATATCCACTTTGCCGTAGACGGGGCCGAACGGATGAAGACGCTCATCATGGACCTCCTCGAGTATTCGCGGGTAGGCAGCGGGAGGCAGGACTTTACCGATGTCGATGTGGCCGTCGTTCTGAAGGAGGTGGGGGATATTTTCCGGCACAGGGTCATGGCCGCCGGCGCCCGGTTGGAGTTCGGGCCCATGCCTGTCGTATGGGGAGACAGGGTCCAACTCGTACAGCTCTTCCAAAACCTTGTCAGCAATGCGCTGAAATACCACTCGGACCAGCCACCCGTGATCGGCATCCGGGCCAGTGAACAGCCTGCTTACTGGCAGTTTGCCGTGGAGGACAATGGCATCGGAATCGACG
>DASZYU010000381.1:0-6472 GCA_035545215.1 Puia sp.
AGGGGAATGTCGAAAAAAGAGGGAATACACTCTGGTTTCTGTCCCGCCTTTGGTGGTTCGACGGCAACAGGAGACAATCCGAAGCCTGCGCGCAGCAAGCCATCGACCTCCTCGCCGAACAGCCTTCCTCGACCGCAAAAGCCATGGCTTTCAGCAACATGTCCCAGCTGAAAATGCTTTCCGACAAGGCCGTCGAATGCATATTTTGGGGCAACAAGGCGATCGGACTGGCAAAAGAGCTCGGCGACCAGGAAGCGCTTTGCCATGCCCTGAACAACGTCGGTACCGTCCAGATGAGGATACCCGCGAACAAGCAAAAGGGGATCGATCTGCTCCAGCAAAGCCTGGACATCGCCCTCACGAACGGCTTCCAGGAACACGCCGCCCGGGCGTATACCAATCTGGGTAGCGATTCGGTGCGCATAAAAGACTATCCCTTCGCCGCGAAGGTCATCGAAGAAGGTCTCCGCTATTGCGAAGAAAGAGAGCTCGGTTCCTGGCAAACGTACATGCTCTCCTGGAAAGCCAAACTGTTGCTCGATACCGGGAAATGGGAAGAAGCCGGCCGGATCGCCGCCGATCTCATCGGCAAAGCGGACCACGCATCGATCGCAAAGGTAGGAGCACTGGTGGTCGCCGGCACGATCCGGATGCGCAAAGGCGAACCCGATGCACTCCGCCTGCTGACCGAAGCCAGGACAAAAGCGTTTGAGTCGATGGAACTGCAACGGATACTTCCCGCGCTGGCGGCCCTCCTGGAATACGAATGGATAACGGGCGAAAGCCATGTCGAAAAGACCGCGGTCGAATATGCCATCGGCCTCATTGGCCAACCCGGACATCTGCGCGAAAGCAGCGAATTCGAATTCTGGCTCTCCAAGGTGCGAAAACAGGGATTGCCGATGCACCAGACCGAGAAAGGCTATCGTGCGCTCAATCCTAAAATGGCTGTCGACGCGGCCGCAGGCTGGCAGCGGCTGGGTTGTCCCTATGAACGGGCCCTGCTGCTATTCGAAGCCAACGCTGAAAGTAAAAAAGAGGCGATCTCCATCGTACACCAGCTTGGGGCGCACGCCGTCTATGAAAAAATGAAAGGCGAGATGAGAGACTCCGGGATCACCGGCATTCCGAGAGGCATGAGAAAGACTACCCAAACCAATCCGGCGCTGCTCACCGACCGCGAACTGGGTGTCCTGCAATTGCTGAAAGAAGGACTGCAGAACAAAGAGATCGGTTCCCGCCTCTTCATTTCCGCCAAGACCGTCGATCACCACATCTCGTCCATCCTTTTCAAACTGGAGGTCAACTCCCGCGCACGGGCTGTCCAGGAAGCCACCCGGCTGGGGATCGTAAAATAGGGAAGGGCCGGCCGATAAATAGGGAATCCTCCTTAACCCCAACCCGAACCCTTTTCCTAACTTAGCCTTCACATTCACCCTAAATTATTCATCATGAAGAAGTTTCTCATCGAAAGGAACCTTCCCGGGGCCGGCAATCTCTCCCCCCAGGAACTGCAGGACATCGCCCGTGCCTCCTGCGAAGTCGTTTGCTCGCTCGGCAAACCCTATCATTGGATACAATCCTTCGTCACCGAGGACAAGATCTATTGCATACATATCGCGGAAAGCGAAGAACTGGTCCGCGAACATGCCAGGCTGGGTAAGTTCCCGATCAATACCATCTCGGAGGTCAAGTCCGTCATCGACCCCCTCACCAGCAACCTCCTGTAATCCCGCCCCTTCGCCAGCAACCTCCTGTAATCCCGCCCCCTCGCCGCATTCGCCTGGATCCGCGGGCTCATCCGCCCCGCAACCAGGCTGCCTCATTCGGACGGACCCCGGAGTCCATCCGATCCGCAACCCCGGCCCGCCGCATCCGTCCGGAATGCCCCTGACCGCAGTCCGCATATCCGCGCAGACCCGCCCGGCTTTCAGAACTGAAACCCGATACCGAACAGCAGTACGCGGTTCAGGTACGTGTAATCGTTGCTTTGCGTCGTTTGCGGTTCCGGCGGCATACACGCAAAACAGACCGGTTGCGATGTTTGACGTTCGGTTACTCGCTTGATCCCATACGAGATCGTGAACAGAAAAGCGGTTTTTGAATGGTCCGAGAGAGCGTGCCGGTATCCCAACCCGCCGTTTCCCCAGAAACCAGCCGAAAAACTCCTCGAAACAATGCCGTCAGGAAGCGGGTAACCGCTGAACCACGGTAGGGTGATGCCCCCGCCGAGATCGACAAAGAACCCGCTTTTTTCCGACGCGCCGAAGAGGTCCCGCGTAACCGACAGGTAAAGCGGCACCGTCCGGAACCGGTAGTAATCCAAACCCGTCCCCAGCCCGAAGAACCACGGACCCTTATAAACGCCGTTCACTGTCTGCACCTGCCCGAAATTTCCCAGTTCGCCCGCCACGACACCCACGGTATTGTCCGAACGATACTTCCACCGGGTTTGCCCCCTGGCGGCGCTTGCGAACAATACGCCTGCAATAACCAGTAAGACGCTTACCCTCATGACTTTATCGAATTGATGGGTAAATGGCTCACTAAAACGGGGTGCGCCGGGTCATGGTAGTCGTATTCATAAAGCCCGCCGTCGCCGATCACCAGCAACAGGTGATTGATGGCGATCAGGTCAAAGGGATTCTTCACATTGAGTGAGCTGAGCGGTTTAAGATTGGAAGGATCCGATGCGTCGAAGATCCTGACCACCGGGTTGTCGCAAACGAATAGCCACGGACCATCCTTGCCCAGACCCGTGGGTCCGTTCATCGGGTAGGTCTTGACAAGCGACGATTGCGTGATGTCCTGCGCGCTGAGCACGTCCAGTTCGTTCGCCGAACCTCCGCACCCCGTTCCGGAGTGGAGCGTGACGTAAGCATATTGCTCATCCGCGATCACCGGATCGCATGCCGTGCCATGTTTGAATTGACCAACGGAGACGGGTACCACTTTGTTGGCGAGCGAATAGACATAGACGCCTTCCTTGGAACCGAGCAACAGCTTGTCCTGGAAAGGGAAGATCGTCTCCAGGTCCAACCCTGCCGAGATCGTCGTGGTCAGCGTGGGACGGCTGGAATCGCGGATATCGATCACGCCCAGCGAATGCGGATCGGGTATGGTATACAGGTAGTCCCCGATCAGCGTCATCATGGCCTCCGATCCGGCGATCCCGGTGTTGGTCTTCGTCTGCGCAACGGAATTCGACAAAGCGAAAGACGCAGCGGGATCGAGCGTGTAATACGGCGTCCCCGGCGCCAGGTACAATCCGCGCCCCGGGTTCAGCGTCACGACCGTCGTGTCCTTCGTGATCCAGCCGGTGAGCACGCGCGACGTGTCGGCGAAATAGTTCCGGTAACCGAAATACTGGAACAGGTGGCCGACCACCTTCGCATGACTGGGGCTGGTGATATCGATGGATAACAGATCGCTGTACATGTCCGCGTAAAGGATGTTCCCGCGGATGGCGATGCCCGAGTTCCCCGGGATCTTCAGAAAGGCCGTTTGTACCGGATGCGAAGGATCGCTGTTGTCGATGACATGGATTCCCTTATTCACATCGTTGAGATAGATGAAATTGTCCTTGATATAGATTTGACCGGGCTGCACGATTGCCTGGCCGGGGTCGCCGTTGATCGCCGCAAGAATGTCCGACTTCTGCTCGAATACGGGCGTATAAAGGGTATAAAGGTGCGTTTCTGTTACGGTGTCCCTCAGACAGCCGGGGAGCGCCAGGACGCTGACTCCTGCAATCGCGAGGGCCAGGAGGATCCGGTTTGTTTTTTTTCTCATATCCAGGGTTTTTTGCATCTGACAATGCGCCAAAAACGATCGTTGCACGACACCCGATCTATTTGTTTGCCCGCCGCTTTCTCATGAATGGCAAATGGCACGCGGGAAGAAAACTGAACGGTGATCAGGACCACCAGGGTCGCCAACTCCGCATTCCCGCAGGTGATGACGGGATTCAGCACATCGTACTGTATACCTATGATTGATTGCGCGTCGCTTTTAAAGCAGCTTTCTCACCACAAAAAGGATGAGCGAGAACAGCGCACTGAACAGCAGCATGGTCGTAATGGGGATGTACAACCGGAAATTTTCTCTTTCTATCCGGATATCGCCGGGCAGATGACCGATCCAATGCAGCTTGTCATGGAAAAAATAAATGAGCAGCCCGGCCACAACGATCACACCGCCAATGAGCAGTAAATACAAACCCGTTTCCCTGTTCATCCGATAAAATTAATTCCGCGCCGCCGGAATGCCCAAAAATTGTTGGCGCCGTTGCCGCCGATGCCTTTGTTTCTTGCGCTCTTGCGCACCTGGGCATGACAGATCAGCGTAACATCTCCCTTGTCCCTCATCGGGCCAACAGGCGCGGCTATGCTATCTGCGCACCTCCAGACAGGTCAGCTTTCCATCCATGGTACTGACGACATATTGTCCATTACCCAGCGGCAGGATGCCGTTGACCATACAATTCGATACTTTGTAACGCCACAATAATGCGCCATCCTTGCGCGCCAACGCCCACACGGTCCCCGAATGAGTCGGCACCAGCAGGATACCGCCCTTTTCCAATAACGCCGTCGGGGCCAGTTCATAGCCCAATTCGACCGGCGACCGCCAATCGATCCGCAGCGAATCCGACCGCGTCGACACGCCGATCACGACGCCTTCCATGGTCTTGACGAATACGAGCGAGCTGTCCGAAGACAGCCCCATCGATTCCCGAACCCGCAGCTTCGGAGCCCTCGACCGCCAGATCTCCTCACCCGATGCCGCGTCCAGCGCGGTCATTACATTGTCCGGCGCGACGATAAAAACGCGGCCACCCGTAGCGACGGGCCAGCAGGCGGCAGGGGAGAACATCCGGTTCGATGCTCCGCTGGTCCATTTCCAGATCAGCCTGCCACTCTGCTTGTCCAACGCATAGAATTCGTTCGCCCAGCAACCAAAATAGATCATATGGCCATAGATCAGCGGCTTGTCGACGACAAAACCTTTCACACCGGGGAAATCCCATAGCAGCCTGCCTGTCTTCAGATCCAGCGCCCGGAAATGACCGTCCGATCCGCCGATAAAAACGGTTCCCGCTTCGATCACCGGACACGCTACATCGGGTTTCTCCATCGCAAACTTCCATACCAGCCTTCCGTCCTTCAGACAGTAAACGTTCTTATCCGTGGAGGCCGCCACCACATAACCTTCGGATCGCGGTTTGCCGTCCTCGCCCGCCACCACATAACCTTCGGATCCCGGTTTGCGGCCTTCGACCCTGCCCCCTTTGCCCACCTTCACATAACCGACTGCCGGAGTAGAATAGATCTTCCCGCCTGTCCGGTAGGCCCAGATCTTTCTGCCCTTGCGGCGATCCAGCGCGAATATCCATCCGTCCGTATCGGTGCCGATGACGATGTCGCCATCGAGCGCATTGCCGGTGCCGATATCGCTCTTTGCCTGGTATTGCCACAGCTTCCGCACCTGTGGATATGCAGCGTTGAGGGCGAACGAAGGCCGGTAATAATGGGTCGTATCCGACGCGAAGTGATGGTTGTACAACAGGGCGGTTGCCCATACGGGCCCCGCCGGCTGTCCCGGACGTTTCTGTTGATAAAGCACCGTATCGTCGTGGATAGTAACGATATTGTAACCTCCGATGGTATCCCGCGCGCGCAGGTTGCTCCGGCCCATGATGCCGGGTATGCCTTCGAAATTCAGCAGGTGATTGGAATGCCCGTGCCCGCAAAGGATCAACTGGATATTGTGCTCTTTGAGCAGGTCCATCGCTTCATACCAGTTGTTCTGCGCCGAATCCTGCGGGTAGTGATTGAGATAAATGATCGGCATATCGGGTCTCGGCAGATGTTGCAACAGCGAATCCAGCCAGACGATATCCTCGTGCGGCACCTGGCCGGGGCCCATCCGCATATTCGGGCCGCAGGCCGTACCGGCGAAAAGGAACCCGCCGTATTGGAAGGTCGTCGTCTCCGAACCGAACACCGTGCGGAACGAATTGGCGCCGCTCTCGCTCCAGTTGCCGTCATGATTGCCGGGAATGATATACCATGGCTTCCGGAGGCTGTCCAGGATCGTCTTCGCTTCGCGTAGTTCCGTATCCGCTCCGAATTCCGTTATGTCGCCCGTGATGATGACAAACTTCAGCGAAGGATTGGCATTGATGTCCCGGACCGTGTGCTCGAGGTCCGTCACCGCGGTAGGCGCCCCGCCGATATGGGTATCCGAAACGTGTGCAAACTGAAAATACCGTTGCGCGTCCGCAGCCACTCCAAACCGGCAGACCATAGCCAGTATAAAAAACTTTTTCATATCCGTTCTTTAATTAATATGCGCCTTATCGAGGCGGATCACAAAAATAGGGGACACATCGATACCTTCGTCAATGCCACGCCCGCCGCAAGGAATTCGCCGTCTTTCATCGAAGAAGTCGCCGATCACTCATTGGGCA
>DASZYU010000382.1:0-17542 GCA_035545215.1 Puia sp.
GGTATCCGAGTAGGGTGTGGTTATAACAGGAGATCACCCGCGCGGGCATGTAAGGCTCGGGCATCCGACTATTTACGGCCGGACGCGGATGATCGTCTTTCCATGGGTCCTCCTGGTCGAAATGAACGCGTGTACAGCGTCGTCAAGGGTGGTTATGTCGCCGATATTGGTGCGCAGTCTTCCCTCCCTCACCCGCCGGACGATCTCAGTCAGTTGCGTACGGTCGGACTCGACAACGAAATCGACCGCAAGGCCATTGGCAGGCCGCGTTTCGACCGGCCCGACGACAGACACCAGTATTCCCCCGGCTCGAACGAGGGCTGCGGATTGCTTCCCGATGTCTCCGCCAATGACATCGAATACCAGGTCGACTCCGCCGACGTCTTTCAGCGCATCCTTCCCAAGATCGACGAACTCGTTTGCGCCGAACTCAAGCGCCTTCTGGCGATCGGCGGTCCGGCCGGTCCCGATGACGTAGGCACCGGCCTCGCGTGCGAGTTGAGTGACGATTGAGCCGACCGCGCCCGCTGCTCCATGCGCAAGCACGCTCTGGCCGGCCCGAAGCCGGCCGTGCTCGAACAGGCCCTGCCAGGCGGTCAATCCCGAGATCGGCAAACTTGCGGCCACCGTGAAGTCGACATCGCCGGGCAGCGGCGCCAGGTTGCGCGCCTCGATGGCCACATACTCGGCCAGGGCGCCGTCGCGGTACCAGTCCGCCACACCGAAAACCCGCTGACCCACCGACAGACCCGTCGTGCCATAACCGAGCGCGGTGACCACTCCCGCCAGCTCGTGCCCGGGAATCGATGGTGTTCGGCTGCGCCCGAGGCGATCGGTCCAGGTTGAGGGCCCACCGGATGCCTTTTTTACTCTCTGGGGCTATCCGGATCGCTGAGCGGCGGACCGGGCGATTCGGGGAGGTCCGGGTCCAGATCCGGACGCACCGCAGGGCTTTCCGGCCTTCCGCGAGACGGCGGCCGGGGTTCGTCGGGCTTCGCAGGAGGCGGTGGTGGCATTGACGGAGGAGTTCCCGGAGGGGGGATATTTTTTGGCGGATTGTCGGGAGATCCGGCTCCTGTGGGTTTGAAGGAAGGTGGAACAGCCTTTGCCGGCTTGGGAGGCGACACAGGGAATGAGGTGTTATTTCCAATTGATTCAGACATAGATTGTTCCGGACGTTCATGGGACCTGAACGGGTTCCCGGGCGATGCTCCTGGCTCACGGACAGCGATGCAATCGCGATGCCAGCGGGCCGTGGCACGGGATTTATACTTTTCGGCATAAAAGAAATGAGTCATGGAAAATAATTTTAACCTGGATCACGAACGCGAGAAGAAGGCCGCTTTCACGGATGCGTCGCCCGAAGGCATGGGCGGAGCGAAGAGCGCGCAGGAGGCCGGCGAGGTGGAGCAGGCGGATAAGTCGATCAAGCTCTCGCTCGATTTCGAGGGCCGCCATTATGACGGCACGATCACGCCCTCGGGCAAAAGAGGCGCCAACGGGGTGCCGGTATATTTCAGGGTCATGCTGGGGGACAGTTTATTTGCTTATATCTGTTGCACGGACAATGGCTGGAGGGCAAGGGACGGACAACAGCAGCACAATGGCCTGGTGACCGCGATAGGGAATTATATCATGGAATATTACGAATAGCGGAGCATTTGAACCTATGCATCCTCATTACAAAATCGCGGACGGTGCTGTGATCATAAGCAACGGTTGATTGTCCTTCTACCCCTGCTGACGCGTAAAGGCGGATGGGCTCAGCCTGGCGACAGGTTTGAAACCGGTCGTTGCATCGAAGTCCATATTGTGCCGGAAGCTTTTCAGCGTTTCGCGGGGATCGGACGCACCGGCATGGGGAGCCGCGAGGACTTCCCGATTGAAGATCACCGAAACGATGGTTTGCGGGCCAGGGCTCCCGGTGGAAGGATCAGGCAGATCGCAGAGTAGATGGATCACTACAAATTCAACGGGCAGCAGGGCGAGCGCTTCGCGGGCCGCATGGATCAGCCAGCTGCAGACGTGGTCCTGGTACAGCCGGTGGTACTCCCCGGTGGTAAGGGCCCTTTGCAAAAGTTTGCGCTTCGGTGTTAGTGTGATCGTGTAATGGGGTACGACATGATCGGTCCCGGCATGCCACTCGATCTCCACGCATCGCTCACGGAAATGACAAACGGGTGAGACCGTCCCGTCGGCACCTGTGATCTCCGGATGGAACAGCACCATCACCTCGCGATAGGCGGTCGCATCCTTTTGCAACACGCGCTGCGCCAGCCGGCGTAATTTTTCCCATTCCGCGGTTTGGATCATCCATTCGCCGCGCGCTTTGGCAAAGAGCTGGAGGTCCTTTTCGATGGCCGCGGCAAGCGATCTTTCGAACCGCTGTTTTCTCCTTGCGGACGTGTTGAAAATTTTGTCCAGCCTGCCCGGGCGGTGGCTGTTGAGCCTGGCCATGGCCATCGCCTCGTATTCATGCGCGGGCTGCGGCTCGGGCGGCGCCGGTTCGCCCGCCAGTTCCTTCCAGTCGATGATTTCGACGGGCTCCTGGTGCGCCTGGGTCAGTGCCCTGATGAGGTCGGTGTAGAGCTGAACGCTGGTGAGGGCGTCGCCTTTATGCAACAACACTCCCTTTAGTCGCTGGCGGTTGGCCGCCTGTCGCGAGCGACGCGCGGCTTCGCGTAGGATGCATTGAAATGCACTGGGTGCCTCACAGGGCGTTTCTTTGGGCATGGGTACGGCGATTGGTTGACGACCGCGGAAGTCCCCGGGGTCTGTCGGGTCTTTTAACAGCCTCAAAAACGAGATGGCCTATCGAAGTTCCCAGCCGCCTTTGAAGATGTCGAACAGTCTTAAACGTGTGCCGGAAGGGCTTATTGCAGGGTAGCGGATGGCGGCATGACCACAGAAGATACAATTGGCGAAACGACGCGACGAAGGTCGGTTTTGGGCGTACGAATGGCCGTCTATCCGGGACAGAAGTTTATGTTAAAAAAGTCCTGATTTGTCAATGAGAGGATTGGACAGGTTGGCCTATCTTTGTCCGCTATGAACAGATCGATCATCGACTATTGGCGGGTACTTGTCTTGACGGCCGTATTCGCGCTGCCCATCGCCGGAAAGGCGCAGGACAAGGATTGGAAGAACGAGGACCTCGAAAAGGACACCGTTTTTGGCATCAGTACTACAAAAGCATACGGACTGCTACAGGGAAAAAAGCATCGCACGGTTGTCGTTGCCGTTATCGACGGCGGTACCGATACGGCGCATGAGGACTTGCGCGACGTGCTATGGGTTAATCCAAAGGAAAAGCCGGCGAACGGCGTCGATGACGATCATGACGGCTACATCGACGATGTGCATGGCTGGGATTTCATCGGCGGTAAGGACAGCGATGTCTGGCACGACAACCTCGAGATGGTCAGGTTGCTTCGCGAAGAGGCGCCGAGGTACGACAGTATAAAGAGCGTCAGCATCAGCGGGCCCGACAGTGTGGGATATGCGCGCTACCTGGCGATGAAAAAAGCGTACGAACAGGGGTTGCGGCGCGTGGAGATGACGGTGAATGCGATCGGCAGATTTAAAACCATCATGGATTCGATGGTGATAAAAATGGGCAAGGACAGTCCGACTCTCGGCGACTGGCAGGCATTCCAACCGCAGTCGGGCGGCGAGCAACGCGTGCGCGAGATCATGATCTCCAGCATACAACAGGGGGAGACCTACGGATCGATCGTCCGCGACGGGATCGATGCGCCGCTGAAACATTTCGAAGACGAGCTGCATTACCATTACAATATGGCCTACGACCCGCGGCCTATCGTCGGCGACGACTACAACGACAGCCGCCAGCGCTTTTATGGCAACGCGGATGTCACCGGGCCGGACGCTTTACACGGGACGCATGTGGCGGGCATCATCGCCGCAGAACGCGGCAATGGCAAAGGCGTCGATGGCGTGGCGGACGACGTCCGCCTGATGATCCTGCGGGTGGTGCCGGATGGCGACGAACGCGACAAAGATGTGGCCAATGCGATCCGCTTCGCGGCCGATCACGGCGCGCGGGTGATCAACATGAGCTTTGGGAAGGCCTATGCGAAGGACAAGGCGGCGGTCGACGAGGCAGTGAAATATGCGCTGAAAAAAGACGTGTTGCTGATCCAGGCGGCAGGCAATGACGGCAAGGACCTCGACGATTCGGCCAATCCGAATTTCCCCAACCGCATCTATGCCGACGGCAGCGGCGTTGCGGGCGCGTGGATCGTCGTCGGCGCGTCGGGATGGAAGAATGATTCGAACCTGGTGGCGTCTTTCTCCAACTATGGCCGTCGCTCGGTGGATGTCTTTGCGCCGGGGGTTCAGATATATAGTTGTCTGCCCGGTTCCAAATATGGTTTCGAGAGCGGGACTAGCATGGCTTCGCCCGTTGTCACGGGGCTTGCAGCGCTGATCCGCGAGTACCATCCCAAACTTCGGGCTCAGCAGGTGAAGGACATTATCCTCGCCTCCGTCGTGAAGCCCGGCCACCCGGTGTACGTGGGCAGCGGGAAGGACCGGCGGGCCGTGCGGATGGATGAACTCTGCGTCACCGGCGGCGTGGTGAATGCCTATAAGGCGCTGGAAATGGCGGCAGGAAAAAAATAAACGGGGGAAGAGCCGTACGCACGTTCAGCCTGCTTCGAACCTCAGTCGCGCATTGCCCCCTTTTTTGTATTTTAGCCGTTCGACGTTAAGGCCCATGGCATCGTATAGTGACCATACCGACCCCGAATTGCTGCAACTGCTGACCAGGGATGATGCCGCCCCCGCCGCTTTCGACATCCTCTACGAACGCTACTGGGAACCGCTGTACCAGTCTGCTTTTTATTTGCTCCGTGACCGGGCTGCGGCGATGGACATCGTCCAGGATATCTTTATCAGGCTGTGGCAACGGCGGCTCGAATTGAAAGTGGAGGCGGTCGGCCCGTATCTCCGCGCGGCGGTAAAATTCCGGGTCGCCAATCATATTCGCGACGGACGGGTCAGGGATAGTTTTTTTAAAGAGCTGAGGGATTTTCAGGGGGCGGGAGCGGAGCTCAATGCCGACCGGCAAGCGGCTACCCGCGAGTTGGAAGCCGTCATCCGCGAGGCCATACAGGGCCTGCCGGACCGTTGCCGGGAGATATTCCTGCTCAGCCGTGACGAGCGCCTTTCCAATCAACAGATCGCCGACCGGCTGGGTATTTCGGTCAAGACAGTGGAAACGCAGATGACTATTGCCCTCCGAAAGATCCGAAATCGGATAGACACCTACCAGCTGTGCACCATCCTGTTACTCGCGCTTGAGATGGTGCCGAAGAAATAGCCGGATCCTGCCGAAGAAATAGCGATTCCGCTTCACCAAAAAGTAACGATTCCATAAAAAAATTTTCACGCCCCTTCAGGGTTCCGTCTTTCGCCCGTGACCTTAAAGCAATAACCCATTCCAATGACCAGGGAAGAGCTCATCACACTATGCGACCGGATCGTTACCGGGAGGGCCTCAAAAGAGGATATGGACACCTACAATGCCCTCTGGGAACGGTATGCGGGCGAGGGGTGGGGCGAAGCCGGTATGGGCGACAGGGGGGAGATCCGGCAGATGATGAAGCGGACGATCCAGGCGGCCATCCGACCCGCGGTTGTTGTCACGCAGGTACGCTGGCGTCCATGGTCGGCTGCCGCAGCCGTCGTGCTCATGCTGGGTGCAGGAGGCTGGTGGTGGTCTCAAACCAGGTCGCGGTCTTCATCGGTGCCGCCGGCGGTGGCTAAGATCGATGTGCCGGCACCACAGTCGAACCGGGCAACGATCACGCTGGGGAACGGTCGGCAGGTTTTCCTGGACAGCGTGGGCAGCGGTGCGCTGGCGGTACAGGGCAATGTGCGGATCGTCAAATTACCTGACGGACAGGTCGCTTATCAACCGACGCGCGTGGCGTCCGGAGAAATCTCCTTTAACACCCTAACCAATCCACGCGGCAGCCGCGTCGTTACCGTGACGCTGAGCGACGGAACGAAGGTTTGGCTGAATGCGGGCACCACGCTTCGATACCCGGCGGCTTTTTCGGGCGGCGAGCGGACAGTACAGATAGACGGGGAAGCTTATTTTGAGGTGTCGTCCGATATGCACCGGCCTTTCGGAGTCGTGAAGGGAAATACGAAGGTGCTGGTCCTCGGCACGGCCTTTGACATCAACGCTTATGGCGACGAGCCGGCGCTCCGGGTGACGTTGCTGGCGGGCAAGGTCCAGGTGGAGAAAGAAAACAGTAAACTGGTCCTGCGACCCGGCGAGCAGGCGGTGGTGACGGGTACCATCGAGCGGCAGGACGGCCTCGACACATCGGTCGTCATGGCCTGGAAGAACGGGTTATTTGCCTTTGCCGGTTCCGATTTGGAAACGGTGATGCGGCAGCTCTCGCGTTGGTATGACGTGGATGTTCGTTATGAAGGCGCGATACCTCCCCGGCGTTTTGGCGGCAAGCTCGACCGGAGCGCTACCCTGGACCAGGTACTCAAGACTCTTGCCTCAACGAGGGTACATTATACGATCGAGGACAAGCATCATTTGACCATTCGACCCTGATTCCTGCATAAACCTTCCTAAAAGATTAGTATCATTTAACGGCATTGGTAGGGCAACGACAAGGTTTGCCCTGCATTGGGGACCTGAAACGAAAAAACCGGGCGTAAAGATTGGCGTCTCGACCCGGTTCCGGCTTGGGAAACCGATAGAACAATACATGGACGACTGCTTATTTATTCACCCAAACCAGAACAAAAGTATGTATTTACGTGCATTTGACAGGCCTTTTCGTGCCTCCGGGCAGCGATCGGGTCGGAGAACCAAAACGAATTTCGATTGCTTTCCTAAAATCTTGTTAGTGATGAGACTAACAGCCATCCTTCTACTCGCCGGATTTTTGCAGGTGACTGCCCGCACCGCTGCCCAGACGGTGACCTATTCCGCGCGGGAAATCCCGCTCGTCCGGGCATTTTCCATCATCGAAAAGCAAACGGGCTATGTCTTCTTCTACGACGAAGCCGATCTGCAGGGCGCCAAACCGGTCAGCATCCGGTGGAAAAATACGCCACTGGCGGAGGCGCTGGATAGTCTGCTGGCCGGCCAGTCGCTGGCCTGGCAGATCAACGGGAAGATCATTGCGATCGCGCGGAAACAGATAGCGACGGAGGTGGGGAGGTCGGCCATACCGGCTGGGGATATTCGCGGGAGGGTGGTGGACTCGACCGGTTCGCCAATCGCGGGGGCGAGCGTGCTGGTGAAAGGGACGCAGCGGGGGGCGGCGACGGATGCCAAAGGGGAGTTCGTCATAAAGGGGGTTGAAGGGGGTGTGACCCTCGTGGTGACGTACACGGGATATGAGCCGCGACAATATAAGTATAGCGGGCAGACGGGTGTGACCATTTTGCTCGAGCGGAGCACAAGCCCATTGGATCAGATACAGGTGATTGCTTATGGGACGACGACGCAACGGTTCAGTACAGGGAACATTTCAACCGTAAAATCGGAGGATATCGAAAAGCAGCCCGTCGATAATCCGCTGTTGGCCCTTGAGGGCAGGGTCCCGGGATTGTTTATTACGCAGGCGAATGGATTGCCGGGAGCGGGGGTGACCGTTCGGGTGGAAGGGCAAAATAGCATCTCCGGAGGGAACGACCCCTTGTACGTCGTCGATGGAGTGCCTTACCCTTCGCAATTATTGACAACCACCTATGGGGCCCCTCTTGGGAACTCCGGCGGCCCGGTAATCGGTGGCGTGGGCAGTCCCGGCGGCAACCCGCTCAACTATATCAATCCGTCGGATATCGAAAGCATGGAAGTCTTAAAAGATGCGGACGCCACTGCCATTTACGGGTCGAGGGCGGCGAACGGAGCGATTCTTATCACCACAAAGAAGGGTAAAGCCGGACAAACGAAAATCGACGTCAACATGCAAAACGGGTGGGGAAGGGTGACGAAAATGCTGAATCTTCTCAATACGCAGCAATATCTTCAAATGCGGAACGAAGCGAAAGCAAACGACAATTCAACCATTGCTGCCAGCGACTATGATCTCAATGGGGCGTGGGATACGACCCGTTACACAGATTGGCAGAAAGAGCTGATCGGCGGAACGGCACAGTATGCGGATATCCAGTCGTCGGTTTCCGGCGGGACGGCGAATACGAACTTTTTAGTCGGCGCCGGGTATCATCGCGAGACCACGGTATCGCCGGGCGACTTTGCCGATAAGAAAGGGGAATTGCATTTCAATCTTAACAGTGCATCCGCCAACCAGAAATTCAAATTGCAGCTGTCTGGCAGCTACATGGTCGATAATAACAGATTACCCGGAAACGATCTCACACCGACGGCGATCAGACTAGCACCCAATGCACCCGCTCTCCGTAACAAGGACGGGAGCCTTAATTGGGCGCCGACATCGACTGGTACCTCGACCTGGAGCAATCCACTTGCCGGTCTAAATAAGTACTATCAAAACAAGACTTACAATCTGTTCAGCAATGCGGTGGTGAGCTATCAGGTTCTTCGCGGATTGGAGATTAAAAGCAGCTTTGGCTATACCAACATGCAGGTTAACGAATTTACACCGAACCCCCTGAGCGCCGTAAAGCCGGAGAGCAGGGCCACGGCTACACGAAGTGCCATCTTCGTCAATAATTTATCGAATTCCTGGATTGCAGAGCCGCAGCTTCACTACAATGCGGTTATCCGGAGAGGTAGACTTGATGTTTTATTAGGTACCACCATTCAGCAAAACAATAGCAATGGACAGAATATGGCAGGATTAGGTTTCCTGAGTGATGCGGTTATGCAGGATATAAGATCGGCATCATCCGTTCAGGTGAATTCCTCGCTGAATGCTGTTTACCGGTACAATGCGGCTTTTGGGAGGATCAACTGTGTGTGGGAGGACAAATATATCATTGATTTGACTGGAAGACGGGACGGCAGCAGCCGCTTTGGCTCGGTCAATCAATTTCATGATTTCGGCTCCGTTGGGCTTGGATGGATATTCTCGCAGGAGGAGTGGATCAGGAAAAATCTAAGGTTCCTTAGCTTTGGCAAGTTAAAAGGAAGTTATGGCACCACCGGTAACGACCAGATTGGCGACTACCAGTTTATGGACCTGTATTCCGCAATCGGCAACGTCGGCAACCCATACCAGGGAACTGTTGCGCTTCTTCCCAACGGGATTCCGAACCCTTATCTGCAGTGGGAGGAGACGAGGAAGTGGCAAGTCGGGGCGAATATTGGTGTTTGTAAAGATTTTCTTACCATCGCCATTGACTACGATCACAATCGCTCGTCCAATGAGTTGCTACCGTATAGCCTACCCGTTATAACGGGTTTCGGAAACGTCACAGAGAATTTCCCGGCCACGGTCGAGAATACTTCATGGGAGTTTTCTGTGCTTGCCAGGGCGGTAAGAGCGGGAAATTTCGCATGGTCGAGCAGTATTAACGTGACGATCCCTCAAAATAAGTTGATCGACTTCCCCAATTTAGCGAGCTCTGCTTCTGCCTCCGTGCTGGTCATTGGTCAGCCGGTATCCATCCTTAAAGCCTTTCATTCACTCGGTGTGGATCCGACGACGGGTAAATTCGAATTTTCGGATAAAACAGGAAAGACGACGTTTGGTCCGGACTACTCATCGGATAGAACCGTGTTGATCAATACGCTTCCTAAATTTTACGGTGGTTTTGAGAACAGTTTCTCGTATAAGGGATTCTATTTGGATGTGTTGTTCCAGTTCGTAAGCCAGCTGGGACCCAGGTATTTCTATAACAACAATGCGGGGGCCGGGCAATTCAATGGCGGACTGGGTAATCAGCCTGTTTCCGTCCTAAACCGGTGGCAAAAGCCAGGGGATATCGCCCCGATCGAGAAATTCAGCCAAAATACTACATTGAATAGCGCCGTTTTCAACGAGCGGAGCAGCGATTACGGCTATTCCGATGCTTCTTATATCCGTCTAAAAAACCTATCACTCTCCTGGCGGTTCCCCGATCGGTTGATCAGGAAAGCCAAAATGCAGTATTGCCAGTTATACTTGCACGGTCAAAATCTAGTTACCATCACAAACTTCAAAGGCCTCGATCCTGAAAACAGGAGCACGGTTTCGCTGCCGCTGTTACGGATTTTGACGATAGGAGTGCGGATCGGTATATAGGGTAACTCTGGGCGATCTTATTCACGACAATGCCAAAAATGAAGAAAATGAAAGAATTAATTTATGATAGACATATTGCTGAACGGTTCACACTGCTGGCTATTGCGGCAAGTGCCCTGTTGTCTTTCGCCGCGTGTAAAAAACTGGTCGCGGTCGATCCGCCTGTCACATCGATAACCGGCGAAAATGTTTATTCTTCCGATGCCACGGCTATCTCGACGTTGACGGCTCTCTATACCGATATGAGTTTAAAGGATAATCATTTCAATAATGGATTCCCAATGATTTCGTTGTATGCGGGACTATCGGCTGATGAATTGACCTTATTTGACCTGAGCAACGCGACGGCGCTCGCCTATTACAGGAACGCGCTGACTACGAATCCGCCGACAGGGGTAGAAACCTGGAGCAGTTGTTATCCGTATATTTTTATATGTAATTCAGCGATAGAAGCGTTGACCAAGGCCAATGCGCTGACACCTGCCGTGACACAACAGTTACTGGGAGAGGCAAGGTTCATGCGTGCCTTTTTCTATTTTTATCTTGTCAATTTGTATGGCGATGTGCCGCTGCCACTGACAACCGATTACAAGGTGAACTCGTTGTTGCCAAGAACTCCTGCCTCGGCTGTCTATGCGCAGGTAATCTCCGATTTGCGGAGCGCTGAGGACCTTCTGAGCGCAGATTACCTGAACGGATCCTTGCAGAAATATGCGTCTTCCGAGGAGCGGGTGCGGCCGACAAAATGGGCGGCAGCGGCTCTGCTTGCGCGGGCTTATTTGTACACCGGAAAATACGACAGTGCGGAATTGGCGGCAACTTCCGTGATCAATAATACTTCCTTGTTTTCTTTAACGACCCTCGGAAATGTCTTTCTTAAGAATAGCCGGGAGGCCATTTGGCAATTGCAGCCGGTGACGAGCGGTACTACTAATACGCAGGACGCCTATCTGTTCATACTTCCTCCGAGCGGTCCCGGCCCGGTCAATTTTGTCTATCTCAGCGACACGCTGGTGAATAGTTTTGAACCAGGCGACCAGCGGAAGTCGGCGTGGGTAGGGTCAGATACGGTTGGTGGGAACGTGTACCATTACGCATATAAGTATAAGGTCAATGCATCGAACGTCCCCCAAAGCGAATATTTGATGATGTTCAGACTGGCAGAACAGTACCTGATTCGTGCAGAAGCGAGGGCAAACCAAAATAATATTTCCGGCGCGCAGGACGATTTAAATGCTGTTCGCGCGCGGGCTGGATTGCCTGGTACCGCGGCAACTGATAAATCCGGGTTGCTGGCAGGTATTCTGCATGAGCGACAGGTGGAATTGTTTACGGAATTGGGCCACCGCTGGCTTGACCTAAAACGAACCGGAAACATCGATGCCGTCATGACCATAGCGGCCGGGAAAAAAGACGGCAGTTGGAGCAGCGACTGGCAATGGTATCCAATTCCCCTAAATGAAATGTTGAAAGACCCAAATCTTACACAGAATAGGGGATATTGAGACGCGGCGGAACACCTTGTTAAATACATCTCTTACATAGAACATTTACAGTGATGAAAATAATAGCATTAATATTTTTTCCTTTTCCTTTGCTGTCCTTTGGGCAAACAAAGAGTAGCAATACGGACACTTCGGCTTTTGCCATTCGATTTGAAAAGAACCTGAGTTGGAAGCAAATACTTGCAAAGGCAAAAAAAGAGAGAAAGCATGTTTTTGTGGATTGCTTTACAACCTGGTGCGGATGGTGCAAGGTGATGGATAACACAACTTTTCGTCGGCCGTCAGTCGGAGACGTCTTCAACAGAGAATTTATCTCGGTGCGGGTCCAAATGGATTCATCGAGAAAGGACGGTGCGCCCGTCAGGAATTGGTATGCTGATGCAGCGCACCTAAAGCACAACTATAAAGTCAATGCCTTTCCGACTTTCTTATTCTTTTCTTCGGACGGCGTGCTGATTCATCAGGAAGTCGGCTATAAGAAGAAGGATGAGTTCATCCGTCTGGCTTCAACAGCCATCGATCCGTCCAGGAACTATCAGGGCATGCTAGCCGCCTACTTAAAGGGAATAAGGGATACTGCTGAAATGGTGTCACTCGCGGAAGAACTGGAGTGGTCGGGTGATACTGGCCTTGCAACCCAGGTAGCGTATGACTATTTGAGCAGGATGCCGCCTCAGGAGCTGTTTTCGAATAGAAATGTTGCTTTCATGAGAACATTTGAGGAAAGCGCGAAAGTGAGGGCCATAGTGGCCGAGCACATGAGGGAGTATATAGAAAAGTTGCATGGGGATGAGTTTTATTCACCGGATGTGCTCAATTTTATTTATAGGTTTCCGAATTTGATCCATTCGGAGGGTGCGGCATTTCGGTTTCTCTACACCCATCCAGACACGGTGGATAAAATTCTCGGTTTTCGGGACTGGACGGAGGTCCTGATTAAGAATACTGTACGAAAGGAGGAGTTGAGCAGCAAATTGTGGGCAGGTAAAAGGCCGATAACGAAGCATCCGGACTGGACGGCTTTAGAGACTGTCATCACCCAAAAATATGGTAAGAAACTTGCCGTTGATCTTGTTTCGGGAGAAAAGTTGATTTTCTATAAAGCGATTGGTGACTGGAAGACCTTTGCCGACTGTTTTGAGGAACGGATGCTCTTGTATCCGCCCGAAAGTGGCGGGAGGCTGTTTGGCGCCTTCCTGGGTGACACATACGAGTTGAACAGAAGTGCCTCGCTTATTTTTTCTCATTGCAATGACACGCCGATATTGTCAAGAGCCCTTCGGTGGAACGAACTGGCTATCCGGTTAGAGAAGGACCCCGGGACCTATGTTAAGTATTACGATACAGAGGCGAATCTGTTGTACAAAATGGGAAAGGTCGCCGAGGCCGTTGATTGGGAGCAAAAGGCGATTACTTTACAGCGGACTTATGCGGGGGAATCAAAAGCCGATTACAATGCGACCCTGAAAAAGATAAAGCTGGGAAAGCCGACGTGGCCCACGAATTAAAGGGCAGTATAGCGAGCGGTTCCTACCCATGTTTTACCGACAGCCCTGGCGCCCCGATCGCCGGGGTTTCGGTTTTTGGGGCGGCGCTATTCGCTGAACGAGGTTCAGCCGGCGCCTTTTTGTACATCACTCGTTTTTGCTTTAGTTTTGTCTTCGTTGCCCGACCCGCGCTCATACCAGAACGATGAAACGCTTCTCCAACGGCTATGCAACGGAGACGAACAGGCGTTTAATGCCCTCGTGACGCGGCATTGGGGACGGGTGTATGGGCATGCGCTGGCCTACCTGAAATCGAGTCAGCGGGCAGAGGAACTGACGCAGGATGTGTTTGTCCGGCTATGGCAACGGCGCGAAAAGCTGCCCGAACTCGAAAGTTTTGTCGATTACCTGTTCATTATGGTCCGTAATCAATTGGTCTCCGCGCTGCGCAAGAGGCTTGTGGAGACGGTGCCGGTGGATGCGGAATACCCGCTAGCAGCGGAATTCGCGCCCGACTTGCGGATGGAATTGAGGGATCTGCAGGACATTCTTAATAAAGGCATCGAAGCGCTTCCGCCGCAGCAAAAAACCGCTTTTAAGCTGGTCAGGGTCGAGGGTTTGACGCAGGATGAGGCGGCGCAAAGAATGGGCATCAGCAAAAGGACCGTCCGATTTCACCTTACCCAGGCCTATAATTTTCTCCGCGATTGGCTGGCAGGGCAGGGGCTGGGATGGCTGGCCGCCGTACTTTTTTTTGGCGCGACCCTGTCACCCGGGTTTGCCGGCAGCGTCTTTATCTAAGAAGGAGATTTCAACTCTATTTTATGCCCGATGCCGCCCTCATCCACGAGCTGCTGGAACGTTATACCAGTGGCCATCTTACCGATAGCGATCGCCGCGAGCTGATCGGGATGCTGGACGATCCTGCCTATGGCCCGCTCGTGGACGAGATCCTGAAGGAGTCGTTCCGGTCGGGCGGGTTTGGGATTGTCCCCAGCGAAGAACGGACCGCCGGTTTTTTGGCGGCAGTACACGAGCGGATCCGCGATGCAGAGAAGACGATTAGCCTACGACGCCGGAGCCGGATCATCTGGACGATTACCCGTGCAGCGGCAGCAGCCGTTGTGCTTCTCGCCGTAATCGGAACCTTTCTTTATATTCCACGACCGCATCCCGACCGTTCATCCGCCCGTTCGACGGCATTGACCAATGATATTCCGCCCGGCCATTACGGCGCCATACTGACGCTTTCCAATAGCAAACAGATCGTCCTCGACAGCGCGGCCAATGGCAGCGTGGCGGGTGAAGGCGCTGTGCGTGTCGTCAAGAAAGGCGCCGAACTGGATTATGAAGGTGCGGGCCGGGAGGTGTTGTACAACACCGTATCGACGCCGATTGGACGGCAATGGAAACTCACGCTGGGGGACGGAACGAGGGTGTGGCTAAATGCGCTTTCCTCGATTCGGTACCCCGTAAGCTTTACTGGGAAAGAACGGGTAGTGGAAGTGGAAGGGGAAGCCTATTTCGAGGTGGCGAAGAATGCCCTTCAGCCGTTTAAAGTACGCTGCGCGGGAACCGAGATCGCAGTACTCGGTACGTCGTTCAACCTCAATGCTTATAGCGATGAGGAGGCCATTAAGACGACGTTGGTGGAAGGTAGCGTGCGGGTCAGCAGCGCCGGCGGCTCAGATGTGTTGCAGCCGGGCGAGCAGGAGGCGATCGGTCGAAACGGCCAGATGCAAACCCGGCGAGACCCCGATCTGACGGCGACGATCGCCTGGAAGAACGATCAATTTTATTTTTCGGATGCGACGATAGAACAGATCATGCGGCAGCTGCGGCGGTGGTATGCGATCGAGGTGAACTATGAGAGCAAGCCGGAGCAGCTGTTTATCGGTAAGATTTCGCGAAACGAACCCATCTCCAAAGTGCTTAACCTTTTCGAGCTGACCGGACAGGTACATTTCCGGATCGAAGGAAAAACGGTCACGGTGCTCCGGTGATCGGCTCTATACTAAGAAGCCTTCTCTATTAGTTTTCCAAACCGAGTCCATGAAAGCCCGCATAGGGCGCCTTTCCTAAGTCTTAAATGGGTTGATCCAACAAAAAGCCGGGAGTGTTTGCGGCACTACCGGCGGCCTCGAACGAATTCGAGACATTAGATTCGGGTCAATCGATAGCACTTGTCGCCTCTATTTTTTAACCCA
Organism: Puia sp.; assembly: GCA_035545215.1. GTDB lineage: Bacteria > Bacteroidota > Bacteroidia > Chitinophagales > Chitinophagaceae > Puia. The sequence continues at coordinate 15,411 of DASZYU010000382.1, forward strand.
AACAATGCAATTTATGCATTTTACTGCTTATTGTGAACAGCTCTTTCGGACGCCATCCGGATCGATACAGCGGATTGGTTGTCCGGGACCAATCGGGAAGGTTATGCGACTGACCACTATTTTTCTATTCGCCGGGGCATTGCATCTGGCGGCCGCTGGCAGGGCCCAAAGCGTGAGTCTCAGCGTCAAAGATGCGGCGCTCGAGGACTGCTTCCGAAGTATCCAGGAACAGACCGGTTACAGTTTTATCTACACGCGCAACCTGCTGGGGGACTCGCGGAAGGTGACGCTAAGCCTGCACGGCGAAACGCTGGCGACGGCGCTTGACCGGCTTTTCCAGAACCAGCCGCTTACGTACACACTTGTTGACAAATACATCGTCGTGAAAAGGCGGCCGGCGGTTGGTTTGCCTCCGCCGGCGGGGGCGGTATCGCCACCGAACGACATCCGGGGCCGGGTCGTGGATTCTACTGGGGCGCCGATCGCGGGTGCGAGTGTGCTGGTCAAGGGGACGCAGCGCGGGGCCGCGACGGATGCGAAGGGGGAGTTCGTCATAAAGGGGGTGGAAGGGGGTGTGACCCTCGTGGTGACGTACACGGGCTTTGAGCCGCGGCAGTATAAATATAGCGGGCAGGCGGGTGTGACCATTTTGCTCGAGCGGAGTACGAGCCCGTTGGATCAGATACAGGTGATTGCTTATGGGACGACGACGCAAAGGTTCAGTACAGGCAACATTTCAACTGTCAAGGCGGCGGATATCGAGAAGCAACCGGTGAACAATCCGTTGCTGGCCCTGGAAGGGAGGGTGCCGGGATTGTTTATTACGCAGTCGAACGGATTGCCGGGGGCAGGGGTCACTGTGCGGGTGGAGGGTCAAAACAGTATCGCCAGTGGGAACGATCCGCTTTATGTAATCGACGGAGTGCCTTATGTTTCTCAATTATTGTCCACGACCGAAGGGGGAGGGACGGCGGGAGTACTGGGGAGTTCTGGTGCGACCGGACTAGGCGGTAATCCACTGAGCTATATCAATTCAGCGGACATTGAAAGCATCGAGGTGTTAAAAGATGCTGATGCAACAGCGATTTATGGCTCGAGGGCTGCAAATGGAGCCATACTTATTACGACCAAAAAAGGAAAAGCCGGAAGGACCGAGGTTAGCTTAAACGCTCAAACCGGTTGGGGCAAAGTAACGCGCCATGTCAAACTCTTAAATACGACGCAATACCTTGAGATGCGTCATGAAGCGAAGCGAAACGATAATACGGCTATCTTATCGACAGATTACGATATGAACGGGCTCTGGGATACGACCCGCAATACCGATTGGCAAAAAGCACTGATCGGTGGAACGGCAAAATATACGCAAACCAACGCAAGCGTGTCGGGCGGTACCGCACTCGCGCAATACTTTCTGGGTGGGACCTACTATCGGGAGACTGCGGTCTTTCCAGGTAATTTTTCGGATCAAAAGGCAAGTTTACATTTCAGTGAGAGCAGCGCTTCGGTCAACAATAAATTTCATCTGCAATTTTCCGGCAACTATATGCTGGATGACAACGCATTGCCCGGCGCCGATCTGACAAATGTGGCGCTTCAGCTAGCGCCGGACGCGCCTGCCCTTTACAACACGGACGGTAGTCTGAACTGGGCGCCGAATGCAGCAGGTACGTCGACCTGGACCAATCCGCTGGCTACCTTATTCAATCAGTATACGAATAAGACCAGGAACCTGATCAGCAACCTTTCGCTGGCCTACTCGATCCTACGCGGGCTGGACCTTAAATGCAGCCTCGGGTATACGGACCTCCATACAGATGAGACGGTTCTTTATCCGCTGACAACGCTCGCTCCTGAAAGCCGCCCGAATAGCACGAGGTCCACGATTTTTACCGCCAGTAATATTGGTTCATGGATTGCCGAACCTCAGGCGGTTTATAGAACAAACATCGCACACGGGAAGCTGGAGTTCTTGTCGGGCTTAACGATTCAGCAGAACGACAATAACGGACAATGGTTGCAGGCGAAAGGGTTTACCAGCGATGATGTGATGAAAGACATTAAGTCAGCGGCTGCCGTCACGGTCAATAGCACGGTCGTTTCCGCTTACAAATACGAGGCCCTATTCGGGC
>DASZYU010000383.1:0-3591 GCA_035545215.1 Puia sp.
GCCATACGACTCCGTCCCCGTGACAGGCATTCCCCTGGCCGTGAGCTCGGGATATTCGCCCAACGGCACGCGCCACACGTATTCTCCCGTATTGAGATCGATCGCATTCAGCGTTCCCCACGGCGGCTTCACCGCCGGGTAACCCGAACTGTCCGTGAACGGCCGCCACACTTTGATGACATAATCCGGTTGATACGGGAACACCGCGCTCGTTCGGACGGTCTTCATCACCTCCCTGTGCTCCGGCGCCACCGCCCAGGGCTCCAGCAAATATTCCGCGATCCGCCGCCGCTGCCCGTCCGTCAACTGCGTGAACGCAGGCATCTTACCGCTTCCGCTCGCGATGAGCGCCACGATATCGGCCTCCGTCCGCCGGCGACCGATATGGGTCAGGTCCGGGAACCGCCCCGGGCTCCCCTTCCTGTCCAAACCGTGACAAGCCGAACAACCGGAGATGTACAACGCCTTGCCCATCATTAAGCCGGCCACTGCTTTTTCCCTCGCCGCCCGCGAGACCATTTGCAGGTCCCAGAAATCCTCGTTGGCATTCTGATACAGGATGCCGCCGGGATCGCCGGCATTTCCCCCCCACTCCGCGCCGCCGCTGTACCCGAGCAACAACGTCCCCGAGGTATCGGGCGGCAGATACTTATTATACGGACGCCGTACCGATCGGAAACGCCGCTCCGCGAACGCACGCGCCCCCGGCGACAACCCGGTCAGATCGCTATCCGACAACGTCTGCCGCGACAACGGCGCCGGTTTCACCGGGTAGGGCTGCACCGGCCAGGGATGCTCGCCGGGTAATCCGTCCACCGGCACGCGACGCTCTTCGACAGGGAACAACGACTTTCCGCTGTCCCGGTCGAGCACATAGATCATCCCGTCCTTGGTCGTCTGAACGACCACATCGACCGGTCGCCCATTGCGCTTCACCGTTAGCAGGTTCGGCGGACAGGGGATATCCCGGTCCCACAGATCGTGGTGCACAGTCTGATAATACCATCGCAACCGGCCCGTCTCCGCATCTACCGCCACGATACAGTTGGCAAACAGGTCCTTTCCCGCGCGCGCCCCACCGTAAAAATCCGAAGAAGGGCTACCCGTCCCGAAATACACGACCCCCCTTTTGTCGTCGACGACCATGCCTCCCCAGCAATTGGCGCCGCCGATCTTGCGCCACGCATCGGGTGGCCAGCTGTCATAACCCGGGTCGCCCGGCAACGGTATGGTGTGGAACACCCATTTCAGCCGCCCCGTGACGACATCGAAGGCGCGCACATGCCCCGGCGCCGCATCGCCGTCCTCCGACACGCTGCTCCCGATGATCAACGTACGCTTATAGATAACGCCGGGCGTAGTCGCGGTCACCATCGCGCCGGTTATGTCATGATCCAATCCGGCGCCCAATCCTTCATGCAGATCGACCATCCCGCGGCTCCCAAACCCCTCGACGGGCTTGCCCGTCGAGGCATCGACCGCATACAGCACCGATCCGCTGCTGTACAGGATGCGTTTGTCCGACCCCTCCTCCCAATACAGGACTCCCCTGTTCGTATTGAAACGCTGACGAACATACGGCGGGCTGAATTTCCACAGCAACCTGCCGTCATCGGCCCTCACGGCGAACAAATGCAGCTCCGGTGTGGTCCCGTACAGGACGCCATCGACGACGATCGGCTGACACTGTATCTCATGCCCTCCTTCCTCCGGCCCCCCGTCTTCGCGCGTATCGAACGTCCAGGCGACACCCAGCCGCCCGACATTGTCTCGCGTGATCTGATCCAGGGGAGACCAACGGTTCCCCGCTAGATTGCCTCCATACGCCGGCCAGTCGGCGCCTGCGCTTCCGTCATAACGATGATGACCACCCCGGCAACCGCCGAGCAATGCGATACCCAATAAACAAAGACAGAACAACGCGGCCCCCGTGCCCACCAGCGGCTTCCGATCCTTCTCCACCGGAGGTCGCCGGTACCACCACGATGCCAGCAGCGAACCCGTCGCGTTCATCAATGGCCCGAAGATCGCCGGCGCCAGGCCCACGGTCGCGATCTTTCCCATACCCTTCGCCAAACCCGAGGCCAGCCCGGCATTTTGCATGCCGACTTCGATGGCCATCGTCCGGCAATCGCGCTCGCTCATTCGGAACAGTCGTCCAGACCAATAACCCAGGCAATACCCCGCCAGATTATGGATCGCCACCAGCAGGATCAGCAGCGGACCGATCGTCAGCAGACTTTCCCGGCCCGCAGCCGTGATGATCGCTATGATAATGGCAATACCCGCCATCGATACCAACGGCATCGCGCGGTCCAGCCAGGCGGCCTTGCCGCTGAACCATTTATTGAAAAGCAACCCGGCCCCGATCGGGACGATCACCATTTTGATGATATCCAGCGTCATCGCGCCGGCGTCGATCGCGATGAACTGTCCGGCCAGCAGCTTCATCATCAAGGGCGTGAGCAGCGGCGACAAAAGTGTGCTGACCGCCGTCAGCGTCACCGACAGGGCGAGGTTGGCCCTGGCCAGGTAAGAGATGACATTGGACGCAAGCCCGTTCGGCGAACACCCCACGAGAATGATACCCGCGGCGATCTCCGGCGGCAGCCCGCTGAGACTCGCGAGCGTAAAACCCAGCAGCGGCATGATCAGGTAGTGACTGAAGACCCCGATGATGACCCCTTTCGGCGTCCGAACCACCCCGGCAAAATCGCGCAGGCTCATCGACGTACCCATGCCGAACATGATCACCTGCAACAATGGAGTGATCAGCCGGGCCATTTTGAACCCCTTGATCTCGGTAAAATATTTCGGGTAACACAGCGAAACGATCACCGCGGCGATGATCACCAGCGTGTAGGTCAGGTCCTTTTTTTTCATCTTTTTTGACTAGCTGTAAGTTCTGTCGTGCGAACGCAGGTCATCCCATTCGGGCGTAGGCGCGAAATAGCTCTTGTCCTTAGCCGTGAGATGCTTCTTCACTTCTTCATCGTTCAGCTCGATGCCGAGCCCGGGCGCCGACAGCGGCACGTTGGCATACCCCTTCGTGATCAAAGCCCTTCCATCCGTAGTGCGGACGAGACTTTCCCACCAGGGTACGTCGATCGAGTGGTGCTCCAGCGCCAGGAAATTCTGCGTGGCGGCGGCGCAATGCACGTTCGCCATAAAGCTCACCGGCGTCCCCGCCTGGTGCATCGCCATGGCGATCCCATGCTCTTCGGCATAGTCCCCGATATGTTTGGTCTCCAGCAGCCCTCCAGAGGTGACGAGGTCCGGATGGATGATGTCGACGGCATGCTCGTCGATCAGGGGTTTGAAGTTCTTCAGCAGATAGATATCCTCGCCGGTCAGCGTCGGCGTGTCGAGCGCGTCCGTGATCGTCTTCCACTGATCGGTCAGCTGCCACGGCACGATGTCTTCCATCCAGGCCAGCCGGTATTTCTCCAGCGCCTTGCCCAGCCGGATCCCGTTGTTCAGATCGAAATGCCCGAAATGATCCGTTGACAGCGGAATATTGTAGCCGACCATGCTGCGGACACCGTCCACGATCCTGCCCATCTCCTCGAAACCCTTGTCGGTGATCTGTAT
>DASZYU010000384.1:0-10507 GCA_035545215.1 Puia sp.
CGTCGCGGCGGAGGGCTTTTCGGCAGGGCTTTGTCGTTCTCTTTTCACTCATTTCAAGCGGGAGGAGGATAAGGGGATGGAAAGCGGGAAATTCGACGAGGAGCTGGCGCGAATGAGTGCCATCGTGGATCATGCGACACCGGATGCCATCGTGCTTTTCAACGAATCCTTTGCCGCGACGAATGAGCGCGAGGGTTCCGAGATCGCCGATCAGATCGTCCGCGCATTGCGGGAAAAGGGTGTGCGGGTCTTTTTCGTGACCCATCTCTATGCTTTGGCACACGGATGGTATCAGCGGTCGCGGGACGAGGCGGTTTTTCTGCGTGCCGAACGAGAGACAGACACCCGGCGAACCTTTAAATTGCTGCAGGGAGAACCCCTGCCCACCAGTTATGCGGTGGATATTTATCAACGGCTCTTCCCAAGGGGATAGGGTCGTACAAACCGGATGATTCAATGATCAATGCGTTGAAAAAGCGGACAGCCACCCGCTTCGTCGTGACTATCGGACTGGTAAGTCTTTTTGCGGATATGACGTATGAATCCGCCCGCAGCATCAACGGACCCTATCTCGAAATACTGGGCGCCTCCGCGACGACGGTCGGTTGGATGGCCGGCCTGGGGGAACTGTTGGGTTACGGACTTCGATTCATCTCCGGTTATTTTAGCGACCGGACGGGAAAATATTGGACGATTACGCTTATCGGTTATGGCATTAACCTGCTGTCCGTCCCCCTGCTGGCTTTGGCAGGATATTGGCAGATTGCCGTCCTGCTCATCATTTCCGAACGGGTAGGGAAGGCCATCCGGGTGCCGCCGCGCGACGCCATGCTCTCCTATGGAACGCGACAGATGGGAAGGGGCTGGGGCTACGGTTTGCATGAAGCGCTCGATCAGACGGGTGCGACGGTGGGACCGTTGCTGGTGAGCGCTGCCCTTTGGTACCGCCATGGATCTTACACGGCGGTATACGGCCTGCTGCTCATCCCCGCCGCACTGGCTTTGGCGGTTTTGCTGGTGGCACGCACGCAGTATCCCCACCCCGAGCACCTCGAGATGGGCAACACCGCCCTGGTGACAAGAGGGTATCCCCGGCTCTTTTGGTATTATGCGGCCGTTGGCGCGCTGATCGCCGCCGGATACGCAGACTACAGCCTTATCGCTTTCCACTTTAAACGAGCCCGTCTTCTCCCCGATGACTGGATCCCGCTCTTCTATGCTATCGCCATGGGCAGCGAGGGATTGTCCGCGCTGATACTGGGAAAGGTATACGATCGGGTGGGCATCCGTGTGATGCTGCTGACTACCCTGGCTTCCCTGTTGTTCGCGCCGCTGGTCTTCGGCTTCCCGCCCTGGCTCGCCGGCGGATTCGGCTGTGCCCTCGCGGGCATCATCCTTTGGGGTGTCGGAATGGGCGCCCAGGAATCACTGCTGAAGGCAGCCATCGCGGACGTAATCCCGCCGGAGAAAAGAGGACGCGCCTTCGGGCTATTCAATACCGTCTTCGGCATCAGTTGGTTTTTCGCAGCGAAAAAGAAATGGAATTTTGGCTTGTATGGTGCATCCTACGAGTTTTTTGGGTTGCCCGAAGCGGCTGTTCGTAGGGGCCATCAGCTTTTAGATGATTGATCCCGGCAGTTTGGTGAGGAAGACACCATTTCCTTATCTAAAGTTGGCAGCATCGCAGGAAATACAAAAAATTTCCTTTCCGGCGCGATCGAAAGGCTTTCAGGGTTTTTTCAGAACCTACCCATTAACGCTTTACGGCCGTGCCATTCCCTTGGGGGGTATTTTTGCCGTTCCTGTGCGATGGCCGGATTTCGCACAATATTTGTAAATCCTGTTCTCCCTCAGTACCTTTATAGAGGTGATGGTGTTCCACCGTAGTAACCGCCCATCCAGTGGTAGCCGGAATTCCGGTTTACTATTGTCCTGTCGGGCTGATGACGCCTGCATGATTAGATCAACACGATTTGAAATTGTAGGTATGTACACCTTTAAAACAATGCCCGGCTTCGCGCCCGACCCGCGATTCATCGTCTTTCATTACCGCGGGAGGCACGTTCAGTCCTTTCATCCGGTTGTTGCGCCCCTGTTTCTGGAACTCCGGTACATATTTCCGTTTCCCTCGGCAGGCATTCACATTCAGTGGCATTATAAATTGAAAACTCCATGAAAGTCGTTACGATCATTGCTGTCGGGGGCGCCCTCGGCACTGTTGCGCGGTATGGCGCGCAGACCTATATCTATAAGCTCTATCCCTTCATTTTTCCTATGGGCACCTTCATCGTCAATGTAGTAGGATGCCTGCTGATCGGGCTCTTTTATGCACTCGCGGAGAAAGGCAATCTGCTGACGCCGGAGTGGCGAATGTTCCTGACCACCGGATTCTGCGGAGGCTTCACGACCTTCTCCACATTCGCCTATGAAAACTCAAACTTGATCCGCACCTCCGACTTCCTGTACATGGGACTATATGTTCTTGGCAGCGTAGTGCTGGGGGTAGCTGCAGTATTCCTGGGTGTTTTCATTATTAAAGCCATCTAAAGTACAAACATATGGAACTCAACGGCGACTCCAAACTACTGCGCATCTTTGTCGGAGAGATCGATAAGATCGGGCACCAATGCCTATACGAGGCCATCCTGGTTGCCGCTAAGAAACAGGGCATGGCCGGCTGCACGGTTATCAGGGGCATCATGTCCTATGGCGCCTCTACGCGTGTGCATGCTGCCCGGCTCATCGAGATTTCCCAGGATCTGCCGATCATTGTGGAGATCGTCGATAAAGAGGAAAAGATCAACGCCTTCGTCGAGATAGCCGGCGCGCTGCTGGAGAAAGCGAATTGCGGTGGTCTCATCACGATAGAAAAGGCGGGCGTGCTTTATTATAAAGCCGGACCAAAAAAGCGAGGTTCGCCGAACAACCAGTCATGAACAGGTTAATGAATAACGATTGTTAAAACGTGCATTATGGCCTACAATAAAATCTTAATTGCCATCGATAGCAGCCCACGTTCGTTGTCGACCGCGAAGGCGGGTTTCGAGATCGCACGGCTCCTCCATGCACATATAGGTCTGGTTTATGTCATTGACCGTGCCAGGGAAATGGTCAGCGCCGATCTGGGTTTAACTCCCGAGATGAGTCAGACGGTCTTGCTAAAACAGGCCCAGGAAACAATGGCCCAGATCATAGAACTGAATGCCGGAAATGAACAGGTGTACCGTTTCACACCGGAAGGCTTTCCGGAAAAAGAGATCCTGGATACTGCCAAAGAATGGGAGGCTGACATGATCGTCGTGGGCGCGCGCTCTCAAACGCCGGTCGATCGATTCATCCGGGGCAATTTGGTCAGCCGTATCATCAAACATTCGCCGAAGCCCGTAGTCGTGGTGAATTGATCATCCTGTTTTATTTGAATGATGAATCTTTTGCCGTTGGATACATTGATTTCCCCTCCTTTTCAATGTTCGAATGTGAATAAGCCGACCTCAAAAACCGATATTGAAAAGCGTGCCTCAGTTTACTTTTGATACACCCTCTCGCACCAGCTTGTCCTGGTTTAATTGGAACTCGACCCGGATATGCGCGGGCAGGGTGCGGAGGTAGGCGCCTTCTTCGTCTTTCACGACCTGGTTGGTGTAGGAGATCGAGCGGGCGCCGTTGGCTTTTTCGTCGTCGGTCTTATAGGCACAGCCGCAGTCGTCGCCGGCGAGGCCTACGCCGTAGTCATAATTGCCGGCGATGGTGGGGATGCCGCGCTTGCGTATCTCGTTGATGACTTCGTTGGGCCAGATGTTGTAGCCCACCAGGTCGCCCAGGCAATAGATGCTGTCAGGCTTCTGCCGGTCGATGCTGTCAAAGAAGGCTTTGAGGGCGGGGAGGTTGGCGTGTATGTCGGAGAAAAGGGCAATTTTCATTTTCGTATATTTATGCGGGTTGGATCGTTGGGTAATATTTTCGACGGAGCCAGTAGGCCACGTTGACCAGGCCGATCAGGGCTGGGACTTCGACCAGGGGGCCGATGACGCCAACGAATGCCTGGCCGCTGTTGATGCCGAACACTCCGACAGCGACGGCAATGGCCAGCTCGAAATTGTTCCCCGCCGCGGTAAACGATAGGGCGGCGTTTTGAGCGTAGTCGGCGCCCAGGGCTTCGCCAAAAAAGAAGGTGATCAGGAACATGAGGGCAAAATAGACGACCAGGGGAAGGGCGATGCGCAGTACGTCGAGCGGAAGCGCGACGATCAGCTGGCCTTTCAGGCTGAACATGACGACAATGGTAAAGAGCAGGGCGACCAGGGTGATGGGGCCGATGACCGGGACATACTTCTTTTCGTACCAGTCGCGGCCTTTGGCGGCGATCAACGCGTAGCGGCTGATCACGCCGGCGGCGAAGGGGATGCCGAGGTAAATGCCGACGCTCCGGGCGATCTCGCCGATGCTGATATGTATCGCAAGGCTTTTCAGGCCGAAGTAAGGCGGCAGCACGGTGATAAAGAGCCAGGCGAAGAGACCGTAAAAAAGAACTTGAAAGATACTGTTCAAGGCCACCAGGCCGGCGGCATACTCGCGGTTGCCTTCGGCGAGCTCGTTCCAGACGATAACCATGGCAATACAACGAGCGATGCCAATCATAATAAGGCCGACCATGTACTCGGGTTTGTCACGGAGGAAGATGATGGACAGCAGGAACATCAGTACGGGGCCGATGATCCAGTTCATGAGCAGGGATAGGGTCAGGACCTTCGTGTTTTTGAAGACCTTGCCCAGCTGTTCATACCGGACTTTTGCCAGGGGCGGGTACATCATCAGGATCAGGCCGATGGCGATGGGAACGTTGGTGGTGCCGGACTGGAAGGAATTGACAAAATCCGCCGTGCCGGGCACGAGGGAACCCAGGGCGACACCGATCAGCATGGCGGCGAAGATCCACACCGTCAGGTACCGATCGAGGAAGGACAGTTGTTTGCGTTGTGTAGGGGTACAGTTGTTGGCGCTCATATCATTGGTTGAATAAAAGGAGGGGCGGATACCCCCTCCCTGATATAGTTATTGACAGCAATCGGGTCCGCAGCAGGTCTTTGCTTCCTTTGGTTTTTCTGCAAAAACGGTGACGCTGTAAATGCCGGTGCCAGACGTCTTGAAAGCAGTGATTTCTTCGGGGTCGAGGTATTGGGCCAGTATGTCGTCGGGGACAGTGATCGGTTTTTCCTTTTGGAGGGTGATGGCCTTGAAACCGGTGGTCTCGATCAGGGCCAGGTATTCGTTCTTCTGGATGGCTCCGGCAACACAGCCGGCGTACATTTCAGCGGCCTGGCGGATTTTGGCGGGCAGTTCGCCGACCAGGACTATATCGGATATGCTGAAATGGCCGCCGGGTTTGAGGACCCGGTAAATCTCCTGGAAGACTGACCGTTTGTTGGGGACGAGGTTCAGGACGCAGTTGGAGACGATGACGTCGGCGACATTGGCAGTGACGGGCATCTTCTCAATATCGCCCTGGCGGAACTCGACATTGTTATAGCCTAGCTTATCGACATTGGCGCGGGCCTTCTCGATCATGGCGGGGGTGAAGTCGATGCCGATCACGCGGCCGGTTTCGCCGGTCTCTTTGCGGGCAATGAAGGCGTCGTTACCGGCACCGGAGCCCAGGTCGATGACGACGTCGCCTTTTTTGATCTTGGCGAACTGGGTGGGAAGGCCGCAGCCCAGGCCCAGGTCGGCGTCGGGGTTATAGCCTTCGAGGGTGCTGTAGTCGTCGGTCATGATGTTGGCCGTTTCGATAGAGCAGCAGCCGGAGCCGCAGCAGGAGGTGGCGTTGTCTTCTTTGTCCTGGAGGGCGATGGCGCTGTACTTTTCGCGCACCATTTCTTTTATCTGTTCGGTCTTTTCCATGATGTATATAGTTTAATGTGAGGGATTGGTTTCGGTGACGGGTATCCAGTAGCTTATCTGGCTGGCCTCTTGGACAAAGGTTTTGATCTGCTGTTCGATCTCGTCTCTGACCTGGCGGGTCTGCTGTAGAATTTCTTCTGGGCTGCCAGCGAAGCTGGACGGGTCTTTGAAGGACCAGGGGATGCGTTTGACCATGCCGGGAAAGATGGGGCAGCGTTCGGCGGCTTCTTTGTCGCAGACGGTGATAACGGCGTTGTATAGCCGTCCCTGCTGGAACAGATCAAAGACGCCCTGGGTGGGCTTGCCGACGAGGTCGATGCCGATCTCGTGCATGACTTTGACGACATTGGGGTTGAGGGTGCCGGGTTCCAGGCCCGCACTTTCGGCCTCGAAGGCGTCGCCGCCGTATTTTTTCAGGAAGGCTTCGGCCATTTGGCTGCGGGCGGAGTTGTGGATGCAGACGAAGAGGATGCGGTGTTTGCTGCTCATGGGTGATATTTTAATATTGCGATATTGCGATGCTTTGGGTCAAAAAAAAGCTGTGGTTATCCGCAGCAGTTGTCGGGGCCTTTGTAGGCCGCGAAGAGGGCGCCGATCTCTTTCTGATACATGGACCAGGTTTTCGGTTCGATGCAGTAGCAGACGCTGGTCCCTTCGATGGTGCCTTGGATCAGGCCGGCGCTCTTTAATTCTTTCAGGTGTTGAGAGATGGTCGGCTGAGCCAGGCCCAACTCCTCGACCAGCTGCCCGTTGACACAGGCATTAGTCTTGATCAGGTATTGGATAATGGCGATGCGGGCGGGGTGGGCCAAGGCCTTCATCATGCTGGCGAGCTTGTTCTGCTTGTCGGTGAATATTTCTGACTTCGTTAAGCCCATGCGTGTATTGTTTAATTGCAATATTACGATGATAGTACCGGTTTTGGAAATTTATTTTTGGTGAGTTCAATTTCTAAGCCGGCACAACTCACCGGATAACTCACCGGAGAATTGCTTTTTTTGGCTTTTTTTTAATATTAGCAAAATGAAAAAAGCCTGCAAATAGTGAATACTTGCAGGCTTTGATCGAATTTGATCTGTCTATTTGTCGGGACGACTGAATTACCTCCGCTGACCCATGTACCATCCTTCGTACCCAGGAGGTCCAGTCCCGACTACGTCGGAACCGTTTTGTTTCCCCGCCCGCTTAGGAGAACAAGTTCTCCACGCTACCGGAAAACAAAACCCGCAGCTATCGCTGCGGGTTTCTTGTCGGTCGGGACGACTGGATTCGAACCAGCGACCCCTTGCACCCCATGCAAGTGCGCTACCGGGCTGCGCTACGTCCCGAGGACCGCCGGGCCGGTGAAGATCAGGCGGTTTCGTGGGGTGCAAAGGTAGGGGAAAAGCCGTTCGGAAGCCGTAAAACGGGATACTTTTTTTGATCTGGAAGGCGATTTAAAATAATTGGCGCAATCCTTGCGTTACAGCAGCAACTCCGAGAACGCCGATTCCGTATAGTTATATGCGGTCAAACCTCCCCCAATCGTAGCAAGTAATCCACATTCCCTGCGTTAAACCCGCAAAGGCCGGAGCTACGCCTTAGCCTAAACACTTTGCCTAACAAATTCTGCACTAAATGAAAAGGATCCTTTTTGCAGGGATGCTATTGCCCCTATTCGTCCATGCTCAATGGAATGTCAACCTGTATGGAGGATTTTCCAATTATATAGGGGACCTCCAGGCCAGTCCTTACACGACCAAACAATCGAACGGTTCGTTCGGCGCAGGTATCCAATACGATTTTACCAGGCATTTCTCGCTGCTGACCAATCTTACTTATGGACGCATCTCGGCGGCCGACGGCTATAGCACGCAGGCCGATCTCCGCGCCAGGAACCTGAACTTTGAATCGCAGATCGGCGAGTGGAACCTCCTCGCGGAATACAACCTGCTCGATCTGCGCGAACACCGGCTGACACCTTACCTTTTCGCCGGCGTGGCGGTCTTTCATTTCAACCCGTTCGCGTACGACACCCTTGGCAGAAAAGTGTACCTGCGTCCGCTGAGCACGGAAGGAGAGGGGCTGTCGCAATACCCCGACCGGCGTCCGTATGCGCTGACACAATTCGCCACTCCGTTCGGGGGAGGCATCAAATTCAGGATATCCGACGGGGTTGTCCTCGCTTACGAGATCGGCTTGCGCAAGACCTTTACGGATTACCTGGACGATGTCAGCACGACCTATGTCGATCAGGCCACGCTGCTTGCGGCCCGGGGACCGCAAGCGGTGGAAATGGCCTACCGCGGCAACGAGGTCAAGAATGGCGGCGCTTATCCGCCGGACGGATCGATCCGGGGTGGCCGCAAATGGAAAGACTGGTACTATATGTCGGGTCTACGCGTGACCATCGCCATCCACAATCACTACAGCCAATCGATGCACCGCCGGAACAACGGCATCCTCGACTGTCCCAAAAAAGTTTATTAACGGCACGCACTCAGGGAATCCGCTGCACATTGTACCTTTACGCCATGGCGTACAGGAACCAGCAGGATTTCATACAGGCATTGGAAAAAGCAGGAGAACTGGTGCGGATCCGCTCCTTTGTGAACCCTAAATTGGAAATGGCCGAGATCACCGACAGGATCAGCAAGAGTGGCAATGGCGGCAAAGCCCTGCTGTTCGAAAATACCGGTACCGATTTCCCTGTGCTGATGAATGCATACGGCAGCGAGAAACGCATGTGCATGGCGCTCGGCGTCACCCGTCTCGACGACGTGACCAGGGAGATCGAAGCGTTGTTCCGGATGCTGTCTGCTCCCAAAGAAGGTTTGCTCGACAAGCTCAGGCTGCTGCCGCGGCTCGGCCAGTTCGCAGGCTGGATGCCCGTCGTAAAAAGCGGCAGGGGAGAATGCCAGGAGATCGTCCTGACCGATCCGGATATCAACCGCCTGCCTGTGATCACCTGCTGGCCGAAAGACGGCGGGCCTTTCATTACCCTTCCCATCATCCACACCAAAGATCCGGCAACAGGGATACGCAACGTCGGCATGTACCGGATGCAGGTCTTTGGTCCGAAGCTGACCGGCATGCACTGGCATAAGCACAAGGTCAGCGCGCGCCATTTCGCCGAATACAAAAAGACCGGAAAGAGAATGCCCGTCGCCGTCGCCCTCGGCGGCGACCCCGTGTACGCCTACAGCGCCACTGCGCCGCTGCCGGAAAATGTGGATGAATACATGTTGGCCGGCTTCCTGCGCAAGAAAAAAGTCCAGTTGGTGTCCTGCATTACCCAACCCGAACTGGAAGTTCCGGCAGATGCAGACTTCGTCATCGAAGGATATGTCGATCCGACCGAAGAGCTCATCTGGGAGGGCCCCTTCGGCGACCACACCGGTTACTACTCCCTTCCGGACTGGTATCCGCGTTTCCACATCACGGCCATTACCCATCGAAAAAACGCGGTGTACCCGGCGACCATCGTCGGTATCCCGCCGCAGGAAGACGCCTGGCTGGGCAAAGCGACCGAACGGATCTTTCTCGCACCGATCAAGATGACCCTCGTGCCGGAGATCGTGGACATGGACATGCCCGTGGAAGGCGTATTCCACAACCTCGTCATTGCGCAGATCAGAAAAGAATACGCAGGGCAGGGGCAGAAGGTGATGAATGCGATGTGGGGCGCCGGACAGATGATGTTCAATAAGATTCTCGTTCTCGCCGATGAGACGGCCAACATCCGCGATTACGCCGCGCTCGCCAGGACGGTATTCGGCCACCTGAACCCCGCGACGGACATCTATTTTTCGCAAGGCCCCATGGACGTACTGGATCACAGTTGCAGCCGGCTGGGATTCGGGGGGAAGATGTGTATCGACGGGACGCGCAAGACGGTTGAAGAACAGGATCCGGAACAATATACGCTGGCCGCCGGGGACGACTGGGCCGCCGGCGGGTTGACCGAAGAAGCATTCACGACCCGGTGGCCGGAGATCACCGGTGTCAATCTGGCGCTGCTGAAACTAGGCATCCCGTGCCTGGTCATTGCCCTCCGGAAACAACGGCCGGGACATGTTCGCCAATTGCACCAGGACATCTGCGGCATTTCCGAGGGCCCGGAAGTACGGAAGGGGCTGAGCGAAAGGATGGAAGCCGTTAAAATGATCCTCTATGTCGAACACACCGTCCGGGCCTCGGACCTCCCCGTGGCTTTATGGCGGTTTTGCAACAACCTGGATCCGAAACGCGACCATATCCTGGCGGAGAAAACCTCCGCGCAGGACCATCGGAAAAAATGGGCCTGTATGGGCCTGGACGGCACCCGCAAGACAAGAGAGCTGGACAATTTCCAGCGGGACTGGCCAAACATCATCGTCGCGGACGCCGAAACCATTCGTTCCGTAGATCGGAAGTGGGAGCAACTGGGGCTTGGCGCCTTCCTCCCGTCACCTTCCCTGAAATTCAGGGATCAACTATACGGCGAGGAGGCCGTGGTATCATGATGCGGAAATATCTTTTGCTGACCGCCGGCATGCTGATCGGTTTGCTGGGCTTTTCACAGACCCCGCACACGTTGCTCTGGCGCATTTCCGGAAAAGGGATCACGCACCCTTCTTACCTGTTCGGG
>DASZYU010000385.1:0-15267 GCA_035545215.1 Puia sp.
AAATGTGCAGTGAATCCGCTGCGCCCGTGACGCCGATCGGTCCTTCTGCGGACAGGGCCTCTTTCCGGAGGAGATAATTGTTCACCAGCACATCCGACGCGGGTATCCCATGGATCGTCAATGCCTGTTCGAAATTATTCCGGAAGATAAACGCGCCCTCGTATTCGTCCGGAGCATTGATGAGGACCGTCTTGCCTGCCGGGGAAGCCGCCAGGGTATCCAGGATCGTCCCGGCCGTACGCGACGCGACGAGCCAATGCCGGTTGTTCTCTTCGATGAGCAGCAAGCCGCCGGCCGCAAAAAGGACTACCAACGACCACCGCAATCCTTTACCGGCGGCCAATCGAAGGACCAGCGCCGCGGCCATCATGCAAAGGAAGCAGGAAGGAAAATACAACAGCCGGTCGCCTTCCGAAGTCCGCGTACTGACGGCGCCGATCACCGGCATCGCCATCGCCAATACGAACGACAGGCAGAGCCGGGTATAGCCGGTGAATGAAAACCCGTCCTCCGCGCGCCGGCGCCACAAGCGCATGTGCAGCAGGATGACCAGCCCGGCAACGATCGCAAAGAGGAGCATCATCCGCCCGGAAGCGTCCGAGGGCGGCAACACCGATCGGCCAAAGGCCTTAATGAGACGCATGAATATGCCGTTCCCGGCCCTGCCTTCCATGCCTTCCAGCCCGTATTCCGGGAGCAGGCTGCCCGCCAGCAAATACCGGATCGCTATGCAGACGACGCCCACCGCCGCCCAGCCCAACACGGCGCGGGTGATCTTCTTCCGGTCGCGGAAGAGGTCTTTTTGCCAGACCAGGATGATGAGGGGTAACGGCAGGATCGATTCATACGAGAACAAGCCGATGATGAGCAACAGCGCCGGCAGGACAAAATCCCAGGGCGCGCGCTTCGTCAAAGCGAGATAGATGGCCGTCATCGCGCAGAGCGCCGCCATGGAGGACAACCGTCCCGATAACCAGACGATGCTCTCGTTGTGAAAGGGATACAGCGCGAAAAGCAGACCCGACACGAGCGCAAAGGTCGATTGCCGCGTCGCCGCGCCGCCTGTTTGCACGGTGTGCCCGGTTTGCCGGGTCGCCGCACCGCCTGTTCTGCTGAATATGGGCAGCAACCGGGCGACTTTCCAGGTCATGAAGCAGACGAGGATATGGACCGCGAAATTGAAGATGTAGTAGCCGGCCGGATGAAGGCCCGAATACAACCAGTTGAAATAAAACGAAATGTCGATGAGAGGTCGAAGGAATTCGCGGAAGAGGATCCGCTTTTCCACCAGTATGCGGTACAAGGCCGCATAGTCGTCGATAAGGAACCCGTTCCCGAGCACCGGAAAATAGAGCGCAAACGTCACCAGGGTGAACAGCAGCAGAACGAACCAATCCTTTCCGATAAGCCGGCCCATACGCCATGCCCTGGCCGTTGACCGGGCGCTATCCATTGGCCTCCCCGCTACCGCATGAGGTACATTTTGCCGTATCCATTGTTAAAATATTTGTCCGTGTTGTCGCCCGATCCGCTGTATTTGCCCAGCGACTGCCCGTTCAGGTTCGTTACCACATGGTACAAATATACGCCGTTGGCCAATCGCTGACCGTACATATCCGTCCCGTTCCATTTGAATTCGGTGATGTTCGTACCGATATGCAAGGGGCCCAGTTCTTCCTTCGTGATCTCGCGTACGACCCTGCCTGTTATCGTCATGATCTCGATCTTCAGGTTCTGGGGCACCTGGCTGCCGGTGATCGTGAACACGAATGCGGTGGAGGTAGTGAACGGGTTGGGATAGTTCAGCATGTTCGATATCATCGGCTTGGTGATGATCTTGAACGAAACCCGGTAGGGTACGGCGCCGGCCGCGGTCCCGAGCTCGTCCTTGCCGGTGACGATCAGCTGGTAGGTATCGCCCTGCGCGTTGTACTGCGTGGTAAAAGCAGGGGTGAAATCGATGGTCGCCACATTGTTGTTCGCGCTGCTCGCAGGCGTGAACCGCAAGGTGTCCGTATTGAAATAATACGGATGCAACGACCCGTCTGGATATTGCACCTGCACGGTCATCAGCGACGTGTCCTTGAGCAACAGGTATTCGGACTGGCTTTGCAGCTTGATCGAAACGTGCGGTCTGGCAGAAACGATGTCGTTGTTGAGGATATGCACATTATCGAACGTCACGTCCAGCGTCGGCGCCCGAAGATCGGTCCTGACATAGACGGACTTGTACAGGAAGTTGTTGAACAGGTATTGTTCGGGCTGGGCATTCGGGTTGAAATCCAGGTAGATCGTGTTGGCTCCCGCGTAGCCCGCCGAGGGCAGGACATAGTCCAGCAGCAGCGTATCGCCGCTGGCGATCGGCCGGCGTTTCGGCAGCGTGATCGTATGCGTGACGTTATGCGCATCGACAATATACATCCTGATCGCCATGCTGTCGAATGCGTAAGGACTGACATTCTTGAAGGCGATCTCCAACTCGATGTTCTGACCTTGCAGGATGGTATCCTGCGCCTTCAGCGTGATGTTCGGCGCGAGCGCCCCTTCCGGTTCGGGCGTATAATTCACCCTCCAGTAGTCCAATTGGTAAGGCACCGCGTTGATGTGGTCCTCCGTAGCCATTTTCAGCTGGATCATCGGATATTGTTTCGGATTGACGGCCGAGATATCGAAGTCCTGGACCGACCTCTTCAGGTTGTAAAGCGTGGTCGCATTGCCGAGCGTATCCAAGCCGATGACCTTTATACCTACCGTGTCCGTCGCCGGGCTCGCCCCGTCATGGCCTCTCCAATGCACCGATCCCCATTTCGCCGCCGGTCCAAAGGCCGGCGAGCTCACCGTCCCTGCATATAGGGTGCCCGTGACGTCGACCGACTGGCTGATCTCGTCGTAGAGTCCCTGTGAAAGCTTCCACTGCGGGATAAAGCCGTTGTCGCCCTTCTTGTAAATGAATTCCCAGTCGCGCGCGAAGTAAAGCGAATCGATACCGCCAAAACCCGCGTTCTTCAGGTAGTTGTACAACGATTTGCCGGCGCCATACACGGTGGTATCGTTGTGCCAGGTGCTCGAGAACGAATTTTTCGTGACGCTGTCGAAGTCAAAGCTTCGGACGATCACGTAATAGCCGTTGGGGATACTGTCCATGAAATTCGTCATCAGGTGGCGGCTGGCGGCATTCATGTACGAGAATTCGAAATCCCAGTTGTTATAGGAATTGCAATTGGCCGAGGCGCTACCGTATTTGTACAGGTTGTTTCCTGCCGAATCCACGTCCTTCCATGCCTGCAGCGTCACGGGGTCGAATACGTTGAACATGAGCGAGTGACCCAGACAGGCGCTCATGATGTAGTTGTTACCATCCACGCCGACGGCGAAATTCTGCTCGAAAATATGCCCCGCATAAGGATACATGGCATTCGAGAGATAAAAGTTATGTGGTGTGGGCAGGAAGGTCCAGTGCCGGTTCGCGGCCATGTAAACGCTGTCGCCGGTGGAACCCAGGTGTTGGAAATAGTGCGACTGGTTCGAGCCGGGACCGCTCCGGAGCGAGTCGATATAAACAAAGGAGGCGTTGCTCCACATGTATTGGCCGCCCTGCGCCGGAACGGACGCAACCCGCCAGTAGTACACGGTGCTGTCCTGGAACACGATACCCGGATCGAATTCGAGCTCGCCCCCGATCGAGGTCAGGTTTTTAGTGATCAGGGACGGCGAATTGAACGATTGCGTGGTGTCCAGCTGCATGGTGTATTGCGCGGACGGCAGCAAGGGGTTATTGGTGGAAGCGACCAGTTTGGCGCCCGGCTTGTTGATGATCGAATAGTTGTAAGGGAAAACGGGCGTAGCTCCATTCTGGTAGATATAGACATCCGTCGTGACGGAGTTGTTGTTATAATCCGCCTCGGGGATCACATTGCCGGGATCGATCGTAACGGTGATCTTGTTGTCGCCGAGATCTTTCGTGGGATTGATGGGAATGGTCAGCTGCACCGAGTCGGCATAGCGGATGCCCTTTATTTTCTTATTGAAAAGAACGGCCATGGTGCCATTCGGATACGTCCGTTCGATCAGTACGCCTACAGAATCCTTCACCGCGCGGCCAAGGTTGTAGAATTTCGCATTCAGGGTAAAGGAGGTATTGCTGGCGGAAATAAAGCTGGGGTTGACCACCACGGTCGAAGCCTCCACGTCGTAATCGGTCGGTCCCTGGTTCAGCTTTTCATACGGGTCGCCGTTGATCACCAGCTGTTCGGCATGCAACCGCGCGAAATAATCGCCCGGCGCGGCATTCATCAGCGCCTGCACGGCGTCTTTCTGGAGAACGCCGATCGGTTTCCCGTAATCCTGGGCATCCATCAGGCCATAGAGATTGGTCAGGTAGATGTTGCAATAATTGACGATCTGAAAGCTGGATGATGCGATAAAATCGATCGTGCCGCGTTCTTTGGCCAGCTCGAAATTCTCCGAGAGGGTCTTGCTGATGCCGCTGGGACGCTGAGGGTCGTATATAAAGAAATCGCCCGCATCGCAACCGTTGACGAAGAACATCGGGTATTTCCCCGGGTTGTTGTAGTCGCTCGGGTTGTCGAGGTTGTAGTCGAGCACCGTATTGGAAGAGTGACCGAAATAGTTCAGCGCACTGAAACCGATGTTGAACAGTGTACCGATAAAGCTGGTCGGCACCTGGACCACGGGGGATGCATTCCCGTCGCACTGCGTATACACATTGGCGCCATATAAGGTATCCGAGATCAGCTGTTGATAGTAGTACATGTAATTGCAGAGGATCGTTCCCAGGTAGGGTTCGCTCACGCCGGTCAGGTGCAGGAAATTCTTCATCCACAGACGACCTTCGATGGTATTGGGTGCGCTCTGTTGCGCCTGTTCGTATTCTTTCACTTTGGCCAGATAGGTCTCTATCTCCGCCCCGTTGCCGACCGACAGACGCCCGATCGGGGTGATGGGTACGGCGTCGACCCCGTTGTTGCCGCTCAATTTGTTATCGGAAGCGGGATAGCCATAGGTCGGCACCAGGTTTAACACGTCCGCCAGCCGGTCATGCAACTGCTCGCTGTACGTGTTGTAGTCGTTGTAGGTCATGCCATGCCCGAGTAGCAGCACGAACTGCGGCTTCGCCGCAAAATTCGCGCGGGCGTACCGGAGGAAATTCTGGATCGAAAGCGGGTGCTTTTTGATGCCGAACGCGAACTGGTCGACCAGGTCGTTGATATCGTACACCTGTGCATTAAAACCGCCTCCCGCTGCCGAGCTCCGGTAGTTCTTGTAGTCGGTGA
The DNA here is from genome assembly GCA_035545215.1 of Puia sp. Taxonomy (GTDB): domain Bacteria; phylum Bacteroidota; class Bacteroidia; order Chitinophagales; family Chitinophagaceae; genus Puia. The sequence continues at coordinate 5,295 of DASZYU010000385.1, forward strand.
CGGGGTTTACGCCGTCATTGGTCCCGTCGTTGTACAGGTAGGGGTTGGAGATGATGATATAATTGCCCTGGTTGGCCGGGTCCTGGTAGTTCACGAAGGTTTTCGGCGTCAGCGTCGTCACGGACTGCACCGTCGAAGGGTCCTCGTTGACCAGCACGAGATCATAGGTGTTGGCAGAACCGGTCAGCGCGAAAGAGACCGTCGGGCCGCTGACCACACCGGTATACCGCAGCCCGTTGGCGAGATCATACAGGACAGGTGTGGCGCTGGCGGAGATCGAAAAGTTGGTGATGTTGAGGAGATATCCCGAAGACCTGGCCGGCAACTGGAAGGGAAAGGTCGTCTGTCCGCCGAAATCGAACAGCCGGGGATAGGTCAGCTCGAAAAAGGAACCGACCATTCTGTCGGTCGGGACCGTACAATTGTTGTAAAAGATGAAAGTGGTGGCGTTGCTGTTGATGGCGCTAAGCGGAACGGACCTTGTCGTCAGCAGGTCGTAGAAGGAATTGATCGTCGTGTCTGCTACGACGGTCCCGTCGACGGTGACCTGCACGTTGCGCGGATTATCGGCCGTTCCCGCCATGCCGAATTTTATGGTTGCCGGCGGTCCGGCGGCATATACGGCGAGGTTATTCAATACCCACCCGTGTGGATGGCCGGGCACAATCGCCGACGTCGACCAGAACTCGCCGATGTCGTAGGAGGAGGAGTAGATGTATTCCCCGACCACCTGTGCGAACCCGGGATTGATACCGCCATCCCTCATATAGTTGCCGGCGGTATACATGAAGTACGGCTCGGGGGTAAGCGGGCTGCCCGCTACATTGTTGACGGTATTGGCATAATGGAACGCGGTGCCCGCCGGGTTCACCGTCAGGAAGTAGACCGCAGTATCCGTTTCGAGACTCCAGTGCGTCGTATGCTGATAGGCAGGACTGCGGTACAGCGGCTGGTCGGGGACGCCGTCGTTGATCTGCCCCCAGAATTCGACATAGTCGCTCGCGCCGAGCGGTCCGCTGGCTACGGTGGTATAGATCGGGACCTCCCTGCCGTTGCGGAACAGCTGGAAGTTCTGCGCCGGAACCGCGCCCATGCCGGCCGCGGCGAGCGTCGCCTGCGGGATGCGATAGATGCCGTTGGCGCCGACCTTGAACTTGTAATACGTTTTAGAATAATCGATCCACTCGTTATTGTATGGCTGGGCGGCGAGCCGCAGCGTCAACAGGAGCAGAACGATCGTGTAAATCTTCTTCATACGTTTAGGTTTTCGGTTCCGCGCTGCGGGCTTTTTCGATTTCTCCACGCGCAGAACATCTCATGTCCCGCCTCGCCGGCGGGCTTTGGCCCATCCGGCGGCTACCGCCGCTGTTTCTTCTTCTCCTCTCTGTTCTTCAGGTCCACTCTCAATGAAAATACATGAGTATACAACGGATACGATTGATTGGCCAGGTTGACGAAAGCATAATCGATCTGCACGTCTCCGACCTTGAACCCCGCGCCGACGCTGGGCTGATAGATCCATATCTTTCGCTGGTTGAGCGTATCCCTGTCATCCAGCACGCGCTGGAAATTGTTGATGCCCCCGCGGACGAAGAACGCATCGTTGTAGGACAGCTCTATTCCCAAACGGGGATCGATACTCACCGGCTTGCCACTGATGACCGTGTTCCGTTTGCCGTCGAAAGTGACATCCAGGTCGCCCTCGGCCAGGAGGCTCAGTTTCCTGCTCAGCCTGAAATTGTACGAGCCGCCGAGCAGCAGTTGCGGGGCGGTCAGTTCGATCGATTTGCCGGGTATCTCGTTTTGCGTTTCGTAGAAGACCTCGCGCATGGCTTCGTTCAGACTATAGGACCAGGCATTGAAGGTGGTTGTCACATCTCGGGCCACGATCCCGAGTCTCCACCGCCGGCCCTGGACCTGGGCGGCCGCGTCGAACCCGAAGCCCCAGGCGGTTGCGATATCTCCGGCGGTCCGGTGGATGATCTTGGCATTGACGCCGAAGTCGATCTTTTTGTCGCCTACGATCTTCGATTGCTGCGCAAGCGAGACGATAAAAGCATAATCCGCGGACGAGAAGGTGGTGATGTTGGCAAAATTGACGGTGCCGTCGGGTTGCACGAGGAAGATCGTGTTGGGAATATCGTCTACGGCAAAACGAAGCAGGGTTAAGCCGAGGGTCCGCTTGTCGTCCTTCAATGGGAGGGCCAGCGCCGCGAAATCATATTTTCCCACGCCGGCGTAATATTCGGCATGCATGAGGCTCAGCTGGGGATGCTGACGGATGTTCGCGAGGGCCGCGGGATTCCAATACCCGGCCGTGGCATCCGAAACGGACGCCACCTGGGCGCTCGCCATGCCAAGCCCGCGCGCTCCGGCGCCGATGTTGAGGAACTCGTTGGAAAATTCCGTGAACTGCGCATAAGCAGACAGGTGAACCAGGGATCCGGCCAGCAGGAGGGAGTAAAAAAATAACTTACCCCGCAGTCTTTTCAACATAAGCCAACAGTTAAGGCATTTACTCGATCGGATCATTAGATTGAGCTTGGGGTATTTTTCCGGGAAATTGGATATATTCCGGCGCACGGCCCTTTTTGGGTCCATACAGCCATCTTCGTATAACGGCCGATCGCCCACAATATTGTACAATTTTTTACTCTTAACATCGTATTTTTCAAGCCTTTCTCCGCTCCCCGGCAGTCTTTTTCCACTCCCCGCGCGGTATCGGCAAATCCACTAGATTTGCCGGATGAATCTGATCGAAGAACTCAAATGGCGCGGCATGATCCAGGACATCATGCCGGGAACGGAAGAACAACTCGCGAAGGAAATGACCGCGGGGTACATCGGTTTCGACCCGACCTCGGACAGCCTGCACATCGGCAGTCTCGTCCCCATCCTGCTCCTGGTACATCTACAAAAAGCTGGGCATAAACCTTTTGCATTGGTCGGCGGAGCCACCGGGATGGTCGGCGATCCGAGCGGGAAGAGCGAGGAGCGCAACCTCCTCAGCGAAGAGGTACTCAACCACAATCTCGCCTGCGTCTACCGCCAGCTGGAAAAGTTCCTCGACTTCGACCCGAACAAAGCCAACCGGGCCGAGATGGTGAACAATTATGATTGGTTCAGGAACATGCGTTTTCTCGATTTTATCAGGGACGTCGGAAAACATATTACAGTTAGTTACATGTCGTCAAAAGACAGTGTCAGGCGGAGGTTAGAAGGTGAAAACGGCATGAGTTTTACCGAATTCACGTACCAATTGGTTCAGGGCTATGACTTTTACTGGTTGTACACGCATAAGAATTGCCGGCTGCAGATGGGAGGCAGCGACCAATGGGGCAACATCACGACCGGGGCCGAGCTCATCCGGAGAAAAAGCGGAGGGGAAGCCTTTGCCTTCACCTGTCCATTGCTGACGAAGGCCGACGGCGGGAAATTCGGGAAGACAGAAAAAGGGAATGTCTGGCTGGACCCCGAAAAGACGACGCCTTATCAATTTTATCAATTCTGGCTCAACGCCGCCGACGCCGACGCCGAAAAGTGGATCCGGATCTTTACCTTTCTTTCGCGCGACGAGGTTGCTGCGTTGCTGGAACGGCACGTTCGCCAACCCGAGAACCGCCTGCTTCAAAAAACGCTGGCGCAGCACGTGACCATGTTCGTGCACGGACAGGACGGTTACGAAAAGGCCGTCGCCGATACCGAAAAGATCTTCGCCAACCAGTCCGCCCCCGCCGAATCGCTCAGCGAGCAGGACCTCCAATCGATGGAAGGCATTTCGCGGTTTGACTACGGCGCGGACCGGCTCGGGGCCGACGTCGTCAGCTTCCTGGCGGAAACGGGGATCATCGCCAGCAAAGGCGAGGCGCGCAAGCTCATTCAGGGCGGCGGTGTCAGCATCAATCGCAGGAAGGTCGAGGACGCGAAATTGTCGGTCGACTCGTCGCTTTTGCTGCACGGCAAATACATCCTCGTGCAAAAGGGAAAAAAGAATTACTACCTGGTGACGGTGGCGTAGGATCCGAAAGGCCGCGGCTCTTGCGTCGCACGAGCCACCGTTCGCGCGGCCCAGGGCAATGTGCAAAGGCCACCTAGCTCAGCAACGCCGGCTTTTCGCGGTAGGTCTTCAGGATGAACTCGCCGAAAAGCGTATTCGCCCACGCGAACCAGGGCCGCGTGAACTTCGCCGCATCGTCCTTGTGAAACGACTCGTGCATGAATCCTTTCCCGGCATGACTGTTCTGCAACAGCCGCAAACACTTCGCCAGCTCCAACGAGTCGTGGCTGGTCAGACCGCGGATCACGATACTGATCGGCCAGATCATATCCAGCCCGGCGTGCGGTCCGCCGATGCCTTCCCCGGCCCTGCCTTTGAAGAAAAAGGGATTCGATTCGCTCAGCACCATCCGCCGCGTATTCTGATAGACGGCATAACCGCGTTTGTCGGGGTGGATCACGGAAAGATCGCCCGAATAATGCGGCGACTGGAGATAAGGCAGCGCCAGCAGGCTCGGCACATTGGCGTCATCCATGAAGGTATGATTGCCGAAACCGTCCGCCTCGTAGGCGAACACTTCTCCGTAGACCGGGTGCGTCACGATCGCATGTTCGGCGAGCGCGGAGGCCAGGTCCTGTTCCAGCCGATAGGCTTCGTCCCCCAGCCCTTTGCCCGTCGGTAACGCGGCGAGGATGGTCCTCAGATCGCGGAGGCTGTTCATCGCAAAGAGGTTGGACGGGATCAGGAAGGGATAGATGGTAGCGTCATCGCTGGGACGGAACATCGAATGGATCAGTCCCACTTTTTTTGTCGGGTAGCCGTAGCCGCCCATCGGCACGCCGTCGGTCGCCCAGCTCGTCCTTCGTTGAAAACTGTAGGGTCCTTCGCCTTCCTTCCGCTGCTGTTCGCGGAACGTCTGCAAGACGCGTTTCATCGCATCATGCCAATCGGCGTCGAATGCGGAAACGTCTCCGGTCGTCTGCCAGTACCCATGCGCAAGGCGGATGGGATAGCAGAGGCTGTCGATCTCCCACTTCCGCTCATGGATACCCGGTTTCATATCGGTGATATCCGTCGCCTGCCATTCGCTGACCCGCCTGTCATCCTTGTAAAAAGCATTGGCATACGGGTCTTTCAGGATGCAATGTGTTTGCCGGTGGATCACCCCGCGGATGAGTTGCTGCAGCCCCTTGTCCTGGTTGCACAGCGAGAGATAGGGCCAGACCTGCGCGCTGCTGTCGCGCAACCACATGGCGTCGATATCGCCAGTGATCACGTAGGTGTCTGGACGATAACCGTCCATGGAGAAATCAACGGTCGTGTCGAGGGTATTCGGAAAGCAGTTTTCGAACAGCCAGCCGAGTTCCTTGTTCCCGACCGTTTCGCGCAGCTCGCGGATCGTCTTTTCCACGACCTGGCTTTTGAATTTCCGCTTTGCCCCGGGGATCCGCACGACGGGGAATCCGTCGCCGTCCCGTAAAACCGACCCGCTGCTATCGGTCATGACCGCTCGCGCTGGCGACCCGTTGCCGCCCATCCTGATCGCTCCGGTTGCCGCCCCAGCGCCCGTCGTGCCTGCTGCCTTTGCCGGGCCGGCCGTTGCCGATACCTTGCCAGCCGTCACGATCGCTCCCGACGCCAGCGCTGCCTGTCGTAAAAATTTCCTTCGTTTCATAATCGTGAATTACGCGTCCTGTGAACCGGGGTCAGTCCGGCCCCGGTGCAAACTACATCATTTTGTCCGCACTTTGCCACCGGTTGCGCGTCAGGAAGAAGACCAGGACGCCGGTGGATGCCAGGAACACTCCGTATAGCGCCACGCGGCCCGTGGAATACAGGACGAACAGCCAGATGAGCACCGACAGGATCACGGGCAGGGGGTACAGCCACATTTTGAACGGCAGGCGCGAGGCGCCACGCCTTTTGCGCAACAGTGTTACGCCGATGGCCTGCGCGACGAACTGCACGAGGATACGCATCGCCAAAATCGCATTGATCGCATGCTCGAGCTTTAGCCGCAGACTAAAGACCAACCCCAGCGCGCCGATGAACAACAGCGACACGTACGGAAAGTCTTTGGTCGGATGCAACCGCGCGAATACGGGAAAGAAATGACCATCGGCCGCCGCTGCGTAAGGCACCCGGGAATAACCGAGCACGACCGCGAACAGGGAAGCAAAGGCGATCCAAAGCACCAGCATTGTGGCCACGAGCGCCATGCGATGACCATAGATCTTCTCCATGAAAAGACTCACGATAAAATCCGAGTGCATCGCCTGCTGCCACGGTATCACGCCGACGACGCTGATGTTCATGGCGAGATACAGGACGGCGATACAAAGGATGGAAATGAAGATGCTGCGGGGAATGTTGCGCCCGGGGTCCCTGATCTCGCCGCCGAGATGACATACGTTGTAATAACCGAGGAAGCTGTAGATCGTTTTCACCGAAGCCTGTCCAACCAGCAACGCGAAGGCCCAGGTGAACAGTGACTGGCCCTCCGACGGCAAACACGAGTAAGACACCTGCCGGTGCGTAAACCCTGCGACAATGATGAGCAGGATCGTGATGATCACGCCCGCCCACAGCAACACCGATATTTTACCGATCGTGCGGATGTTGCGGTAAAGCAGCGCCACGATCAGGATGACGACCGCGCCTGAAACGGCCTTCCGGCCCCAGAAACCCATCGGTACGATATAATCGAAATATTGGGCGAAGCCGATCGCGCCCGACGCCACGACCAACGGGGCCTGGAGGCAGGTCTGCCAGATGAAGAGGAAAGACATCAGCGGGCCCCATTTGGTGCCGTAGGCCTCCTTCAGGAAATTATAGCTGCCGCCGGCGAGCGGGTAGGCGGCCCCGAGTTCGCTCCAGATCATGCCGTCGATCAGCGCCGTCACGGCGCCGAACACCCAGGCCCAAAGAAAAAGGCTGCTTCCGATGACACCCATGACAATCGTCATCGTGACAAAAGGTCCGATGCCGACCATATCGATCATATTGATGGAGGTAGCCTGAAGTAAACCGATCTCGCGCCTCATCGTTCCCCTCATGCTTTGGCAAATTGCCTGATGCCGGCGATCAGCTTATCGAGGTCGATGGTGGTGGTGTAAACGTTCGGCGTGACCCGGATACCATGCAGGCGTTCCCAGTTGATGGCCACGGTGTGTATCCGGCAGTTTTCGAACAGGTAATTTTCGAGCTCCGATGCGCTTTTGCCTTCCACGTTCACCATCCCGATCGCGCAGGCAAACCCGGGTTTTTGCGAGGTGGATAGTTTGACCTTCGGGACGTCCTTCACCGCGGTCATCCAGTAATTCTTGAGGTAGAACAACCGGTGCTCTTTTCGTTCGGCGCCGATCATATCGTAAAACCCGATGGCCTTCCCGATCGCCTGTTCGATGAAAAACGGCCGGGTGCCCAGGTTCTCGAACTTCCGGATATTGTCGGCTTTGGCATCGGGCGCTGCGAAGAGCGGGTACAACGACGCGATCTTATCCTGCTTTACATACAGCATGCCGCTGCCGATACAGGCCGCCATCCACTTGTGGAGGCTGGTCCCAAAATAATCGGCGCCGAGCGAAGGGATCGTGAATTCGAAATGCGCAAAACTGTGCGCGCCGTCGACGAGGACGTCGATCCCGCGTTGGTGAGCGGCATCCGCGATCTTGCGGGCCGGAATGATCTGACCGTTCCAGTTGATCACGTGTGTCACATGCACGACCTTTGTCTTCGATGTGAATGCGTTGCTATATTGGGCGGCAAGGTAATCGTTGTCCTCGCTGGGCAGATCGAGATCGACCCATACCAACCGGATCCCTTCGCGGAGCTCGCGCTGTTTCCAGGCGTTGATGCAATTGGGATAGTCGTATTTGCAGACCACTACCTCGTCACCGGCCTTCAGCGGCAACCCGAAGATCACCGTTTCCAGCGCCTCCGAGGCGTTCCGGTTGATCGCGATCTCGTCGGGCGAGCAGCCCGCAATGCGGGCCAGGTCCTTGCGCAGGGGCTCTCTGCCCTGATCGAGTATGCGCCACATGTAATAGCTTGGCGCCTCGTTCGAAAAATCTAGATAACGTTTCATAGCGTCCTGGACGACCTTTGGAGAAGGAGACACGCCGCCGTTGTTGAGATTGATCAGTTCGGGGCTGACGGTGAACGACTGCTGCACGTAGTACCAGAAATCCTCGTCGCCTGCGAGTTGTTCGGGCGAGCGTTGTTCCGCCTGTATCAGCGCCTTATCGAGATTGCGGCTCCAGGCAGGACGCGCCACGGAAGCCAGGAAGGCGGTGGCAGAAAATTTTCCGACGACATCGATAAAAGAACGACGGTTAAAGACAGTCATATGTGTAGCAGTTTGTGTGTAGTAGAAATGCAGCACCTAAGATATGAAAAAAAACTGGCGTACCTTCGCAACCGCATGAAGTATTACATCATTGCCGGCGAGGCTTCCGGCGATCTCCATGGCGGCAATCTCATCCGGCAGCTGAAGGTCCAGGACCGCGATGCCGACGTCCGCTGTTGGGGCGGTGACAGGATGGAGGCAGCGGGCGGCGATGTGGTCAAACATTACAAGGACCTTGCCTTTATGGGCTTCGTCGAAGTGGTGATGAATCTTCGCACCATCTTTCGCAACCTGGACTGGTGCAAACAGGACATCCTCGGCTACCGGCCCGATGTCCTCATCCTCATCGATTATCCCGGCTTTAACATGCGGATCGCCAAATGGGCGCATCGTCAGGGCCTCCGCGTCATTTATTATATCTCCCCGCAGGTGTGGGCGTGGAAAGAAGGCCGTGTGCGCGAGATCCGTGCGAATGTCGACAAAATGCTGGTCATCCTGCCGTTCGAGCAGGCGTTCTATCAAAAATGGGACTACCCGGTGGAATATGTCGGCCATCCGCTGGTTGAGGTGGTGGACGCTGCCGCTGCAAATGGCGGCAGCCTCGCGCCGGGCGCGGGGCAATCGCCGGCGGCTTCTTTGGCTACGCCGGCGGCGGCGGGACAGGGTTCGGCAGCCTCCCCGGGCGCCACCGCATTCCCTGCCTTTCAGAAGCCCGTCATCGCGCTGCTCCCGGGGAGCAGAAAACAGGAGATCCTCAAGAAGCTGCCTATCATGTTGCAGGTCAGCCGTGATTTTCCCGACTACCAGTTTGTCGTCGCGCAGGCGCCCGGCATCGACCAGACATTTTACAAAGTCCTGCTCACGGGCTATCGGAATGTCGCATCCGTTTGCAACCAGACCTACGCGCTGTTGAGCATTGCGAAGGCAGCCTGCGTCACCTCGGGCACGGCGACGCTCGAAACGGCGCTTTTCGGCGTACCCGAAGTCGTATGTTACAAAGGCAGCCCGATCTCTTACCAGATCGCGCGCCGGCTGATCCGGGTGAAATACATCTCGCTGGTCAACCTGATCATGGATCGCCTGGTGGTGAGCGAGCTGATCCAGGACCAGCTGACGCCCGAAAATCTCCGTCGTGAGTTGGAAGACCTCCTGCATAACCCGGCGCGCCGGGCGCGGCTGGAGAAAGATTACCGCGAACTCAAGCAACTGCTCAGCGAAGGGGGACACGCCTCCGCGAATGCGGCGCGCAGCATCGTGCAATTCCTGCGACAGGCTGCTCAAGCCGCCCCAATCGTCGCGCCCGCGCGGACATGATTGCGCTGCTGCCCGGTAAGAGTGGGGCTGGCGCGGTCATCATTGCGCTGCTGGCCGGCAACCGGTGTTCCGGCGAGGAATCCACTGCCCGGCAAGAGGAGCATAGTCCGCACGGGCCAACGGCCAGCTAGGTCCTATGATGTTTGAAAAACAACAACCGCACGATCAGGACGATCAGCCCTAGCAGGAACATGAAAATGGAAATGCGGTTGATCCCGTGCATGTATCGCATCCATTTCGTATTCGGCGCGTTCGGATCCCTCTTCCTGATGTAGAAATATTCTTCTATCTGTCTCCAGATTCCCATGATGGTC
>DASZYU010000386.1:0-3907 GCA_035545215.1 Puia sp.
GTCAGCCGCATGAGGCCCTTGTAACGCCAGGTGAACCAGGCGCCGGCAAATGGCGCAACGAGCAATCCGAACATCAACGGGGTCAGCGGTTTCGGATAGAGAAATGCCCATGTGCAAAGGATGAAGCCGGCAACCCGCCCCGCTTTTGCCGCCGCCGACGCCTTTTTCAACGCCGCGTCGCGCTCTTCGCGCGTACTTCCAAATTTTTCATCTTCCAGCAACGATTCGGTCTCGGCCGCGCGTTCGCGCGCGTCGACGTCTGCGTATTTATCCCTGATCCAGTTGAGCAGACCCTCGCGGTCTTTGATCCCTTTCGGTACCTGGAGCTTTTTGCCACCACCGCTGGGGATAAGGAAAAAAGCGTCCTTTTCTCCCACCCGGTAACCGTCTATCTCTTTCAGCGCGATGGAACGCGAGGAAAACGCATGCTGTACCACCAGCGTGTCTGCGTCAACGGTGACCGATAAGCGGGTCGATTCGCGGTAGAGATAATAGCTCAGCGGTGTCAGTACGATGCCCAGGATGAGCTTCACAACCTGTCCCGACTGCACGGAGGGATATGCAAGGGCGCAAAGCGCAGCGATGCCGCCGACAAAAAATAGCGCCCCGAACAGCAGCCCAACGATCTTGTAGGTTCGAGAGATGGGGTATTCGTCCATGGGCACAATAAACAAAAAATTCCCGTGGCTCCAAAATCGGCCGGAAATCGCCGGCCGTCCGACCAGACAATACCCGGGTATTCAAGCCATTCCAAAAACGGAAAATGACGACAAGCTCCCCGCTGCCGTTCGGGAGTATCGTGGTCGCTCCCGCGGATTCTGTCCGGGGCCTCTGATCCGCATCCCGCGCAGATTTCATTTGTTAATGATCGATACACTACATCCGGATTTTATTAACTTTAGACAATGAAAGGGTGGGGCTTTCTCTTTCCGGTATTGCTAACTGCCGGCGTCACTGCATCCGGACAATCGCGAACGGATTCCGGTTTTTCGTTGCTTTTCAACAGCGGCATCAGCTTCACCCATGCCAACGATCCCCATATCAACCGCTGGCTCGAGAAGTATGGTTATCCTCCGGAGCCGCATGTCCCTTCCAGCATCAATTTCGAGTTCGCCGCTATCCCCGCCTGGTCGCGCCTGTTGTATAGCATCAGGCTCTCTTCGATCAAATCCGGGAGGAACCTCAGCTCCTATAACATATCGGCGGGTCTCTATCCTTCGCTGATCAAGTCGAATAACTTTTTGCTCTTCGCCGGCGGGGCGGCGGGGCTGCATGGTGATATCATCACGCTCAACGGCCAGGTACCATCGGAATACCGGCAGATGGCAACCCAAAACCAATCACCGCTGGCCCTGAGAAGAAGAGGGCTCTTCGTCGAGCCGGCTGCAAGGTTCTTCTGGTACCCGCTGCGTTTCCAAAGCCTGCAGCTCGGAGTATACGCCGCACTCGGATATGATGTCGATATCAATTCAAAATGGAAATTGGGCTATTACAACAACAACCATGGCAAATACAGCCATTTCAGGGCGGTCGGCAAACCAAGCGACCAGATGAGAGTGAGTGAGTACGGAGTCTTTTACAGCGCCGGTCTCAGCTTCCGCGTCAACCTCGATTAATGCTGCACAAAGACCTTCGCCACCCGGAGATTCAATCCGTCGGACGATTGCAGGAGATAGATGCCGTCCGGCAGCGAACTTATCTTGTCGATCTGCAGACTGTTCCGACCGGCGCTCGCCTGGTATTGGCGCTCCCACAGCATACTTCCTTGCTGGTCGAAAAGACCAAGATGGACGAGCCGCGGACCCGTCATTGTGAAGCTGACCGTCACGATGCTTTTCGCAGGGTTCGGAAAGACGGTTAATTTACCTGTCACCGTTACAGGGCTCAGCGCTACAGAAACGATCCTCGAGTAGAGGTCGTGACTGCCGGTTTCCGTTGCGCGGATCCGGTAATAAAGCGTACCGCCGACCGCTTCGGCAGTATTGTCCGTGTATTGATATCCGTTATCGGTGCCCGTCCCGTTGACCGGCATATTTCCGATGGCATCGAAATGCACTCCGTCGCTGCTCCGTTCGACGACGTAGCCGGTCGTACCCGTCTCGTCCGCAACACTCCACCCGACATTGACCACGCCGTTGTCCGGTCGGGCCGTTACATCGGTAAAGCCTGCGGCCAGCACTACGCAACTCAGGGATATCTGGGCCATGCTCGCTGCGCTCATATTGGTGACCATCTTCCCGGTCGATCCGCTCGTCGCGCCATAATTGGTCGTTCCGCCGGCAGTTGTGCCCGCAGATCCGCCGGCTACCGTACTTGCAGCATTAAGGCTGGCATTCGAATAGATGACGCCGCCGCCCCCGCCGCCGCCTGGGCCGTGCGAAGAGCCGCCCGATCCCTGGTTGATGCCCCCGTTACCGCCCCTGGCCAGTACGGTGACATTGCTGGTTGTACCATTGGCGCTATAGATCAGGGCAGAGCCGCCTGCGCCCGCTCCGCCCGCACCGTCGTTCTGTACCGTAGCGTTGGCATCCGATCCGCTGACGTCGACGGTGCCCGTTCCTGTGATCGCGTTTTGAGCGATCAGGATGACGATACCACCGCCTGCCGAACCGCTGCTCGCCAGTCCGCTTCCGGGCGTACCCGTACCGTTATTCGTGGTGCCGGCGCCACCTCCGCCACCCATGACCAGTCGCGAGGCGGATACCTGCGCAAACGCCGCGCCGGCGAGTCCCCCGCTGGCGATATTGGTGCTCCATGAGTTACCGCCCTGGCCTCCCGCACCACCATTGCTGCCGCCGCCGCCGCCGGTATTTTGATCGTTTGCAGCATTCGGATTACCATCGGTTCCTCCGCCGCCTGCATTGCCGGGCGCACCCCGGGCATAACTGCCGCTGGGATAGCCTTCACTGCTGATCACATCCAAAGAGGTATTGTTGTTATTCGTGTACTTCGGGGTTCCCGCGATGCCCTCGCCCTTGCTGCCGTTGGCATTTCGCGAAGCGCGCGTCATATAGTCGTTGTTCGAGCCGGTGCCGGCGCCTGTCAGGGACCGGCCGCCGCCACCCCGGAAACCCAGGCCGGAAGCATCGATCTTCTGCCCGTTCAAATTGATATTGTCGATCGCAAAAAGCACGACGACGCCGCCCTGACTGCCATCCCAACGCGGAGCGGTGATCGTTCCCGTTAACACGAGATCGTTATAGACAGGTACCCTGATGATCTGAAAAGTGTACTGGCCATAGGTGCCCACAGCAGAATTCTGATAGGAGTGGGTCAATCCCGTCGTAATGTTGAGTGTTCCCCCCGTAAGCGGCACGCTGTTCGAAGCGATGACATATTCCATCTGCCCCGCCATCAGGAACGAATTGTTATAGTAACCCTTGCCGGTCCCCATACCATCGCCAAAGTTGACGCTATTGTTCGAGCTGTACTGCGCTCCCTGCATCTGAATGACCAGGAGTACGTCCCCGCTGCTGATCGGAACGGTCCCGAGACTGACGGAACCCAGTGTGATGTTTTTGCTGCCTGCCGAGGCGGAAGCTGTTGCGGGATAGTAAGTATTGGGATAGGTACTGATCGATGTACTGTTGGCGATCGCGCAGCTTTGCGCCGCCGCCCGCCGGCCGGAGAAGAGGCTTATCGCGGCCAGTGAACACAGGATAGGGATATACCTGTTTACAGGAAACAAGGTTGGCTTTTTCATCGGTACAGATTATAGAGATGAAGATACTATTTTCATCCCTGTTTTTATATATAATATCCAACCGGATACCAAACTTCGTAGGTATTATAGATCAATCCGCTATCGGTATTCCCCCGAATCCGGCCTTCTCATTAAGGGACGGTTTTTTCCAATTTTCGGAATACGCGGGAGGCGCCTCCCGTTTGCAGGAAACCAGAAGTCCCC
>DASZYU010000387.1:0-5042 GCA_035545215.1 Puia sp.
ATCTATTGTCTGGGCGACCTGGTCAATTTTGCCGGATGGGACAATGAGGTGATCCACCTGGTCCGGCAATCGAATATCCCAACCGTTCAGGGCAACCATGACGAAGGCATCGGCTTCGGAAAAACGACATTCCCCTTTTCCTTTTCCGGCGCGGAGCAAAAAGCATTCGGACATGCCTCCATCCTGAAGGTAGACAGTGTGATCACGGGCGCCAACCGTGCCTTTCTTCGTAATCTTCCCTTCAGCCTTCAGCTGGAATGCCGGTACGCGTTTCATTCGATCCGGATCCATTTTACGCATGGCAGCCCGCTGAGCAATAACGAGTATATCGAGCCCAACGTCCCAGACGATGTGCTCCGCGCGCTGCTCGATAGCGCCGGGGCCGATATTCTCCTGCTCGGCCACACCCACCGCCCTTTTCATCAGCCGGTTTTCCAGCAAAAGGAAAACCGCCTTTTCTACCGGCATGTCATCAATGCCGGCTCTGTTGGCAAACCGAAACACGGAAACCCCGACGCCTGTTATGTCCTGCTCGATTTCGATGACCAGATCCGGATGGAAGAACCTGCATCGCTTTCGGTTAGGTTCCGGTACGTTCCTTATGACACCGACGCTACACTTCGGCATATCCATGCCCTGGGATTGGGCAGCGCCTATGATCATTTTCTTCGATATGGCCAACCAACATCGCAAGCATGACAACGCACTTACGATATCGGCTCGACACCCTCGAATCGCTCGGCTCCGGGATCGGCGATCAACAGTTGGTTTCCGAATTGGCGGAGATCCGGGAAAAGCTGGCGCAGGAGAAGATCAACCTCGTTGTTCTCGGCCTTTTCAAGCGGGGTAAGTCATCGCTCGTCAACTCCTTGCTGGGTTGTCCGCTGGCGCCCGTCGGTGTCACACCGCTAACGGCGATCATTACGTCCTTCGAGCATGACCCGGAAAAATCATTCGCCCGTGTCTGTTTCAATGATGGGCGTCATCTGGATACCGCGGTGGCCGGCATCTCTGCCTATGTCAGCGAGGAGGAAAACCCGGCCAATGAAAAAGGCGTCTCCGTGGTGCGCATATTCGATCGGGTATTGCCTGTCCTCCAAACCATGACCCTCATCGATACTCCCGGGTTGGGTTCGGCCTACACGCATAATACGGCCACCACCCTCGATTTCATTCCGCGCATCGATGCCGCTCTTTTTGTCTTGAGTGCCGATCTTCCCGTTTCGCAGGCCGATATCGAATTCCTGAAGACGCTGAGACAAACCGTCCCTGCCATCCTGTTCGTGTTGAATAAAAAGGACTTACTCTCCGGGAACGAGCTTCGGCAATTGCTGGTCCATGACCAACGGATCATTGTCGAGCAGGTCGGGCTATCACCAGGGGAAGTGCAGATCATCCCTGTTTCCGCGCGGGACTTTCAGCAGGGAAAACACGCGTCCGCCAATATCGACGCGTTGCGGGACCGTATTCGCGCGATCCTGGAAGAAGGAGGCGGCGCGCTCTTCGAAGAGGTCATTGCCAGGAGGATCGGCCGGGCCTGCGAACACCTCCGGTTCCTGTTGCGGCTCCGTCTCGAGACCCTGCAGCTACCCGTACAGGAACTGGGGGACCGTCGCAGACGGCTGGAAGAAATTCCCCGTTTGCTGGACAGCCAAAAAGACGATTTCGAAGTTCTGTTGCGAGGCCAGGCCCGGCGTCTGCAGGATCATGTGCGCGATGTCCTGCAAAAAGAAAGTGATATTCTTCGCGAAGGTCTGTCCGATAAAATATTATCGGTCTCCGGCAACGCAGAAAGCTTCCGCGACAAATGTGCTGTCCTCACTAAAGAAATCCTGGACCGGCTCGAATCGGCCAGGTCGTCGCTCGAAGTCGATGTCAAAGAGCGGTTCGACCACCTGCTGCGGCAATATGCCGGCCAGCCCGACAGCTTCTTATGGCAGGTGACCCGCCAGTTCTCCGAAGTGATGGGCCTTCCTTTCGATATTATCGCCAAAAAATTCGATCTCGAGGTGTATGCTCCTTATTATCAAAGCACCGATGCCGGCCCGTTGCCTGCTCCGAAATCCTCGCTGTTCAGACGTTCGCCCTTCCAGTCCATCCGTCGCAAAAGATTTTATCGCCGGCTACTGGCTTACTACCAGGAGTTGATCCTTCGCAATTGCGCGTCGGCGATGTATAACCTCGATTACCGCATCCAGGAATCCCTGCGAAAATTCGCCTCGGCGCTCGACCAGCGATTGCGCGAGCTGATCGGCCATCTCGATGCCCTGCTCGCTGAAGCCGTCGCGCTGCAAGCCGGTTACGCGCCGGCATTGGCGGAGAACATTCAGAAAATTCGAGAAAAGCTGGACGCCGTTGATGACCTTCAACAGTCGCTGCATCCGATCACCCAACCATCCGATCATGGAGCAGTACGATAGTCCCTCTTCGGATTTTCACAGCATTCTCTTTGACGGTCCGACACCGGACCTGTCCATGCAGGCGCCTGCATGCTTTCACGATCTGAATCTCGACCTCGTGGTGAACGCGATTGCAGCGGACAGGAAGGGATATGCGCTGGAGTCATTTTTTTACACGCCGCTGCACCGGCTTGAAACGATCCTTTATCGGCAGGAAGTGTTTCGGGATATGGAGGATCCCGCATTTAAAAACCGCATAGTCCTGTTCGCGACGGCTATGCGGAACATGCGCCGGCGATTGCCAGCCGAAGACAAGACCTATTATAAATACCAACGGGAGCGTTTTTTCCTGGAAGCAGTCGACATTTACTGGCGGGCGGTACTTCAACTCGTGCAGGACCTCGATGCATACGGGTACCGTTCGAGCGGTCTGACCGCCTTTCACGTTTTTTTGAAACACTATCTGGCGTCCGGCGAATTCCTGGTGCTGGCCTCCGAAACAAGCGCGCTGCTCGGGGAGCTATCCACGGTCGCATACGGTATCTATGTCAAAGACCTGGTCGTGCAGGTACGAATGCCCGGTCAGGAGCTTGATTATACGCAAGAGGTGGAGCGGCTTTTCGGTAAATTCCGTCACGAAAATGCGGATTCTCCTGCCCGCGCCGAACAAGATGTAGAAGGGAAGAGAGGGGCACCGATGAGAGAGATGTTGGAATTTCCCGACAACGACGAGATGAACCATGTCGAGGCGCGCATTCTCGATGGCGTGGCATCGTTGTATCCGACGCTATTCCGTCAGTTGGACGAGTATTGCCGGCAACATACCGGTTTCCTGGAAAAACATATATCGGGGTTCGACCGGGAAATACAATTCTATCTGGGATGGCTGGCATATATCGATCGTGTGAAAAACGCGGGGCTTTCCTTTTGCTATCCGGCCGTCTCGGATTCCGAAAAGCAAGTGTTCTGCACAAACGGTTTCGATTTGGCGCTGGCCCATAAACTCACCGGTGAAAACAGACCGGTAATATGCAATGATATGGCCTTGCGGGGTAGAGAACGCATCATCATCGTATCGGGACCGAACCAGGGCGGGAAAACGACATTTTCACGGATGTTCGGGCAATTGCATTACCTGGCGGCATTGGGGCTCCCCATACCGGGTCGGGAGGCCCGGGTCTTCCTGTTCGATAGCCTTTTTACCCATTTTGAACGCGAGGAAAAGGCGGGTGATCTACACAGCAAATTGGAAGACGACCTCATCCGCCTGCATGCGATCCTGGAAGAAGCGACTCCCCGAAGCATCGTTATCCTCAACGAGATCCTTTCTTCGGCAACCCTCCAGGATGCTATTTTCCTGAGCGGTAAAGTGATGCTTCGTATCGATGAACTCGATGCGATCTGCGTTTGGGTCACCTTCATCGATGAGATCGTTGGCAAAAGCGACAAGACGATCAGCATGGTCAGCGAGGTGCACACCGGTCAGGTGGAGACCCGGACCTTTAAGATCATTCGCCGGGACGCCAACGGTCTGGCGTATGCACAGGCTATTGCGGAAAAATATCGGGTCACCTATACCGACCTGAAAAGGAGGTGGCCGTCATGAGGGTATGGCTGCATTATAAAACGAAAGACTTCGAACCGGGGCTGCCGCTTCCGTGGAATAGCGAAGCCCTGGTCACGGACCTCGATCTGGGAACCCTTTTCACGGCGATGGCCGGCGGCGATGAATTCCTGATGAAGATGGCGCGGGTAACGATCCTGACGGGACTCGACAACGACGCGGACACCATCGCTTACCGGCAGGACATACTCCGGGATTGCCTGGCTCAACCCGAGGCGGTACGCGCCCTTTATGACATTGCGGTAGCTGCCCTGGAAGCAAAAAAGGGCCATTGGTTCAGCTTTGGTTCACGCTATCCTTCTTCCGTCTTGTCCAGCGCCGTGGGCTTGATGGAGCTCCTGGCTGATTACCTGGGCAGTCTGAGACAATTTGCCGAACAATTCACCGGGAAATTTCAATCCGAAGGTTTTCGGCGCCTGTTATCCTCGTTCCGGGACGAGTTGGGACCGGACTACCTGAAAGAAGTCGGGATCCATTTGGAAGACCTGCGCTTCAGGAGGGGGCTGCTCATCAGCGGCTCGTTGGGCGCCGGTAATAAAGGCATCGGGTATGTGCTCCGTCGTCTTTCGGATAAGTCTTTGCCCTGGTGGAAACGCCTGTTTGCCGGCAGCCCGAAAGGGGTCTACACCTTCGCGCTGCATCCTCGTGACGAAAGTGGGGCGAGAGCCTTATCCGCTTTGAGAGATGAAGGCATTGCGCGCGCCGCGGCAATCATGGAGGGCGCGGCGGGTCATGTGTTGGCCTTCTTCACGCAGCTTAGGGCGGAATTGGCGTTCTACCTGGGCGGTTTGAATCTCAGGGAAAAGCTGGCAACGCTGGGAGAAGACAGCTGTTTTCCTTCGACCGAGGCGCTGCGCGGCGAAAAAAGATATTCGTGCGCCGGTCTCTACGATCCCTGTTTGGCCCTGAACATGAACCGGCGCATCACAGGCAACGATCTCGATGATGCCGGTAAAGGACTCGTTATCATTACGGGGGCCAACCAGGGAGGTAAGTCGACTTTCCTGCGCAGCGTCGGA
>DASZYU010000388.1:0-9223 GCA_035545215.1 Puia sp.
TAGAATACGGGCTCGAGGACATGTTGTCGACCGCCTGGAAGTGGGAACAGAAACTGGTGGCGGATGAGAAATTCTACAATGGGAAATTCAGTAAATTCAATTAGTGCACCGGGCCGCGCCCGGCCAGGCACTTCGCGCATCGGGCGAACGGCGGCGAAAAATTTTTTTTGCGCCGTTTTTTGCCGCATTTCATTTACTTTGTAAGGCTAAAAATCACACTACTAATGTTAAAGGACATCCAGGTAACCGGACAGAAAGACACACGCAGCGGATTTGGAGACGGGATCGTTGAAGCGGCACGCAAGAACCCCAATATCGTAGCACTTACGGCAGACCTCGCCGGCTCGATGAAGCTCAACACTTTCATGAAAGAATTCCCCGAACGTTATGTTCAATGCGGCATCGCGGAAGCGAATATGATCGGCATTGCGGCGGGACTGACGATCGGCGGCCACATACCGTTCACCACCACCTTCGCCAATTTTTCCACGGGCAGGGTCTACGATCAGATCCGGCAATCGGTCGCCTATTCGGGCAAGAATGTCAAGATCTGCGCCTCGCACGCCGGCCTCACGCTCGGTGAAGACGGAGCGACGCACCAGATCCTCGAAGACATCGGAATGATGAAAATGCTACCGGGCATGACCGTTATCGTGCCCTGCGATTACGCCCAGACGAAGGCCGCGACGGTCGCCATCGCGGATCACGAGGGACCCGTCTACCTCCGGTTTGGGCGTCCTGTCTGGCCGATCTTCACGGCGGGGCTGCCATTCGAGATCGGCAAGGCACAGGTGTTCTCGGAAGGAAGCGACGTATCCATTTTCGCCTGCGGTCATCTTGTTTGGAAGGCGATCGAGGCGGGAAAGATCCTCCAGGAGAAAGGGGTTTCGGTGGAGGTGATCAATCTCCATACCGTCAAACCGCTGGACGAAACTGCGATCCTTCGTTCTGTCCGAAAGACACGGTGCGCGGTAACGGCCGAAGAACATAACATCATCGGGGGCCTGGGTTCCGCCGTGGCGCAGACCGTATCGCGGAACTTCCCGATACCGATAGAATTCGTCGGCACGCAGGATACGTTCGGCGAAAGCGGCAAGCCGGAGGAACTGTTGAAGAAATATCACCTGGACTCGCCCGATATCGTCGCAGCCGCCGAAAAAGTAATCGCGAGAAAAAACAAATAAAACACAATCAGCCGCAGTGACCATTCAAGACACCGAGCTGCTGTTACAATTCCGGGATCCTGAAACCAGGGAGAGGGCGTTTACCGCCATTATCAAAAAGTATCAGGAGAAACTGTACTGGCATATCCGGAGGATGGTCGTCGAGCACGAGGATGCCAACGACGTATTGCAAAACGTGTTCATACGGGTTTGGAACGGGCTCGACAATTTCCGGGAAGATTCCCAACTGTATACCTGGCTGTACCGGATAGCGACCAACGAATGTCTCAGCTACCTCGAACAACAGAAAAGGAAGTCGGCGGTCTCCTTCGACGAGGTGGAGTCGGGCCTGACCAACAAGATTGTTGCCGACAAACATTTCGACGCTACCAAGCTGGAGTGGAAGCTGCAACTGGCGATTCAACAATTGCCTGAAAAACAAAGAGTTGTATTTACGCTCCGGTATTATGACGAAATGCCTTATGAGGAGATGAGCCGGGTCCTGGACACTTCCGAGGGAGCCCTGAAGGCGTCCTATCATCATGCTGTCAAAAAAATAGAGGATTATATCCTGAATCATTAAACTTTGATTAATGAGGGGGGTCTGAAAATAGATGAACGGCACGAATGAAATATTGGAGGAATTGAGGTCGCTGAGTCCGTCTGTCGCGGGGATCAGCCGCCTGACGCCTTACCAGGTGCCGGAAGACTATTTCAAGCAGTTGCCGGAAACGGCGCTCAAAAGGGTATCCGGCTGGAAGGATGCTAAGTCATTGACATACAATGTTCCAGAAGGATATTTTGACGGTTTTGCGCAAGGGGTGCTGGCGCGGATAAAGGCCGGAGCAGCGGCTGCGGATGCAGACCCCGTTTCGGATCTGCTCGCGCAGATCGGGCGGGACACCCCCTACCGGGTACCGGAAGGCTATTTCGGGGAACTATCCCCCCTTTTGGCGGTACTTAGGGACCAGCATCCCTATGTGGCGCCCGAAGGCTATTTCGACACCTTTCCGGCGGTAGTCCTCGCAAAAACGGAACAGTCGTCCGCGCCCGCCGCGGGCGAAGCGAGAGTGATTTCGCTGCAAACGCGCAAACGCCGGAGCCTCGGCTGGATGCGATATTCTGCAGCGGCTGTCCTGGCCGGTCTTATCTTTACGGTCGGCTGGTTACGCTGGCATCGGCCCGCCGCCAACGGCCCGGCATCGCAAACCGAGATTGCCAATCGACTTTCGAACGTCAGCGATGCGGAGTTGCAGAATTTCCTTTCGGACCAGGATACCACGCTGGCGCAACCGTTGTCCAACATATCGAACAATACGGCGACCATCGACATGAACGATATCGATTTTAAAACCCTTATAGGGGACGTACCCGACGGGGAATTGAAACAATATATGGAAGAGCATGGAGGAGCACAGGACATTGCAACGAATTAGCAGCAACAATGAAACAAGTAATTTCCGTATTGGTAATCCTTTGCTGGCTGGCCCCGCCCCTACAGTCGCAACCCAGGCCGCAAGGCCAGGCAGACGCAGGATTGCTGGAATCCTATAAGATCGGCTGGCTTACGCGCCGCCTGGCGCTGACGCCCGAAGAGGCGCAAAAATTCTGGCCGATCTACGAGCAATATTCGAAAGAGGTGCGTCAGGCCTATCAGACATTCCGGAACGACAAGAATGAGATCCAACTCGAAGAGTCGCTGCTCAATATCAAGAAAAAATACAGCGTGGAATTCCTGAAGGCCATCAAGCCCGGAAAGATCAACGATTTCTTCCTGGCTGAAAAAGAGTTCAACGAAATGGTCCGGCGTGAAATGATACGCAGACAGCAAATGCAAGGCAGGCGCTATCCTCCGCCGCTACACTGAGCCCGACCAACCGCGCTGCGCCGGATAAGATCCATAGACCCCGACATTTCCGCAATTCGCCGAAAAATTTTATCGGCGGATATCGGAATCAACGATATTTGAACCTGGTGTTTTTCATAGGTTAGCAACGGCCGGCTCTTTCCAGGGCAGGCCTTTTTTGTGCGAAGCGTTTTTAATCCCGCTTTAATGTCACACCCGCCGCGGGCCAGGGATCAGTGCCGCGCATCGAATAGCGGCGTCTTCACATCATGGTAAAATAAGAAGATCCAGCCTTCCTCATGGCCCTGTTTCCACCACTCCTGCCGCAATTCCATCGCCGCCTTTCCGTCATAGTCGTATTTCGCCACGAACCGGCTTTTCATCTGTTGTAACTGGGGCGCCACGTCGCCGCCAAAAAAGGCGGTCTCACCTCCGTCCACGATCCAGAACGCCTGATGCCACGGACAATGCGCGCCGGTGATGCGGTAGCGGATATAGCCGTCGAGCACTCCGTCGCCGTCCAGCTGGACGACCTGCGGAGACATCGTGAGGCATTGCAGTTCTTCGGTTAGATAGGACGTCGGGCCTTTCATGAATGCATATTCGAGTTCGCGACGCTGAACGTAGTAGTGCGCGTTCGGGAAGGACATTCGTCCCTCGGGGCAGATACCACCCGCATGGTCCTTATGCAAATGGCTCAGCAAAACCCTGGTCACTTTTTCCGGCTCGATCCCTCTCGCTTTCAGATTGGCGTGGAGCTGCAACTGCCCGCCCCGTTCGAATCCCAGCCCGGTGTCGATCACGAGGATATCGTCCGTCGTCACGACGGCAAACGGCTGGATCTCCACCAGCAGGCTACCGGTACTGCGCTGTTGAAGATCGTCTTTTTCGAGATCGAACGGAACGAAACGTTTGGTCTTATCGATGGTGAAAGCCCCTTCTGACAGCGGAAGAATTTGCATGGCGCAAAGATACTGAATTGAGCGCGGCGGCCGGCTACCTCAAAACCATCTGGCGGTCGGCGTCGAGGCGCACCAGGATAAAGAGCATGACGCTGAAGGTCAGCAGGGAAGTACCGCCATAGCTGATGAATGGTAAGGTGATACCGATGACTGGGGCCAGACCGATGGTCATACAAACGTTGATCACGATATGAAAGAAAAGCACACTGGCTACGCCATAGGCATAACACCGGCTGAACACGCTCCGTTGTCGTTCGGCGATCGTAACGATCCGCATCAACAGCACCATATAAATGCCGAGGAACACCATGCTGCCGAGAAAGCCGAAGCCTTCTCCTATCGTACAGAAGATGAAGTCGGTCTTTTGTTCGGGAACGAAATCATACCGCGTCTGTGTCCCTTTGAGCAGGCCTTTGCCGATCAGGCTGCCGCTGCCGATGGCGATCTTACTTTGTTTGACGTTGTAATTGTCGTTCGCTTTTTTGCCGCTCTTCCGCTGTTCGTTCTCGAGCGCCGCGGCTGTTGCCTGATCCTTGGGCACATAGTCCTTACCGATCGCGTCGAAGATCCGTTTGACCTGGTAGGGCTGGAAAATATGATCGAACGCGAAGGGCACGACGAATCGCTGTACGCCGACGCACACGAACCAGATGCCTGCGATCAGGAAGAGGACCGAGCGGTTCCGTTTGATCACCCTGCGAAGCACATAGATGGCTACGATCGCGATGCCGGTGAGGATGAGCGCGAGCGTATTGGGCTCGAGCAGCAGCGTGGCGACGACCAGCACCGAGAAGGAGAAACCGATGATCAGGACCGAGGGGGGAAGGCCCTCGCGGAACATGACCAGGAAGAACGAAAAATACACGAGCGACAGGCCCATCTCATGTTGCAGGATGCTCAATGCCGCAGGCGCGAGCGCGATGGCCGTGGCGATAAGGTGGGCACGCGGACGGGTAAAGTTCGTGTCGACCCTCGACAGGTATTTGGCGAGCGCGAGATTGACGAACAGCTTGCAAAGATCGGCGGGCTGCAGGTTGAACGCGCTGCCGAACTTGATGATCGATTCCGTGCCTTTAATGCGAGAGTGAAATGGGAAGACCAACAGCAGCAGGAAGATGCCGAAGGCATAGCTTAAATTAGCCGTGGCCGTGAAGAATTTGCTGTCCGTCAGGAGAATGAATGTACCAACGACCCCGGCCAGGATGAAGAAAAGCAGTTGCCGGCTATAGTCTGTCTTCAACGAGATGAAGCCCTGGATCACATTATCGCCCTCGTGATACGAGGCAGCGAAAATACTGGTGATACCGATGGCGCAAAGGATGAACCAGATCCATACCAGGGACCAGTCGACGCCTTTCGATATCGTGGGGTTTCTCTGGTTCATCGCGTGGAGTCTTTATGGTTCGGGGAATCGGGGGGTCTTTGGGGGCGACCGGCCGGTGGTGAGCCACCTGAACCGCTGCTATCGCCTGCCGGCGCGACCGTATTGCCGCCGCCTGCAGGATGACCCGAGGTGTCCCGCCGCGGCCGCGGAGCGGCACGCTTGCCGGTATCACCTGAAGCAGTCACCTTCATCGCAGAATCGAGCCCGATGGTTGCCGCTGCCGCTTTGGCGCGTTCCTTGGCGAGCCGTTCGGCGAGCGCGCTCTTGTAAGGCGAGGGTTTCATCAGATTGAGCATCAGCGGGCTGCGCGAACCGTCCGACGTGTCGAGCATCATGTAGCGAAAGGCCGGCGTCTGGTATTTGATCCAACGGCTGCTGTCGCCGCTTTGCCGGGCCCATATGGCGGCGCGGACCGAATCTTCTTTGAACTGCCGCCGCACGAGATAGCGGGCCATCAGGTTGCGGTTGGTGATCTCGTCGACGAGCGCCAGCCGGTTGGTAGCGATGGTGTCGTTGAGGTATTTCTCCACCAGCAGTGAAGCGATGGGCGCGGCCTGGGCGGCGCCATACCCGGCATTCTCGACGATAACTGCCACGGCTATGCGGGGGTGCTCCCGGGGCGCGAAACAAACGAACCAGGAGTGCGAACGTTCCTTAACGACCCTTCCCTCGATCACCGTTTTGTTTTCCGCGGTACCCGTCTTGCCGCACATCAGGATATTGGGGATGCGGACCGCCTTGGCCGTTCCGATCTCCACTACATCCTGCATTCCGCCCTGCACGACATCGAAATCGGCGTCGGAGATATGCGAAACGGGCTCGTGTTTGATATGAAAACGGCTCAGCAGCGTATCTTCTTCAGCAGCACCTTCGATACTCCTGACGAAATGCGGTGTATAATAGTACCCTTTGTTGGCCACAATACAGATGGCGTTGGCCATCTGGAGCGGCGTCACCAGGAGCTTGTCCTGGCCTATGCCGATGGTGACCATGGTGCAGGAGTTCCAGCTGCGGTTATATTCCCGGTCGTATGCCGTGGTATCGGGAACGTTGCCGCCGTCTTCACTGGGAAGGTCTACGCCGGTTCGGTGGCCGAGCCCGAAGGCGGTGACATAGTCGTGCCAATGTTCGAGGCCTATACGGACACTGTGGTAGGCCGGATTATCGACCTCCAGCCGGAAGGCGTTATAAAAAAAAGAGTTACAGGAGTTGGCAATCGCCAGGCGCAAATTGGCGGCATGACCGGGCGCTCTTTCTTCGCATTTCCGGGGTTGATCGCAGCCATAATAATAGCCGAGACAGTTGATACCGCTGGCCGGGGTGATCACCCCTTCGTCCAGGCCGATGAGCGAGGCGATGGGTTTAAACGTGGAGCCGGAAGCGTACAGACCTTTGATGGCGCGATTGTACAAGGGGCCGGAGACATCCAGCACCAGCCTGGCATAGTTGGCTTGCTTATCCGGGCCCGTGAGCGAGTTCGGATCGTAGCCCGGCCCCGAGGCCATAGCCAGGATGCCACCGGTGGCAGGATCCAGCGCGACGGCGGCGCCTGTCTTGCCATAGAGCAGCCGTTCAGCCAGCTGTTGCAGTTCGATATCGAGATAGGTGTGCAGATTCTTTCCTGCGATGGCCGGCGTATCCAGTCTGCCGCCCTGGTAGTGGTCGACAAGCCGGTTTTTGTTATCCTTTATCCAGAATTCAATACCCCGTTGTCCCATCAGCTCGCGCTCATAGTATTGCTCGAGCCCGCTACGGCCCACATAGTCGCCCAGCTGATAGTAGTTGTTACTGCGGCGTATCACGGCAGAATCCACCTCGCCGACATATCCCATGATATGGGCAGCGGCATTGTACGGGTATACCCTGACGGGGCGTTCCTGCAGGTTAAAGCCGGGGAATTTCCAGATATTTTCTTCCATCCGCGCATACACCTCCGGGGGAAGCAAATCCTGGAACGACACGGGGCGGAACGGGCTCCCCTTGATCTTCGGGCTCAGCATGCGATGGCGGAATTCCGCCGTATCGATGCCCATCAGCTGACAAAAGTAGCCCGTATCGATATTCTTCACCTGGGCAGGCGTAACCATCAGGTCGTAGAGAATAGTATTGTTGAGGATAGCCCTGCCCTTCCGGTCAAAGATGATGCCGCGGCTCGGATAAACGCTTTTGCGGAAGAGCGCGTTTTCCTGGGCCTGCTGTTGGTATTTCTTGGAGATGATCTGCAGGTGGAAGAGTTGGGCCGCGATGATCAGGAACATACCTGCGAAAATGAGGCGAATGATATTACTGCGCGATTGATTGAATACAGGCATATGGATTTACTACCTCCAAGGTACGGATTAAACGTCTAAACTGGTGGATCAGATTGTATTGGTCCTGAACTTTTGTTTGCGGAAGAACAGCATCTCCGTCAGCAGGATCAGCAGCAGGCTCACCGCCGACGAGGCGATCACTTTTCCGATGAAGAATATGAAGTTTCCGAAATTCATCCATTCGAGCAGGACCAGGTAAGCATGATGCAACACCGTCAGTACGATGACATAGGTAGCATATGGCGCCCAGCCCATGCTGACGATCGATGGCGCCACATAGTTCTTGTCGGCGCCCTCCTGCGAGATCAGCAGCCCGATGACGAAAGGACGCACGTATGCGATCAGCGTGCAGGCGGCGGCGTGAAGGCCCGGTGTCTTGGTGAAATAGTCCAGGCACAGCCCGAAGAAAAAGCTGATAAAGGTGATGCCGATGCGCGAGAGGCTGAAAGGCAGCCAGAGGATGTACAGGTAGTACAGGTACGGCGTGATGAAGCGGTGCAGCGGCGGCATTTTGAAAAGGATGAACACCTGCACGAGGATAAAGAGAACGAACCGGACGGTATTTTTCAGCAATTCGCTCATTGGACTTTTTTGCGCGTGGAGTCTTCCAGCCTCATTTGTTCATCATATTGAAGATTATCAATAACATACACATATTCCAGCGTGGAAAAATTCGTAGCGGTCTTCACTTTAAGCGTGTAGAAGTTCGAAGAAATGTCGGGCACGACTTCGGCGACCGTACCGATCATCAGGTTGGCGGGCCATAAAATGGACAGCTGGGTGGTCAATACCGTGTCGCCTTTTTCCACTTTCACGCTTCTCGGAATATTCTTCATGGTCACATAATAGGGACTTGCGCCATCCCATTGGATGGTTCCGGTTTCCCGGCTATTCTTCAGTTTGGCCACCACATGGAACTGGTGATGCAACATGCTCTGCACCGTAGCGAAGTTCCGGCTCACGTTGATCACCGACCCGACCAGGCCCTGTGGGCCGGTGACGCCCATGTTGGGCCGCAGGCCCTGTTCGAAACCGCGGTGGATGGTGATGTAATTATCCGGAAGCGAGGTGGTGTTGTTGACGACCTTCGCCTCCATGATCTTGTATTTAAGGAACGACCTTCCCGTATCGCTGCGGATGGTGTCGCGGATCAGCCGCTGGTTGGAATCCGGGGCCTCGTAGTTGTCCCTCAGCTGCTGGCGCAGCCGGAGGTTCTCCTGCACCAGGGATTCGTTCGTCTTTTTCAGCTGGAAATAGTATTCAATATTGTTGTAGCGTTCGTTGATGCGCCCCGTGATCTCGGTGCTGACGTTGAGAAAGGCGGCCTGGTGAAACTTATTGAACCGGAACAGAAAGGACAGGGCGATGATCTGCAACACCAGGAAGAAGAGGAAGTTGAAATGCCTTCTGATGAAGAGAAAAACGTTACGCACCGGTGTCTAGTTTCTGTTGGTAGTATGGTGTTTACGGCTGGCTCGTTCTATCGCATGACGAACGGATACCGGTCGTAATTCTTGAGCGCTATGCCTGTGCCCCTGACGACGCTTTTCAGCGGG
>DASZYU010000389.1:0-4874 GCA_035545215.1 Puia sp.
TATTACGGGCTCAATTATTCGAGCGGTTGGGATGCCGACCTGCTGGCGCGTGCGACCGGTAAGGGAAGAACGGCGGTAGGGTATGTCAACGTCTTCATCCACGGGTTGCGCGAGGACAGGCAGCAACTGTTCGCGAACAGCCTGATCCGCAGCCTGGCACTGGTGACCGCGGCCGCGCTGGTGATCACGCTGTATATCCTGCGACGGATGAGGCCGGCGCTGATGCTGGGCATCGTGGGCGTGCTGGCTTTCGGGGATATCCTTTCCATGGACCTCAACTATCTCAACGGCGACAATTATAAAGAGCGGGCCGATTACCAGCAAAACTTCTCGGCGACGGATGCCGACAGGCAGATAATGGCCGACAAGGGGTACTACCGGGTCTTCGACCTGCGCGACAGCATGTCCAGCGCGCTGACTTACGGCGCGATGACGGCCTATTTCCACAATTCGATCGGGGGGTACCATGCTGCGAGGCTGAAGATCTACGAGGACCTGATCAACCGCCAGCTGTTCAATTTCCCGAATTGCGCACCGGTCATCAATATGCTCAACACCCGGTACATCATTAAACCGTCGAAAGACGGGGACTCGGTGGTCCGCAACAAGGGTTCGCTGGGCCCGGTGTGGTTCGTAAAGGGTGTGAAATACGAGCGGTCGGCTCAGGACGTTATGAACGCATTGTCGAAGTTCCATCCGGCGGACACCGCGATCCTGTTTGCCAGGGACAGCGCCAGGGTAAGGGTCGGCGGCGAGACCGATTCTACCGGCTATATCCAGCTGTTGAAGAACGACAACGACCAGATCACCTATGTTTCGCAGTCGCGTCAGCGGCAGTTCGCGGTCTTCAGCGAAGTATATTATGACCGGGGTTGGGAGGCTTATGTCGACGGCAAAGAGGTGCCGATCATCCGGACCAATTATGTTTTGCGCGGGCTCTCGCTTGCGCCGGGCCGTCATATCATCAAATTCTTTTTCCGGCCGCTGTCCTACTACCTCGGCCGGCAGGTGCAATGGATGGCTACGATCGTGCTGGTGCTGATGATCGTCGGTATGGCGGTCACGGCCGTGCAGGAGTCTTCTTTTCGCCGAAGGAGCGCTCAGGTGAGCCTTCCCGCTGTATCTTAGCCACAAAAATGCGAGTCGTCATCCAACGCGTCAGCCGCGCTTCCGTCAGCATCGAAGGCAGGGTCAAATCCGCCATTGGCGCGGGGTTGCTTGTGCTGGCCGGCATCGAGGATGCAGACACGGAAGCGGATATCGAATGGTTGAGCGGCAAGATCACTGGTCTGCGGATCTTCAATGACGAGGCGGGCGTGATGAACGTGAGTGTGAAAGACATGGGCGGCGACATCCTGCTGGTGAGCCAATTTACGCTTCATGCCTCGACGAAGAAAGGGAACCGGCCCTCGTATATCCGGGCCAGTAAACCGGAGGTAGCCATCCCGTTGTATCAGCGCATGATCGAGGTATTGGGGGCGCACCTGGGCAAGCCGGTGCTGACGGGAGAGTTCGGCGCGGATATGAAGGTGGAATTACTGAACGACGGGCCCGTGACGATCGTGATGGATAGTAAAAATAAGGAATAAGGGTGGTCGGGGGCGCGGGGGGATGCGGGCGTGGGGGATTGGGTCGCTCAGCTGCGGACTTCGAACTTGTAGCCCATTCCGTACAGCGAGCGGATATAGTCGCCGCAGCCGGCCTGGTGCAGTTTGCGTTTGAGGTTTTTCATGTGGGAATAGATGAAGTCGAGGTTGTCGTAGCTCATGGCCTGTTCGCCGGAGAGGTGTTCGGCGATCGCATTTTTCGAGATGACGCGGTTCTTGTTCGAGGCCAGGTACAAAAGCAAGTCGTATTCCTTGCGGGTGAGGTCGACCGGCTCGTTGCCGACAACGACGGTTTTGCCGACCAAATCAATCGTCAATTCATTTAGAACCAATGTTTTATTTCCATCGAAGCGACGCCGGCGGATAACGGCGGCGATCCGCGCGTTGAGCTCGGGCAGGTGAAACGGTTTGCTCAGGTAGTCGTCGGCGCCCAGGTTGAGGCCGTCGATCTTGTCGTCGATGGAATTTTTGGCGGAGAGGATAATGACGCCGTCGGTCTTGTTGTTAGCCTTTAATTCTTTGAGGACGCTGAGACCGTTGCCGTCGCTGAGCGAAATGTCCAGGAGGATGCAATCGTAATCGAACAGATCGATCTTTTCGAGCGCGGACCGGCAGTCGTGCGCCATTTCGCAAAGGTAGTTTTCCCCTTTCAGGTAAGTGGCCATGCTTTGCGCGAGATCGATCTCGTCTTCGACGATGAGGATTTTCATTATGCAACTATTTGCGGAGCCTGTGCGATGGCGGGTTTAGCGCTGAGGAAGATCCGGAGTATTGAGCGTCGCGGACCATGCCGGCCATTGCGGTCGTAAATAACAATAGTATTCTGTAGAGATACTGTATCTGATCTGTCGAAAATAAGCGCATCTGATACAGAAAGGACGTTTCCAATTCGGGTAACTTTGGTGTTTTCAAGCCTCAAATTATGCAAATTTACCAGGTAGACGCTTTTGCGGGCCGTATTTTTCAAGGCAATCCCGCCGCAGTGGTCCCGTTGAACGAATGGTTGCCGGATGACCTGTTGCAATCCATTGCTATGGAAAACAATCTGTCCGAGACTGCCTTTTTTGTGCCGACGGATAAAGGGTTCTCGATCCGGTGGTTCACGCCGACGGTAGAAGTCGATCTTTGCGGTCATGCGACGCTGGCTTCGGGTCATGTTTTGTTCGAGCATCTTGGTTTCCCGGGTGAGGCGATCCTGTTTCAGACGCGCCGCGCGGGAGACCTGCAGGTGCTGCGCGCCGGTGCCCGGGGACGGTATACCCTGAATTTTCCGGAAACTCCTCCGGAGGCTGTCGAGCCGGGCTCGGGGGATCTGGTTTTCGAAGGGCTTCATCTTTCGCCTTCGCCGCTGCTCAAGGGGCCCTATGATTTCCTGGTCGTGCTGGACAGTCGCAGCGAGCTGGAGGCATTGCGGCCGGATTTCAAGAAATTGTCCTCGGCGCCGGGTCGCGGCATCATCGTGACGGCCCCGGGGCAGGAGGAGGGAATCGATTTTGTCAGCCGCGGGTTCTTTCCGCAGTCGGGTATCGATGAGGACCCTGTGACCGGGAGCGCGCACAGCGTGCTGGTGCCGTATTGGGCGACCAGGCTGGGTAAGAACAGGCTTTCCGCCATACAGCTGTCGGCACGCCGCGGATACCTGGATTGCCTCCTGGATCGCGGCCGGGTGTATATGACGGGAAGTGCGCACACGTTCATGAAGGGGGAGTTGTTGTTGGGGAATGGCCGGTAGGCGGGTAGAGCGACCACCGGCGCTGGGATCTGGCGGGCGGAGGCCTGTCATGGCGCATGCAAGCGGGCTTTTCAATAGGAACGCCGCCCATCGGGCGGCGTTCTGTTATCTGTCGGGGCAGGGCGTCCTATTGGGGACGGTTGTTCCTGTCGAAATCGAAATCGGATTGCTGTGCTGCCTGGAAAGCCGCCGGATCTCCGTAAGGCCCGAGGTAGCGGGCGCTGCCGAAACCAAGGATCGGGTAGAAGACAAAGCCGAGCAAGATCAGCCCGACAGTGAAGCCTTCGTCCTTACCAAAGCTCTTGGACAGCATGTTGATCGTCCAGATTGCGTACACGATGTTTACAATGGGAATGAACATCATGATCAGCCACCAGCCGGGTTTGCCGACGATCTTCAGCAATACCCAAAAGGAATAAACAGGGATGATGCAGGCCCAACCGGGTTGACCGGCCTTTTGATAAACCTTCCATTGGGCGACGATCACCAGGATGGTGATGGCGAAACAACTAATCCATAACGGGATAAATGCAGCAAATAATTGGTCTTGATCCATCGGTTTGAGTTTTTAGTGAAGCCTAATTTAAACTAAAAATTTGTTGGCATCAATACGTATTTTTACCGCAACTACAACGGGCAGCACATGAATGAAAAGGAGACGCCGGGGATTCAAACGCCACTGACGATCGCGGACGCGCAGCGCCTGGTCGATGAATGGATCAAGACGACGGGCGTCCGGTATTTCAGCGAGCTGACGAATATGGCGATCCTCACCGAAGAGGTCGGCGAGGTAGCGCGGTTGATGAGCCGGCTGTACGGGGATCAATCGTTCAAGGATTCCGATAAGGGAAGGGAGCTGGCCGACGAACTGGCGGACGTATTGTGGGTACTGATCTGTATCGCCAACCAGACGGGTGTGGATCTGACGGCAGCGCTGGCGAAGAATTTCGATAAGAAGAACTTGCGGGACGCCGGCCGGCACAGGCAAAATGAGAAGTTGAAGTGAGGGTGGCCGCAACCGGCTTCAGCAAAATGCCTTCAGGCGCGGGTATACCCGGAAACGAAATCCTGCGGATGTACGACAGTTGGGCCGTACGGGCAATGTGCCGGCGATTTGGCGATGATAATTCGCGCGCGGGGGCTATCTTTGCCGCCAGGCCGCGGAAAGCGGATACAGGAAAGACATCAGCAAATCATGGCAAACGACAACAACAGGTTCCAGGCGATCATTTCGCATTGTAAGGAATACGGCTTTATTTTCCCTTCCAGCGAGATCTACGACGGCCTCAGCGCCGTTTATGATTACGGCCAGTGGGGCAGCGAACTGAAAAAAAATATCAAGGATCACTGGTGGAAGAGCATGACCCAGTTGCAGGAGAATATCGTGGGCATCGACGCAGCCATTTTCATGCATCCCACCGTCTGGAAGGCGAGCGGGCATGTGGACAATTTCAGCGATCCCATGATCGATAACAAGGACAGCAAGAAACGGTACCGGGTCGACCATCTCATCGAGGGAAGGATCGAGGAGCTGG
>DASZYU010000390.1:0-5260 GCA_035545215.1 Puia sp.
AAATCCAAAGTAATGGAACTCGAACAGCCGGGGATACATATGCTGATCGACGAAAAATTGGATGCCGAATTGTCCGCCTACTTTTCTTTCAATGGATATCCGGGGTATGCCTTCATATCAAAAGATGGAAAATACCAGGCGGGCTCGTCCCAATATGTGCGCGACATGACCAAAGAGACGCTGACATCGCTTGTCAATAAGTGATAGCCCCGCACGCAGGATATCTTTTTCCACCCCAGCGCGTTCATCTCCGCCCTCATCCGCCGCGCCCGCGTATCGTAACTTTACGATGCCGCTCTTCGGACTCTACTCGACCCTAAGTGAATGTCCTTAACAGCCCCTAAGTTTCCCGATCAACCCTGCAAAAGAGCCGCAAAATTCCATTGCCGGCGACCGATCGTGTCTCATCTTTGGGTGGTCAAAGGCAACAAAGCCGAAGCTAAAATCCAACGTCCAAGACCCCGGCTGGAACCGTAGAAGATCAGCCGTTCCAAACCTATGAAAACTACGCGCATACCCTCTGTCCCTTAACAGAGAATGAACCAGCCCGCCTGACCAGGCGGGTTTTTTTTATCCGCGTTACCCGCGGCAGTTGAACGTCTTCGCACATGCGCCGTATCATTTTCGTACACCCGCCGGCTACTTACAAAATTAACAGCCTGATTATCAAAGCCCGCTAAAATGGCACCGTTTTAGTTTGCTGTCCACACGCGGAAGCAGCAGGGCTTACCGCACCAACGCAGCAAGCATCATTTTTTAGTGTTTTCCTATACAGGCAGAACGGCTAGCTGCCAGGAGATTGGTTTCCACTGATCGTCCTTTTAGTGCACCGTATATCCGGTATGACACCGGTAAGCAATCGTTTGAAACGGGGAATGTGTCTACATTCCCCGTATTCTTATTGGAGAGCCGGGCGGGCTACCGCCGACTACCGCCCATCGGCAACTCATTTTCCTTCCGCGGCCGCCTTCAGCGTGGGGATATCCAGCCTGACCATCTTCATCATCGCCTGCATCACGCGGCCTGATTTTGCCTTGTCCGGGTCACTTAGCAACTGCGGGAGGATCGTCGGGGTTACCTGCCAAAAAACACCGAACTTATCTTTCAGCCACCCGCACGCAATCTCCTTCCCACCGCCTGCCAACAGACTGTCCCAGTAATGATCGACCTCATCCTGCGACGTGCAGTTGACCGTCAAAGAAAACGCATCGGTTTGCGGGTGACCCGGCCCCCCATTCATCAAAACGATCTCCAGCCCTTCCAGCTGGATCGATGCCACGAGCAAGGTTCCTTCCTGCCCCGGTCCGCCTGGCGGCATGCGCGCAATCCTAACCACTTTTGAATCCCTGAAAACAGAAAGATAGAAATTCATGGCTTCTTCCGCATTGTTGTCGAACCACAGGAAAGGGCTGATCTTTTGCATAAGAGAAATGTTTATGCCTAAAATTACGTCAATTTTCTTTTCGCGCGGAGGGGCCGCAAGCCTACCGGCATTGGCGGAAACCCCGTGTTGACTCCTATGAGCTGAACGGAGGTCCCGCCGCCGACGGTGAGGATGAACATGCCGTTTGTCATGAAGCTGGGACTCATCCCCTACTCGCATGTTTCCGAAACGAATGGAGCACCAGGGAGACGAGCCGCTACCCGCCTATTTACGGATTGCAATGGTTAAAACCGCCGGTCACCGCGTAGTGGTTCCCTAAAGGGACCAGGTCCTTTCAAACCTGTGAAGCTAACGGAACGCGGGGCTTACCACCCGGCAAGACGGAGTTGGAGGATCGGCCAACGGCTCCTCAAAAGCCATCGGCCCGTGGCACAAACGCTTCGAACCCGGTATAGCAAAACACACCGCACCAATGGGGCTGACCGTTTTCTCATTACAATTCAAATCAATTTTTGACCCGGTTGTTATGAAAAAGTTGTTTAAAAAGGCCGGCCAGCCTCATTTTTCCTGCCTGCGGCAGTGACCCGCGCTTCCTGCGCCAACCGCGCTGCCCAATCTGTATTTAGTTGATTTCAAACCTTTTGAACTATAGCTATTGCCAGGTCTGCGCATAAAAAAACCGCAAGATAAATTGAGTGCAATTTACGATGCGGCTTCGTGGGTCGTACAGGATTCGAACCGGTGACCCCTACCATGTCAAGGTAGTACTCTAACCAACTGAGCTAACGACCCGGTTTTGAATAAACAGGCAGCAAAACTAAGGATTTTTTACATTCAGCGCTCAAAAAATCACATCCCGCGGCGCTTCAGCTCTTTCCGAATAAGCCCCAACTCGCGCCCGGTGTGCCCGGACACCGAACTATTTTCCTGCGCCCGGCGCATCAGGTAGGGTATCACGTCGCGGATCGGTCCGAACGGCAGATACTTGCTCACGGCACATCCGGCTTTCGCAAGATTGAAGGTGATATTGTCGCTCATACCGTACAGCTGCGAAAAATGGACGTGCGGATGATCCATCGGCAGGCCGCGTTCCTGCAGGAGCTGTACCGCCAGCAGATTGCTTCGTTCATTGTGCGAGGCGACGATCACCGCGATGCGGTCGAGGTGAGCGATACTGAATTCGATGGCGGCATCGTAATCCCTGTCGGTCGATTCCTTGTCGGGTTGGATCGGCGATTCGATACCCAGCTCTTTCGCGCGCCGCCGTTCCTTTTCCATATACGCGCCCCGGACCAGTTTGGCCCCGAGCACGAAATCCCGCTGCACTGCGGCCTCATAGGAGTCGCGAAGAAACGCGAGCCTGTCGGTACGATACAATTGCATGGTATTATAGACCACCACGGTCCCTTTGTTGAACTGGTCCATCATATTGATGGTCAGCACGTCCACGGGATGTTGTATCCACGATTCCTCGGCATCGACGAGCACCCCGATACCGCGGTCGGCGGCCGCCCGGCAAATCTGTTGCATTCGGCGAACCACGGCCTGCCATTCTTCCGTAGCCGAGGGACCGAGGGTCCCCAACGCGCGCGTATACCGCTTCATCAGGCTTCCTTCCCCGGCCGCCATGGCGGAGTCGATCTGTTCGAGCAACCCCATCCGCGCGAACCCCGTTACCTTGACGCTCATGAAAGGGATATTCGGCTGCGTCGCGGC
The DNA here is from genome assembly GCA_035545215.1 of Puia sp. GTDB lineage: Bacteria > Bacteroidota > Bacteroidia > Chitinophagales > Chitinophagaceae > Puia. Next base: position 3,101 of record DASZYU010000390.1, read on the forward strand.
ATACGCGATCACGCGAATGAATTCCGCACAGGCATGATCGAAACCTTTCTCGCCCTCTTCGCCACCTTCCACGCCGTAATCCAGGATCACCCGTACGTGGTATTCTCCCAATTTCCGCGCAACGGCAGCCGTTTCCTCCAGCGTCTCCCCGCCGACAAACTGCGCGAAGATCGTCTTCCGGATCAGTCCTTTCACGGGCAGCCCGCTGCGGATCAGCCAGGGTGTGACCAGCGTGCCCAATTTGACCAGCGGCATATAACCCATGCTGGAGAAAAGACCGGCGGCTTTTTTAAGCTCTTTGTCGGATTTGTATTCAAAGGCGTTGGCAGTGTTATCAAAAGAGACAGACGGAGGCGCAATATCCATATGAACAATCGGTAATTTGGCCGTAAATGTATTACTTTCGGATCAAATCGCCTGTCATGAGAAAACCCCTCCCCACAGCCGTCGGGCCCGAACGTCGCGGGGGCCCGAACCGTCGTGCGTCCACCGGCTGTAACGCCGCGCTCGTCCTCCTCGCGCATGCAGCCCTGCTGACCCTGCCGTCCTGCGGACACCGCGCGCATTATGACACCATCATCCGGGGCGGCACGATCTATGATGGCAGCGGCGGTAAACCCTTCGAAGGCGATGTAGCCATACAGTCCGATACGATCGCCGCCATCGGCGATCTTGCCGAAGCCTCCGCCACGACCGAGATCGATGCGAAGGGCAAGGCGGTCAGCCCCGGCTTTATCGACATGCAAAGCCAATCGATGGAATCGCTGCTCCAGGACGGCCGCTCGCTCGGCGCCATCAAACAGGGCGTGACGCTCGAGATCTTCGGAGAGGGCGAATCGGAAGGTCCGCTCACGGATACCATGAAGAAGATCGACGAAAGCGGGCAGGGAGACATCAAATACCCCATCGAATGGACTTCGCTCAAAGACTACCTGCTCTATCTCCAGAAAAAAGGGGTCTCCACCAATGTCGCCTCGTTCGTCGGCGCCGCCACCATCCGCGAAAACCTGCTGGGTTTCGCCAACCGCGATCCAGACAGCGCCCAGTTGCAAAAAATGGAAGACCTCACGCGCAAGGCCATGGAAGACGGCGCGCTAGGTATCGGTTCGGCCCTCATTTACGCCCCCGGCGCCTATGCAAAGACACCCGAGCTCATCGCGCTCTGTAAGGTCGCGGCCCGGTACGGGGGCGTCTATATCTCGCACATCCGCAGCGAAGGCAACGGTTTGCTCGAAGCCGCCGATGAACTGATCCGGATCGCGCACGACGCGCACATCCCTGCCGTCTTTTATCATCTCAAAGCCGCCGGACAGAACAACTGGGATAAAATGGACCGGCTGATCGCAAAGATCGACAGCGCGCGCAAAGCGGGTCTCGACATCTCCGCATGTATGTATACGTATACCGCTGCCGCCACCGGGTTCGACGCCGCCATGCCGCCCGCCGTGCAGGAAGGCGGTCTGGACAAATGGATCGAACGGCTCAAAGACCCCGTCATCCGCAAAAAAACCATCCAGGCCATGAAGACTCCCACCAATGCCTGGGAAAATGCCTACCTGAATGCCGGCGGCGCGGACCATGTCATCTGCACGGGTTTCAAACAGGACTCGCTGAAATACCTCACCGGCAGGACGCTTGCCGGGATCGCGCGTCTCCGGCACACCACGCCCGAAGAGACGATCATCGATCTGGTCATCCAGGATCACTCACGCGTAGAGGTCATCTATTTCCTGATGAGCGAAGACAACGTGAAAAAAGAGATCCGTCTGCCCTACATGCAATTCGGTTCGGACGCGGCCAGTATGGCGCCGGAAGGCGTCTTCCTGAAAAGCAGCACGCATCCCCGCGCCTATGGGAATTTCGCCCGGCTGCTGGGGCGCTATGTACGCGAGGAACGGCTGATCCCGCTGGAAGAGGCGATCCATAAACTGAGCGGTATGCCCGCCAGACTGCTGCACCTGGATAAAAGGGGGTCGCTGGCCGCCGGGAATTATGCCGACGTCGTCGTCTTCGATCCCGCGACGATCCGCGACAATGCGACCTACGAGAAGCCGCATCAACTGGCCTCGGGCGTCTCCGACGTCTTCGTCAATGGCGTCCGCGTCCTGAAAGACGGGCAGCACACGGGTGCCAAGCCGGGCCGCGCGGTCTTCCGCGCGG
>DASZYU010000391.1:0-24245 GCA_035545215.1 Puia sp.
CACCCGCATCACCGGCCGTTCGCGGTCCATTCCCCATACCCGGGCCCGATGCGCCGCCCTTTCGCGCGCTCTCCGCCGTTGAATCCAAAATATCGCTCAACAGGAATACGATGGCTTTGTACCGCGCGCTGCGATTAAAGAACCGAATCGCCTCGCCGAGGTTCGTCCCTTTTCGTTTCGGCTCGATGGTGAGCAGTTGCCGGACGATATACAGGACATGTTCGCGCCCTTTCTTCGGCGGAATATAACCTTCCACCTTATCGCTGAAAAAGATGACCCCTACCTTGTCGTTGTTATTGATGGCCGAAAACGCCAGCACCGCGCACACCTCCGTGATCAGGTCCTTCTTCCGCGCATGCATGGTCCCGAACAGCGAGCTGGCGCTGACATCCACCAGCAGCATCACCGTGAGCTCGCGCTCCTCTTCGAACAGCTTGCTGAAAGGATGGTTGAACCGCGCTGAAACATTCCAATCTATAAAACGAATGTCATCCCCCGGCGCATACTCCCGCACCTCGCGGAAGCTCATGCCGCGCCCTTTGAAGGCGCTGTGGTATTCCCCCGTGAACAGATGGCGCGTGAGCTTCTTGCTCTTGATCTCGAGCTCCCGCACTTTTTTCAATATTTCGGCTGTCGTCAGCATGTATTATGGTATCGGTATCGCCTTCAGCACCTCATCGATCACATTTTCGACATTCACACTCTCCGCCTCCGCCTCGTACGTAAGCCCGATACGATGCCGGAGCACATCTTTCGAAATCGAGCGTACGTCCTCGGGTATGACATAGCCCCGCTTGCTCAGAAAGGCATTGGCCTTCGCCGCGAGCGCCAGGTTGATGCTCGCCCGCGGGCTGCCGCCATAGGCGATCAGGGGTTTCAGCTTCTCCAGCTTGTATTTTTCCGGCTGCCGCGTCGCAAAAACGATATCGAGAATATAATGCTCCACTTTTTCGTCCATATAGATCTGGCGCGCCAATTCCTTGGCCTGTAATATTTCCTGAATCGAGACCACCTGCTCCACGTTCGGGCTCTGCAGACCCTGGACATTTTGCCGGATGATCATTTGCTCTTCCTGTTTGGAGGGATAGTCGACGATCACCTTCATGATGAAACGGTCCTGTTGCGCCTCGGGCAGGGGATAGGTACCTTCCTGCTCCAGCGGGTTCTGCGTTGCCAGCACCAGGAATGGCTCTTCCAGCCTGTGACTCGTGTCCCCCAGCGTCACCTGCCGCTCCTGCATGGCCTCCAGCAAGGCACTTTGAACCTTCGCCGGGGCGCGGTTGATCTCGTCCGCGAGGATGAAATTGGCGAAAATCGGCCCCTTTCGGACCACGAATTCATGCCGCTGCTGGTTGTAGATCATCGTTCCGATGACATCCGCGGGCAACAGGTCGGGGGTGAACTGGATACGACTGAACCTGGCGTGAATCGCCTGCGCCAGCGATTTGATACTCAATGTTTTAGCAAGCCCCGGCACGCCCTCCAGCAAAACGTGCCCGTTACTCAGCAGACCGATCAGCAACCGGTCGAGCATCTGGTGCTGACCGACGATCACCCTACCTACCTCATCCCGCAGCCTGTCGATAAAGGCTGCCTGGTACTGGATCTTGCTGTTCAATTGTCTGATATCCTCTGCCGTATAAAGCATAAAACATGAATTGGGGGCCCGAAAATACGAATAATGCGCAAGTTTACCTGTCCCCGTCGGCAGCGATATGGCCGGTTCAGCGCTGGACGGCAGGTTGTTTGTCAATTTTAACAATCAATGCAATAATTTCACCCGCCCGAACCGCACCTAACCTCCCGCGGCCCCCATATGTGGATAACTAATGTGATTTTAACCTTATATGTTGACAATAAGTTGCCATCTCCGGGAGTTTCTATCTGCAGAAGATCCTATCCTTGCTAAAAGAAAATGATGCGCCCGATGTTCTCGAAGTGGATGATACTGCTATTCTCCACCGGTATCCTGGCCGGTTGTGCCCACGTGGCCTCTTCCTCAAAAGATGTGGACGTCCTGACGGGAAGCCCGTGGAAGTATGAAAAGGCGGGTTTTGACAACGATGACGGCACCTTCGACGCCCTCGATCCGCAGATCTCCGGCAACGACCGCGAAAACACGATCTTTTTTTGCAAAGACGGCACGGGCTACTCGCGCGTCTCTCATCACATGCCCGGTATGCCCGAAACGCTCCCGTTCCTGTGGTCACTCCACAACAACGACAGCACCATCTATTTCCAGAATCAATACTACCGGGTAAAAGTCCTTTCGCAGCAGCGCCTCGAAATGTACGCCGACCAGCGTTACGGAGGCACGAGCATCCGTTACACGATCATACTCAAACGCTGATCCGTTCAGCGACCCGTTATCACGACAAATATTTCCCCACGATCGGCACCCGCCGGCCAACGCCAAACGCCTTCGTGCTGACCCGGATGATGGGGCAAAACTGGTTCCGCTTGTATTCGCTGGTATTCACCAGACGCAGGATGCGCCGCACCAGCGCTTCGTCGATGCCGAGCGCAACGATCTCCCTGGGGCCCTGCCGCCGCTCGATGTATTGATACAACACCTTATCGAGGATATCGTATTCGGGCAGACTGTCGCTATCCTTCTGCCCCGGCCGCAATTCTGCCGACGGCGCCTTCTGCAGGATGTTCTGCGGAATGATCTCGCCGTCCCGGTTGATGTCGCGCGCCAGCGCATACACCTGCCCTTTATACACGTCGCCGAGCACGCTCAACCCGCCCGCCATATCGCCATACAGCGTACCATACCCCGTCGCCAGCTCGCTCTTATTGGACGTGTTCAGCATGACATACCCGAACTTATTGGCCAGGCCCATGACGATATTGCCGCGCGCCCGGCTCTGCAAATTTTCCTCCGCAACGCCGAACGGCAGATCGCCGAACGCCGGTTTCAACGCGTGCAACAACGCCTCATATACCTCGCGTATCGGGATGATATCATACGGGTTTCCCAGGTTGCGCGACAACTTCTCGGCGTCGCTGACCGAATGCCCGCTCGAATACGCCGACGGCAACAGGACCGCACGCACATTCGCCGGTCCCAACGCTTCGCAGGCCAGCGCCAGCGTCACGGCGCTGTCGACACCGCCACTACTGGCTACAATGGCTTTCGAAAACCCCATTTTTGAAAAATAGTCCCGTATGCCCAGCAACAGCGCCCGGCGGATCTGCCCGATATTGCGTTCATCCGTCAGGTATTGGATTATTCGCTCGGGGCTGTTTTGTTTCGACACGCGCATGTCCTTGTCGAACACCGTAGGGGTCGAAGACATGGCCACTACGGGGGGCTGTTTTACACGCGGCGACACCGGCTCCGGTTTCGTCGCCGGCGCTTCCGACAGGTCCGTGCCCGCCGAAAGTACATCCTCGGGATCCGGGCGATTGATGGCCACCGACAGACCGGGCAGTAGTTCTTCATACAAAGGAGGCACCGGGTGCGGCAACGGAACGACCGCAAAATCCTCTTCAAAATAGTTCAGCTCCCTGACCAACCGCCCCGAGGCATCATAGACCACACTCCCCCCATCGAAAACGATCTCCGTCTGCGCGCCTACCGCATTGCAGTAATACATCGGCAGGTGGTATTTCAGAACGTTCGCGCGGACTACCTCTTTGCGGTCCTCGTCGTGGTCGTAATCGAACGGCGAAGCGGAAATATTGATCATCAGATCGGGATGCTGCCGGATCAGTTGATCCATCGGGCATACCCGGTACAATGGATTGTCGCCGAGATTCCAGATATCCTCGCAGATCGTGAGTGCGATCCTTTTCCCTTTGAATGGGATCACCTTCCATTCGTAGGCCGGTTCGAAATAGCGGTAATCATCGAACACGTCGTAGTTCGGCAGACAGGTCTTATGCGCAACGCCCTTGATCTCCTTTTCATGAAGGAAAAGGGCTGCGTTGAAGAGGTCCTTGCCTTCCCTGTTGGGATTGCGCAACGGCGCACCGATGATCACGCCGATCGTATCGGCCTCCTGGCGGATACGGTCCACCGCCCCGTACGACTGCGCGATGAAATCCTCGAACTCGAGGAAGTCCCGCGGAGGATAACCGCAAACGGACATCTCCGAAAACACGACCAACTCGGCGCCGGCTTTCTTCGCCTGCGCGATCCCCTCGAGGATCTTGCGGGTATTTTCTTCAAAATTCCCGATGTGATAATTCTGCTGCGCGAGTGCGATTTTCATAGGACAAAATTAAGCTATATTTGAACATGGCTTCCAACGAACAATTGGCCAGGCGGTTACGCAACGCACTGACGTCCCTCGCCGCCGCATTCATCTTCACGGGCTGTGGTACCCACGACAACAAACCCGATATTTCCAACGTCAAGGTCGCCGACATCCACATCGTTCGGTTCGATACCGCATTCTTTGATCTCGATTCCAACAAGATCGCGGCCGGTCTGTACCGCCTCGACCACGATTACCCGTATTTCACGGGCGATTTCGTCGCCAATATCCTCGGCGCCGGGCCCCTCGCCGACACCAATCGCGTCGCCTTCGATGCAGCCCGGCAATTCCTGGTCAGCTACCTGCCCATCCGCGATTCCCTCGAACCGAAATACCGCAACCTCGGCTGGCTCGAATCCCAGCTCCAACTGGGATTTCGCTACGTGAAATACTATTTCCCGCGTTACCGGCTGCCTGCGAAAGTCGTGGCCTTCATCGGTCCGTTCGACGGTCCCGGCGTAGCCATCACCACCTATACGCTGGCCATCGGTCTCCAATCTTATGCCGGCCGCAACTTCAGCCTGTATCTGACGCCCAAGGGACAGGACATGTATCCGCAATACATCTCACGCCGTTTCGAGCCCGAATACATCACCGCCAATTGTCTCAGCGCCGTCGCCGGGGACATCTTCCCCGACAGCAGCGACGGCCGCCCGCTCATCGAACAAATGGTGACCAAAGGGCGCTACTGGTGGCTCGCCGGCAAACTGATGCCCGACGCGCCCGACAGCATCGTCACAGGCTTTACGAAGGCGCAACTCGACTGGTGTGCGGCCAACGAGCCGCAGGTATGGAACTTTTTCCTGCAGTCCACCGACCTGTACACGTTGGACCCCGACATCATCAAGAATTATGTCGGCGAGGGGCCCAGGACCCTCGGCATGCCAGATGGATCGCCGGGCAATATCGGCGCCTGGGTCGGCTGGCAGATCGTAAAAAAATATGTGTCGGAACACCCCGGCGTAACGCCGTTGGAATTGATGCGGACCCCCGTTCGGTCCATCTTCGACGCGGCAAAATACAAGCCGAAATAACCCCATCCGTGCGAACCGTATCGCCTATACGCGCGCAGCCGCGGTCCGCGAAGCCGATGCACCTGGCTATTTCCTGATCTTTTCTTTCAGCATCTTTCTGGCCGCCTGTATCTCGGTAATATCCTTGAATGAATCCTTCGGGATCATGAAGAAGGCGCGTGCATTGAAGTAAACGTGGAAGAAATAAAGCGTCTCTTTGAACGCGGTGAAATCATCCCATCTCCACAATTGATGTCCCTTGCTGGTCTGCAACAACAATCCCTTTTCCTCCATGGTCAGCGTGAAATTGTCCCTGAACGTCGCCGACCGCTTATAGATACTCAAAGGCAGAAGACGGCGGATGGTCATCCAAAGACAGAACCACAACAGAGAAAAAACGAGGAAAGGAAGGGCCTGTATCTTCTTGAGCGCAAACAGGATCGCAGACAGGATGGCAAATACATTGATCACAATGACCATTATCCTGATCTCCGGCCTTCCGAAAAAGTGGCCTCTTAATCCGTCCAGGACCTGTCGTTTGTTATACCCGAATTGTATTGTCATCCCGCAGTGTTTTATGTGCGCAAATGAGCTGCGGTCAAAAATAGCCCGATCGCGCAAACATCCAATGATCGATCTGCCGGTCCAACGGCCCCCGGCTGGTCGCGGGCAAAAATAACAAAAAAAGCGCCCGCAGCATGGCGGGCGCTTTCAATAAGCTTGGTTTATCGCATACTCCTGCAACTCTTATAGTGATGGCTGGCAGCTTGCTCGGGCGTAACGCTGCGATCACAGGAGGTCAACAGACTACAGGAAATGACTATCAAAACGAAGGCGGCGATGAGACGTTTCATGGTTTTCATTTTGGGTTATGGACTATTAACGTATACACGCGGATAATTATTTGAAAGATACAGCCATCGACCCTTGATTTATAACCTTTTTTAGAAAAAGCGCCCAGCGACAGGACAATCCGGCCCCACCCAACAGGCCCGTTTTGGGAAAAACCGGCGGCGCGCGCCTTTGTCACGCGCCTACTCGCCCCCTGTTTCGCAAGGTCCCTTCCCTACTTCTTCAAAAAAAATTCCCCCATAAAAATGGGGGAAACTAACTGTATTGGTTAAATACCGTCCTAAATACTTGATTGTCAACGCGCGGTCATTCGTCCACAATTCCCCACGTCATACAGCCGCCGGTTCACAACTTCACTCACGCTCGCGCTGCCGATCTCACCGGCCCACCCCTAGCCATGCCTCAACTGCAACCCATGCTATTGCCGCAGTTCAGACATTTATAACAGGTGCCGCTCCGGATCGTAATATGACCGCACGTATTACAAGCGGGCGCATCGCTCTGCATACTCCTCGCCGCCGCATTCAGTGCATCCAGGCCATTATCCGCCCTCGAAGCCGCAGCCGTCGCCCGTGACGCCCTGGCTGCCTGCGCACCGCCCGAGCCACCGGCCGAAGGGCCACCCGCCTTCGCTACGATACGGACATCGCTCAACTCCGGCGTCTTCCGCGGTTCAGCCGAACGCGCTTCGCTGCTGCGTCCCTCACCGCCATCGCTTCCACGGTCTTCGGCGCCCTCGTCCCCGATCAGGTCCCAATCGTCCTTACCGGTATTGGCAACCTCGGGCCTGTCGAGCACATGCACCAGGTCGGTGCGGTGCAGGTATTCGTAAGCCAGCGACCGGAAAATGAAATCCACGATCGACGTCGTACTCTTGATATTCGGATGGTCGACCATCCCGCTCGGTTCAAATCTGGTGAAGACGAATTTTTCCACGAACTCCTCCAGCGGCACCCCGTATTGCAGGCCGATCGAGATCGCTATCGCAAAACAGTTCAGCATGCTCCGCATCGTAGCCCCCTCCTTCGCCATATCGATAAAGATCTCTCCGACCGTGCCGTCGGCATACTCGCCCGTCCGCAAAAAGATCGTCTGGCCGTTGATCTTGGCTTTCTGCGTAAAGCCGCGGCGCTTAGCCGGCAACGTACGATGTTCGACGATAGTGGCCAGCGCCCGTTTCAGATTGGTGTCCGGAGAAGCCTGGACCCTCCTGTGTACCTCTTCCAGCAGCTCTTTCACCGTCAGCTTGCTCAGATCGACGATCGTCGATTCCGCGGCGGCAGCGGCAGGCGCGGACGCGGCGCCGGTTTCCGGCGTCGCCGCCGGACTTTCCGTCTCCTTTTTCTTTTTGTCCGATTTCGTACTCAACGGCTGCGACAGTTTCGAGCCGTCCCGGTACAACGCACAGGCCTTCAACGCGAGCTTCCAGCTCAGCATATAGGCGTCGGCAATCTCTTCCACCGTCGCCTCGTTTGGCAGGTTGATCGTCTTCGATATAGCCCCGCTGATAAACGGCTGCGCGGCGCCCATCATCCGGATATGCCCGTGCGCATGGATATAACGCTCGCCCTTTTTTCCGCATTTATTGGCGCAATCGAATACCGCCAGGTGTTCTTCTTTTAAGAACGGCGCGCCTTCTACCGTCATCGTTCCGCATACATAGTTATTGGCCGCCTCGATCTCCTCATCCGTGAAGCCGAGCGCTTCCAGCAGGCTCCATTCGAAATTGAAGTATTGCGTAGGCTCGAACCCGAGGCGTTGCAGACACTCTTCTCCGAGCGTATGCACATTGAAGACGAAGCCTATCTCGAAGGCCGAGCCCACGGCCGCATCCAGTTTCCTGATCTCCTCGGCGATAAACCCTTTCTCGCTCAACGTCTGATGGTTGATGGCGGGGGCGCCGGCAAAGGTCCCCGAACCGACCGCGTATTTTACGATGGCGTCGATCTGCTTGTCGGTATAACGGAGATTCTTCAGCGCCGTCGGGACCGATTGATTGATGATCTTGAAATAACCGCCGCCCGACAGCTTTTTGAACTTCACCAGCGCGAAGTCGGGCTCTACACCCGTGGTATCGCAATCCATGACCAGACCGATCGTACCCGTGGGGGCGATGACCGTCGACTGCGCATTCCGGTATCCATATTTCTCGCCCAGTTGCACCGCCTCGTCCCATGCCTTGGTGGCCGCTTTCAATAAATAGTCGGGGCAGTATTTTGCTTTCAACCCCTGCGGCTTCGTCTCCAGTCCTTCATACTCATCCGCGTCATAGGCAGCCAGCCGGTGATTGCGCATCACCCGCAGCATGCTCTCGCGGTTCTCCGCGTAACGCGGGAAGGGTCCGAGTATCGCGGCCATTTCGGCGGATGTCTTATACGCGACGCCTGTGAGCATGGCCGTTATCGCCCCGGCAATCCCGCGAGCCTCCTCGCTGTCATAGGGTATACCCATGATCATTAACATAGACCCTAAATTGGCATAACCCAGCCCCAGCGTGCGGTAGTCATAGGACAACCGGGCCACTTCCTTCGACGGGAACTGCGCCATAAGAACGGACACCTCGAGCACCGTCGTCCATAACCTCACCGAATACTCGAAACCTTCCACATCGAAGGTATTGGTCGACTCGTCATAGAACCGCCGCAAATTGACGGACGCAAGGTTACAGGCTGTATTATCCAGGAACATGTACTCGCTGCACGGGTTCGATGCCCGGATCGGTCCGCCCGCGGGACAGGTATGCCATTCATTGATCGTCGTATCGTATTGCGTGCCCGGGTCCGCGCAACGCCAGGCGGCATAGGCGATCTGGTTCCACACTTCGCGCGAAGGGACACGTTTCATCACGCGCCCGTCCTGCCGTGCCGTCAATTCCCAATCCTCGTCTTTCTCCAGACGATGGAAGAACTCGTTCGGGATACGGATCGAATTGTTCGAGTTCTGACCCGATACCGTGCGATAGGCCTCGCCCTCATAATCGCTGGGATATCCCGCGGCGATCAGCGCGGCGACCTTCTTTTCCTCTTCCACTTTCCAGTTGATGAACTCCATCACCTCGGGGTGGTTCAGGTCGAGACAGACCATCTTGGCAGCCCTGCGGGTGGTGCCCCCGGACTTGATCGCGCCTGCGGCACGGTCGCCAATCTTCAAAAAACTCATCAGACCGCTGGATGTCCCCCCGCCGCTGAGTTTCTCCCCTTCGCCGCGGATATGTGAAAAATTGGTCCCCACGCCCGAACCATATTTAAAGATGCGCGCTTCCCGGACCCAAAGGTCCATCAGCCCGCCTTCGTTGACCAGGTCGTCCTCGACGCTCAGGATAAAACAGGCATGCGGCTGAGGCCTTTCGTAGGCCGAAGTGGACAATTTCAGCTCGCCGTCCGCCGGGTCGACATAATAATGGCCCTGCGGCTTGCCCGTAATGCCATAGGTCTCGTGCAGGCCGGTGTTGAACCACTGCGGCGAATTGGGTACACAGGCCTGGTCGAGGATGCTGTAAACCAACTCTTCATAAAAGATCTGGGCATCTTTGGCGGTGGCGAAATAGCCGTATCGTTCGCCCCACACGCGCCAGCAATTGGCCATGCGGTGCGCGACTTGCCTGATCGAAGTCTCCCGGCCCAGCGATCCGTCCGGCTGGGGCACGCCCGCCTTCCGGAAATATTTTTGTGCAAGGATATCCGTAGCGATCTGCGACCATTGCGCGGGCACCTCTACATTATTCATCTCGAATACCACCTCTCCACTGGGATTCCGGATCACCGAGGTGCGGTAGTCGTAGTCGAACTGATCGTACACATTGATGTCTTCCCGGGTGAAGCGGCGGGAGAATTGCAAGCCCTTCACAGATTGCTTCGTTGTTGGCATAAGTCAGTCCCTGTTTAAATGAAAATTTGTTAGATGATAGTTTTTGCGGTGGGTATCGGTGGTTAACGAAAGTATTTCTTGACTTTCATATTTCCGCGCCGGATTTTTCCACTTATGTGCAAAACAGATGTGAATTTTCTCGTATTGCAGGCAGGGCTTGGATTGGCGGTTTTCGAACACTTCCTGCCCTATTTTTTTATGCACATCGACCGGCCGGGTTATTCCAATAACAACCGATGGCATGATTTGTTGCCGGTCCCGGCCGCCCGTTTCGCCTGCTTCGGGCGCTCCCCGTCTTGCAGCGTTTCTCACCATTCCCAACCCACCACCAATCTCACCCAATCGCTTCCATCCAGCACCGTTGTTATCCCTTCCAACCCACCACCGATCTCACCCAATCGCTTCCATCCAGCACCGTTGTTATCCCTTCCAGCCCCCCTTCCGCGCGGGCACTTCCCGGCGCGCGCCCCTATCTCCCCCCGCCCTCCGTTACCACAATCTCGCGCCATTCCGGGTGCTTCTTCAGCCACGCCGCTACAAAAGGACAATACACCTTGACCCGCGCCTCCCGCTCCATCGCATAGCGGAATGCATACGCGGCAAGCGCCGACCCGATACCTCGCCCGCCCAGTTTATCCGGCACCTCGGTATGCATCAGCACAAGCACGCCTTCGCTCCACCGGTATTCCAGAAACGCCGCTTCACCGTCCATGTTTACCTGAAATTGCTGACGCTTCGGGTCGTTCGTTACATTGACTTCAATCATATTATTTATGCGAACAGATCGCTTCTCAAAATTAGACCTATTCGCGCAAACCGCTAATGATTCTGGACCTCGCTTTCATCGATGTTTACACCGCGTTCGGGCTGAGCCGCTTCCCGCGGCTCCTGGTTATTTGCTTATTTTCACCGAATTCACTCCGTAAAGCGGAAAAGTTTTTGCATTTTTGTAGCACCAACGGCAATAGATGAAGCAATTTATTTACGAATCCTTGTTGGCCAAAAAAAGAAAAGGGCAGCGCTCGCTGGCTGTGTTGATCGATCCGGACAATGTGAATGCGGACAATATCGAAACAGTGACAGGCCTCGCCGTCAGCGCCGGCGTGGACTATCTCCTCATCGGCGGCAGCCTGGTCATTTCGAACCACCTGGACGAAGTCGTTCAATTGACGCGCAGCTACTGCAATATCCCCATCATCCTGTTTCCCGGCACACCTTCGCAGGTTTCGCGCTATGCGGACGGGCTGCTCTATCTTTCGCTGATCTCCGGCCGTAACCCCGAATTGCTGATCGGAGCGCACGTCATCTCCGCCCCGGCCGTACGCAACAGCGGCCTGGAGATCATCTCCACCGGCTACATGGTCATCGACGGCGGCGCACCCACCACCGTGTCCTATATCAGTAATGCCAGCCCGATCCCGGCAGACAAAAAAGAGATCGCCCTTTGCACCGCCATGGCGGGCGAAATGCTGGGAATGAAACTCATTTATATGGACGCCGGCAGCGGCGCCCGCACGCCCATCCGCGAAGAAATGATCGCCTGCGTCGCCGAGAACATAGACATTCCGCTGGTCGTCGGCGGCGGCATCCGCGACCCCGAAAAAGCCTACCGCAACTGCAAGGCAGGCGCCGACCTCGTCGTCGTCGGCAACGCCATCGAAAAAGACCCTTCGCTCATCCACGAAATGGCCGCCGCTGTCCATTCCGTGCCCGTCCGCGAAAGCTGATCCCCCGCCCCTTCACACCGCCATCCTCCGCCATCCCCCGCCCCTTCACACCGCCAATCGCCGTCATCCACCGCCAACCTCCGCCAATCGCCGTCATCCTCCGCCATCCTCCGCCATCCCCCGCCCCTTCGCGCGCCTGCTTTTTTTAACTTTTAACGATCGCTCGGCAACCGCGACTGAAGATCAACGTATTGCGTCCCTTTTCCGGTCGCGCCGCGCGCCAAAGTTTTTGCAAAGTTTTGAAGCCCAACCCGCCCCAATTCCCAAAAAATTGTCTTTCTTTGCGTTGTCAATAATTTTCGGCCGTCGGTCCATGGACCGGCAACAAGTCATTATTACAATTTCATAGCATTGAAATGAAAAAAAACTCACCCATATCACCCTTCTACGTGATATTGCACGCCTTCAATAAGCGTGGGTTTTTTGCTGCGCCGCTGTGCACAGTTTTTTCCGTCTGCCCCGAGGCTAATTATAGGCTGCCGGCGCCCGGGGCCAATGTTAACTACGGGCGCCCCACGCCCGTTCGGGTACGACGTTGATACAGCCTCACAATATAGACGACCCTTGTCGTAACGACGCTATTTTCCTGTCCTGCCATTGGTATTTTCAGTTTTCGAATGGATGAAGCTTTCATCTTTAATCAACATGGAACAACAACAATTCAAGATACTTATAGCCGACGCGAGCCATCAGGATTTCGCCCGGATCATCTGCGATGAAATGGAGTCATCCGCAAAAGCGCGTGGCACCGGCATTGCCAAACGCAGCCCCGAATATATCCAGCAAAAAATGCGCGAAGGCAAAGCCGTCATCGCTTTCACCGAAGACAACGTATGGGCAGGATTCTGTTATATCGAAACATGGAGCCACGGCGAATACGTCGCCAACTCGGGCCTCATCGTGTCGCCGCCCTTCCGGAAAAGCGGCCTGGCCAGACTCATCAAAAGAAAGATCTTTGCGCTGAGCCGTTCCAAATACCCCGAAGCCAAGATCTTCGGCCTGACCACCGGCCTGGCCGTCATGAAGATCAATTCGGAACTGGGCTACGAACCCGTCACGTATTCCGAGCTGACCCAGGACGACGATTTCTGGGCCGGCTGCAAGAGCTGCGTCAACTACGAGATCCTCATGAGCAAGGAAAGAAAGAATTGCATGTGCACCGCCATGCTCTACGATCCCAAAGACCACTATGAACCCGAGGAGACGACACAGGACTTCCGGCAGCACTCGCGCCTGTATGAACGATTCATGCGCATCAAACAGTGGAAGTTGCTGGCCCCCTTCCTCAAACACCAGGAGAACGGCGGCGGCAAACCCGCCGGCGGCGGCGGAAAGCCGAAGTCTCTATTTCACCTTTTCTATCATCTCTAAAACCTTCTATCTCCCATGAGCGATAAAGTCGTCTTAGCCTACAGCGGCGGATTGGATACCACCTACTGCGCCGTCTATCTGAATAAGGTCAAACACCTCGAGATCCACGCCCTTACCGTCAACACCGGCGGTTTCAGCAAACAGGAGATCGACCAGATCGCCGCCCGCGCCAAAAGCCTCGGCGTGGCTTCCTTCGAATGCGTCGACGTCACCCGCGAATACTACGAAGGCTGTATTAAATACCTCATCTTCGGCAACGTCCTGAAAAATGCCACCTACCCCCTCAGCGTCAGCGCCGAAAGGATGGTCCAGGCGATCGCCGTGGCCAACCACGTAAAAAAGGTCGGAGCCGCCTATGTCGCGCACGGCAGCACCGGCGCCGGCAACGACCAGGTCCGTTTCGACATGGTCTTCCAGAGCATGCTCCCCGGCGTGGAGATCCTCACTCCCATCCGCGACTTGCGCCTCAGCCGTGAAGAAGAGATCGCCTTTCTGAAGGACAACGGGGTAGACATGAACGCCGAGAAAGCCAAATACAGCATCAACAAAGGGCTGTGGGGTACCTCGGTCGGCGGCAAAGAAACACTCACCTCCAGCGACTACCTCCCCGAGAGTGCCTGGCCCACACAGGTCAGCGAGCACGACAGCCGCCGGGTCACGCTGGGTTTCGATCACGGCGAGCTCAGGACGGTCGACGGTAAGACCTTTCCCCATCCCGTCGAGGCCATCCAATACCTTCAGTCGATCGCTCAACCTTATGGCATAGGCCGCGATATCCATGTCGGCGATACCGTCATCGGCATCAAAGGCCGCGTCGGTTTCGAAGCCGCCGCTCCCGTCATCATCATCAAGGCCCACCATTTGCTGGAAAAACACACGCTCACCAAATGGCAGTTGTATTGGAAGGACCAGCTCAGCAGCTGGTACGGCAACTGGCTTCACGAAGGGCAGATGCTCGACCCGACCATGCGCAACATCGAAAAGTTCCTGCAGGACACCCAGGCCACCGTTTCCGGCAAGGTCTTTGTCACCCTGCAACCCTACCGGTATACCATTACGGGTATCGAGAGCCGGCACGACCTGATGAGCAGTAAATTCGGCAGCTATGGAGAAATGAACAAAGGCTGGTCCGGCGATGACGTCAAAGGTTTCGCAAAGATCTTCGGCAACCAGACCGCCATTTTTCACAAGGTCAACACATCCGACTCATGATGGCCGTCGTATCCGCCGCACAGCCCCTCAAACACTACATTTGGGGCGACGCATGCGATGGCTGGAGCCTGGTCGATCAACCGGCGCTATCGATCAAACAGGAAAGGATGCCGCCGCACACCTCGGAGAAAGCACACTATCACGCGAAGGCCCGCCAGTTTTTCTTTATCCTGCAGGGCGCTGCGGTCTTCGAGACTTCCCAGGGCCGTTTCGAACTTACCGCCCGGCAAGGCCTGGAAATAGCACCCGGCCTCAAACATAAAATATCCAACGAGACCGACACCGAGCTCGTTTTCATCCTCTGCAGCCAGCCTTCGACGGCAGGCGACAGAATCGAAATTTAGAACCATGAGACAAGTAAGAGCAGGAATCATCGGGGGCGCAGGTTACACTGGCGGGGAAATGATCCGGCTGCTGATCAACCATCCGGCCGTCGATATCCGCTTCATCCATAGCAAGAGCAACGCGGGCAAACTCGTCGCCGACATCCACGAAGACCTCGCCGGCGACACCCTGCTCGCCTTCGATGCGCAGTGGCACAGCGAAATAGACGTCGTCTTTTTGTGCATGGGTCACGGCGAGTCCAAAAAATTCCTCGACGAACACACAGCCGCGTTCGACGGCGTCATCGTGATCGACCTTTCGCAGGACTTCCGCCTCGCGGGAAAACCCTGGGTATACGGCCTCCCCGAACTCAACAGGGAAGAGATCCGCACCGCACAGCTGGTCGCCAATCCCGGGTGTTTCGCCACCGCCATCGAACTCGGACTGTTGCCGCTGGCCAAGGCGGGTCTGCTCAGCGAAGTGTATACCACCGGCATCACGGGCAGCACCGGCGCCGGTCAGGCGCTCTCCGCCACCGGCCATTTCTCCTGGCGCGCCAACAATATCCAGGCATACAAGACCCTGACGCATCAACACCTCAGGGAACTAGGCCAGTCGCTGCGCCAATTACAACCCAACGGGAATGCGCCCGCCGTTCACTTTACCCCCTGGCGCGGCGATTTTACCCGCGGCATCTTTGTCAGCAGCCAGCTGTCCTGTGACCGGGGTCCCGAAGAGGTCCTGCGCCTGTTCGAAGATTTCTATCGATCGCATCCCTTCACCATCGTCAGCCGGAAACCGATCTCGCTGAAACAGGTGGTGAATACCAATAAATGTCTGATCCAGCTGGAACAGGTAGGACGCCAGCTGGTCGTTCACTCGGCGCTTGACAATCTGCTGAAAGGAGCCGCCGGTCAGGCCGTCCAAAACATGAACCTCCTGTTCGGTCTCGAAGAGACCGCCGGACTCAAGCTCAAAGCCAACGCCTTTTAAAAAATACAAACACACGTTATGAAGTTATTTGATGTTTACCCCATAAACGAGATCACAATAGTAAAAGCGAAAGGTTCCTATGTCTGGGACCAGGAAGGTCAGCAATATCTCGACCTCTATGGCGGCCATGCCGTCATCTCTATCGGCCATACGCATCCGCATTATGTGGCGCGCATCACCGACCAGTTGAACAAGGTCGGCTTCTACAGCAATTCCATCCGCATCCCGCTGCAGGAAGAACTCGCCGACAAACTCGGGAAGGTCAGCGGCCGGCCCGATTATCAACTGTTCCTGTGCAACTCCGGTGCTGAAGCCAACGAGAACGCCCTCAAGCTAGCGTCCTTCCAAACCGGCCGCAAAAAGGTCGTCGCATTCCGCAAGTCGTTTCATGGCCGCACGTCCCTGGCCGTGGCCGTTACGGATAACCCGGCCATCGTAGCTCCCGTTAACCAAACGGACAACGTCATCTTCCTGCCTTTTAACGACGAACCGGCTCTCGAAGCCTGTTTTCAAACACAGGGCGACCAGATCGCGGCCGTCATCATCGAAGGCATTCAGGGAGTCGGCGGCATCCACGAGGCCTCGGCCAAATTCCTGCAGGCGATCAGCAAGCTATGTAAAAAACATGGCAGCGTCTTCATCGCCGACAGCGTCCAATGCGGCTATGGCCGCAGCGGTAAGTTCTTCTCACAGGACTACGCCGGTGTCGATGCCGATATCTATTCAATGGCCAAGGGGATGGGCAACGGCTTCCCGGTCGCCGGCATACTCATCGCGCCGCATATCCAGGCCAAACACGGTATGCTCGGCACCACGTTCGGAGGCAACCACCTCGCCTGCGCCGCCGCCCTCGCCGTACTCGAAGTCATCGAACAGGAAAAGCTCATCGCCAATGCGGCCGGGACAGGCAGCTATCTCATGGACCAGCTGAAAAAGATACCCCAATTGGAAAATGTACGCGGCAAAGGACTGATCATCGGTTTCGACGTCCCCGAAAACCTCAAAGACCTCCGCAAGAACCTTTTGTGGCATCAGCGTATCTTTACCGGTGAAGCCAAACCGCATACGATCCGTTTGTTACCTTCATTGGCGCTGCGCAAAAAAGACGCCGATCAATTCCTCGAGGCCATCCAGGAAGAGATCGCCGCAATGGAAACTGCCGAAGTCTAACCCACACGGCCCGCGCCTTCGGCGCGGGCCGCAACCATAAATCGCCTGACATGCAAAACTTCATCTCCGTCGCCGACGTCCCCGATATCGACAGCCTCGTACGGTCGGCCCTGGCCTATAAAGCCGATCCGTTCAAGGACAAAGCCCTCGGCGAAGGCAAACGCGTCGGCATGCTCTTCCTCAACCCCAGCATGCGCACCCGGCTCTCCACACAGGTGGCCGCCCAAAACCTCGGCGCCGAACCCATTGTCTTCAACGTCGACAAGGAAGGCTGGGCCCTCGAGTTCGAAGAAGAAGCGATCATGAGCGGCAACACCGTCGAACACGTCAAAGACGCCGCCCCCATCATGGGCCATTACTTCGACATCCTCTGCATCCGCACCTTCCCCTCGCTGAAAAACAAAGCCGACGACTACAGCGAACTCTATATCAACCAATTCATCAAATATTCGGGCATCCCCGTCGTGAGCCTCGAAAGCGCAACGCTGCACCCGCTGCAAAGCCTCACTGATATCATCACGATCACCGAGACACTCGACGCGCGCGGCGCTTCGTCGCAAAATTCCGCCGCGGCCGGCTCGAAGCCCACCGCCGCTTCCGCGAACCCCCCTTCCTCCCGGCCCAACCCCGGCGCTGCTTCGTCCGCGAATTCCGCCGCCTCCGGCGGCGGCCCCCAAAAACGGCGTCCCAGGATCGTTCTCACCTGGGCCCCCCACGTAAAAGCCCTGCCCCAATGCGTCGCCAACAGTTTCTCGCAATGGGTCAACGCCTGGGCCAAAGCCGGAAAACAGATCGATTTCGTGATCACGCACCCCGAAGACTACGACCTCGACCCGCGCTTCACGAATGGCGCGACCATCACCCACGATCAGAACGAGGCGCTCGAAGACGCCGATTTCGTATATGTAAAGAACTGGAGCACCTACAACGACTACGGGAAGATCTATACGAACGATCCCGAGTGGATGCTGACGGCCGACAAGCTGCGGGCGACCAATCATGCGAAGGTCATGCACTGTCTGCCCGTTCGGCGCAACGTCGAGCTCAGCGACGAGATCCTGGACGGCCCGTCCAGCATCGTCACACAGGAGGCTTCCAACCGCGTATGGGCGGCCCAGGCCGTGCTCGCCGACATTCTCCGGAGCAGATCGGCGGCTCCCAAACGTTCCGCTTCCTCCGGCGCCTTCCCGCAGGAGACCGGTTCCAAAAAATAGCCCATGCAACTATCCATTATCAAAATAGGCGGCAACATTATCGACGACGATTCGCGTCTCGCAGGTTTTCTCGATGCGTTCGCCGCCGTGCCGGGCAAAAAGATCCTGGTGCACGGCGGCGGCAAACTGGCCACGCGCGTCGCCGAAGGCCTGGGCATCCGTCAGCAACTCGTCGACGGCCGACGGATCACCGACGCCGGTACCCTCAATGTCGTCACCATGGTCTATGCCGGCGCGATCAATAAAAATATCGTCGCACACCTGCAGGCGCGCCACTGTCCCGCGATCGGGCTCACCGGCGCGGACGGTAACGCCATCCTCAGCCACAAACGAATCCATCCTACGATAGATTACGGATTTGTCGGAGACGTCAACGCCGTGAACACCCCGCTCCTAACGAGCCTCCTGCTCCTCGACCAGGTGCTGGTCTTCGCACCCCTCACGCACGACGGCGAAGGCCAGCTGCTCAACACCAACGCCGATACCATCGCCCAGGAACTCGCCCGCGCGCTGAGCGCCACCTTCGAGGTAACGCTCATCTACTCCTTCGAGAAACCCGGCGTCCTCCTCAACGCCGATGACGAAACTTCCGTCATACCCTGCATCACCCCGGCCGCCTACGAAGACCTCAAATCGCGCAACGCCATCTTCGCCGGTATGATTCCCAAGCTGGAGAATGCATTCGCCGCCCTGCGCACCGGCGTTAAAAAGGTCGTCATCGGCAAGGCGGAACACCTCCCGGCGCTCCTGCAGGGCGAGGCCGGCACAACCATCCTCCATGAGTAACCGCACCCACGATACCGACGACAAGAGCCTGCGGGGTCTGCACCGCGACTGCCTCGACCTCCTGAAACAGCTGATCGCCATTCCCTCCTTCAGCAAAGAAGAAGAGGGTACCGCGCGTCTCCTCGAAACCTGGCTCACCGCCAAAGGCGTTCGCACCCATCGCGTTCAAAACAATGTCTGGGCGAGGAACGAACACTTCAACCCCGCCTTACCCACGATCTTACTCAATTCGCACCACGACACCGTAAGACCCAATAAAGCATACACCCTCGACCCGTTCGCAGCGCTGGAGATCGGCGAAAAACTCTATGGTCTCGGCAGCAACGACGCGGGCGGATGCCTCGTGTCACTGATCGCCACCTTCCTGCATTTCTATCCCCGCCGCGATCTTTCGCACAACCTTACCCTCGCACTGACGGCGGAAGAAGAGATCTCGGGTCACAATGGGATCGAGATGCTGTTGCCCACGCTCGGGCCCATCGAATGGGGCATCGTTGGCGAACCGACCCGGTTGCAACTGGCCGTCGCCGAAAAAGGCCTGCTCGTCCTCGATTGCACCGCCCACGGCACAGCCGGCCACGCCGCCCGCGAGGAAGGCGACAATGCGATCTACAAGGCAATGAAGGACATCGAATGGTTCCGGGCTTACCGCGCCCCCAAAGTATCCGGTCTGCTCGGTCCCGTAAAAATGTCCGTCACCGTCATCGATACCGACAACCGCGCGCACAACGTGGTACCCGCCCACTGCCATTTCGTGGTCGATGTCCGCGTCAACGAATGCTATACGTTCGAAGAGCTGTTGGACATCATCCGGGCCAACACGACCTGCGAGGTCACACCCCGCAGTCTGCGCATGCGCTCCTCCGGTATCCCGCTGACCCACCCCGTCGTGGAATCGGGCATCCGGCTGGGCCGCAAATGCTATGGCAGCCCGACCACCTCCGACAAAGCGCTGATGCCCTTTCCGGCCCTGAAGACGGGACCAGGCGATTCGGCGCGCAGCCATACCGCGGATGAATTTATCTTTGTCGCGGAGATCGCCGACGGTATCCGGCACTACATCGATCTGCTGACCCCGATCCTGACATCGCCCCCGGCCGGCTCACCAGCCGCGGGCACACCCGCACCGGTCGACCCCCCGTCCCCGGCCCCTGACTGGCCCCACCCTTCATCGCCCCCGGGCAAAACTTCGCACAAATGAGCAGCAACAAACTCTGGAGCAAGACATCCACCAACACCTCCGCACTGATCGAGTCCTTCACCGTCGGACGCGACAAAGAGTTCGACATCGTCCTGGCCGAATACGATGTCCTCGGCTCGCTCGCGCATACCGAGATGCTCGAGTCGGTCGGCCTGCTCGGCAAAGAAGACTTTGCCCTCATCAAACAGGGGCTGACCGATATCCTTTCGGAGATCCGCGCCGGCTCCTTCACCATCGACAACGACATCGAAGACGTCCATTCCCAGGTCGAATGGTTGCTCACCAAACGCATCGGGGACGCGGGGAAAAAGATTCACAGCGGCAGAAGCCGGAACGACCAGGTAGCCGTCGACATCAAACTCTATCTCCGGGCGCAGATCCTCCTTTTGAAAGACGAGGCCAACGAGCTTTTCCGTTTGCTGATCGGCCTCAGCGACCAACACAGGGACCGGCTCCTCCCGGGTTATACACACCTGCAGATCGCCATGCCTTCCTCCTTCGGACTGTGGTTCGGCGCCTATGCCGAAAGCCTTATCGACGACCTCGAGGTCCTTTCCGCGGCTTACCAGGTCGCGAATAAAAATCCGCTCGGCAGCGGCGCGGGTTACGGCAGCTCTTTCCCGCTCGACCGCTCGATGACGACCCGGCTCCTGCAATTCCGCACGCTCAACTATAACTCCGTTTATGCACAGATGACGCGTGGCAAAACCGAAAAGATTGTCGCGATGGGCCTTTCCTCGCTCGCCTCCACCATCGGACGTCTCGCCATGGATTGCACGCTCTACATCAACCAGAACTTCGGCTTCATCTCCTTCCCGCCCGAACTGACCACGGGCAGCAGCATCATGCCGCATAAAAAGAACCCCGACGTTTTCGAGTTGATCCGGGCAAAATGCAACCGCATTCAATCCACGCCCAACGAACTCGCCCTGCTGACCGCCAATCTTCCTTCGGGTTATCACCGCGATCTCCAGCTGACCAAAGAGATACTCTTCCCCGCTATCGAAGACGCAACCGCCTGCATGCGGATGACGCGCCTCATGCTCTCGAACATCTCGGTCAAAGACAACATCCTGCAGGATGAGAAATACAAATACCTCTTCAGCGTGGAGGCGGTTAACCAGCTCGTCAATCAGGGCGTTCCCTTCCGCGAAGCGTACAAACAGGTCGGCGACCAGATCGACCGCGGCCAGTTCAATTTCGATTACCGCAGCCAGTTACACCACACCCACGAGGGCAGCCTGGGCAATTTGTCGAATGACCGCATCGCCGCCGAAATGGATCGCGTCCTGGCCAAATTCGCATAACCGGCCCGCCGGCCTCGAAAGGACCCCCCGCATTCCCGCACCCGGCGCGCCCCGCGCCAATCCATTTTTCCCCCCGCGCCACGCCTGCGCCCCCCAATAAATATTTTTAACGGTCGCGCACCCGTAAAATCCCGAACTTTATAGGACAAACGGGTTCTCCATGGCACTTAGTCCGCTCGCAGGTCAACTGCCCCGCCCCGACAGGCTGGTCGATATTCCTTCCCTCGTGTCCGCTTACTATACGGGTATCCCCGATACGTCGGTGCCCGATCAACGCGTGGCCTTCGGCACGTCGGGTCATCGCGGGGGCTCCCTGCGCAATTCCTTCAATGAAGCCCACATCCTCGCCATCACGCAGGCGATCTGCGCATATCGCAAACAGAAAGGCATCGACGGCCCGCTGTTCATAGGAATGGATACGCATGCGCTCTCGTCGCCTGCCCACTCCTCGGCGCTCGAAGTCCTCGCCGCCAATGGCATCGCGACGATGGTGGCGGTAAACGGCGACTATACCCCGACTCCCGCCGTCTCACACGCGATCCTCCGGTACAACGAAGGTCGCACCACCGGCCTGGCCGACGGCATCATCATCACCCCTTCGCACAACCCGCCCGATGACGGCGGTTTCAAATACAACCCGCCCAGCGGCGGCCCAGCCGATACCGACATCACCAAATGGATCCAGGATACCGCCAATAGCCTGCTCGAAAGATTCGTCAATGGCGATACCGCGGGCATCCGCAGGATCCCCCTGGCCCGGGCCCTGAAGTCGCCGACGACGCACCGCCACGATTATCTCAACAACTATGTGGACGATCTCGGGAATGTGCTCGACATGGATGCCATTCGCGGGGGATCGGCCAAAATTTGCGTGGCGCCGCTTGGCGGGGCAGGCATTCACTATTGGCAGCCGATTGCGCAGAAATACAAGTTGGCTCTCACCGTCGTCGACGGTTTCGCGGACCCCACGTTCCGCTTCATGCCCTACGATCACGACGGCAAGATCCGCATGGACCCTTCGTCGCCTTATGCGATGAACGAACTGGTTCGCCTGCGCGACAAATTCGACCTGGTCGTAGCCTGCGACACCGACCACGACCGGCACGGTATCGTCACCAGCCACGCCGGGCTCCTGCCGCCCAACCACTACCTGTGCGTGTGCATCGACTACCTGTTCCGCAACAGACCCGGATGGAGCCCGCAGGCCGCTGTCGGCAAGACACTCGTCAGCAGCGCCCTGATCGACCGGGTGACCGCCGCCGTTGGTCGGCGGCTCCGCGAAGTGCCCGTCGGTTTCAAATGGTTCGTGGACGGCTTGCTCGACGGCAGTCTGGGTTTTGTGGGAGAAGAAAGCGCCGGCGCCGCTTTTCTCCGTCGCAACGGCAAGGTCTGGACCACCGACAAGGACGGCTTCATCCCCGCCCTTCTATCCGCCGAGATCATGGCGCGCACGGGCCGCGATCCGGGCGAGCGCTACGAGTCGCTGACGAAACAATTCGGCGCCCCGGTCTACGACCGCATCGACGCCCCCGCCAATGCGGCGCAAAAAAAAGCGCTGTCGCAATTGAACCCGCAACAGATCACGCAAAAAGAACTCGCCGGCGAACCGATCCGCTCGATGATGACGACCGCGCCCGGCAACAACGCCCCCATCGGAGGTCTCAAGGTCTCCACCGACAACGGCTGGTTCGCCGCCCGCCCGTCCGGCACCGAAGAGATCTATAAGATCTACGCGGAAAGTTTTCTCGGCAACGACCATCTCCGACGCATTCTCTCCGACGCACAGCTCATTGTAGACAAGGCCGTCTCGCCCGCGGTCACCTCCGTCTCGTCACACTAAATATTTTATGTATGCGCACCGGCAACATGCACTACGGCAACCCCCTCTACGACCCCAGGGCCGCCACGATAGACGGTTTCGATTCGCTGGTGAACCTTGCCCTCGATATGCGCTGGTCCTGGAACCATAGCGCGGACCAATTGTGGCAGGAGCTGGATCCCGTATTGTGGGAGCAGACCGCCAATCCCTGGCTGCTGCTGCAAAGCGTGTCCGGGGAGCAATTGCGGCATTTGCTCGGTTCGCCGGCGTTTCGCGGCAGGCTCGATTCGCTGCTCCGCGCCAGCGAGGAAGAAGACGCACGGCCCAGCTGGTTCCACATCAACCATCCCAATAATACTTTGAAACGGGTGGCCTATTTCAGTATGGAATTCATGCTCGGCGAGTCCCTTCCTATTTATGTCGGCGGGCTCGGCAATGTGGCGGGAGATCAGCTGAAGTCGGCCAGCGACCTGGGCGTTCCCGTGATAGGCGTCGGACTGCTTTATCAACGCGGCTATTTCCGTCAATTCATCGATGAGAACGGCGAACAGCAGGCCTTCCACCCGTTCAACGATCCGGGCCAGTTGCCGGTGACACCCCTGCGTCAGCCCAATGGCGAATGGCTGCGTCTCGAGGTCCGGCTGCTTGGCAAACCGTTTTGGCTGAGGACCTGGCAGGTACGCGTGGGACGAACCAACCTCTTCCTCCTCGACAGCAACGACCCCGCCAACCCGCCCGACCGCCGCGAGATCACCAGCGAGGTCTATGGAGGAGGTTCCGAAATGCGCATTATGCAGGAGATCGTACTCGGCATCGGAGGTTGGAGAATATTCTCCCAATTGGGCATATCGCCCGACGTGTGCCATTTGAACGAAGGACACGCCGCCTTCGCCGTCCTCGAACGCGCCCACGACTACATGGAAGCAACGGGTTCGGATTTCGAAACGGCGCTCGCCGTCACGCGCGCCGGCAATCTCTTCACAACTCATACCGCTGTTGCCGCGGGCTTCGACCGGTTTGATCCTGCCCTCATCACAAAACATCTCGGCCCCTATGCGCGGCAAAGGCTCAACATCCCGATCGACGATCTGCTGGCGCTCGGTCGCATCGATCCCTCCGATCCG
>DASZYU010000392.1:0-5560 GCA_035545215.1 Puia sp.
GTGGGCGAGCCGTTGAGGACCAGTTGACCGTTCAGCAGCCGGATCTCGTCGAAACCCGAACCATAGATATTGACCACGGGAATATGGTTGCGATAGGAAAGGTCGACATAGGGCCGGTGAAGGGTAGCGGCAAAGCCGCCGGTGACGAGCAGGGTATCGGCCGTCTCGGTGAAGCCCGGCATGGGTATGCTTTCTTCGGGGCCGGTCTGTCCCGTCATCCAGGGTTTTTCGACGGGGCTTTGCGTTTTCGGTAACTCGACATAGAAGGAGTCGGAAGGGAAGATGTTCACCCACACCGTTCCGGTCAGGGAAACAACGGCAGGCTTGCGCGGATGGAACTGAACGAATCTTCTTTGCTGCAATTGTTTCCAGGTGACGATGTGCCCACGGCGGAATTGCGCATAAAGCGCCAGTTGGATACAGCAGACGAGGACGACCGAGCCGATGACCATGGCCGCCAATAACCTGTCGCTTGTTTTCAGTCGTCTCATTATAGATGTTTCATTTGTTTTTTGAATTGCTGGTAGCGTGGGTTCAGTTCGGCCGGGTCCATGCCCAACAGGAAAAGGTTGCGAAATACGTTTGGCAGGTCCTTTTCGATGAATTGTGTCTTCCGGTAACGGGTGGCCTGTGCGACGGCGTCGGCAGCCGTAAACAGACCGATGCCTCTTTGATTGAACAGGATCGATTCCTGTTGCAGGAATTCGTAGGTGCGCATCACGGTATTGGGATTCACCTCCAGTTGGACCGCCAGTTCGCGGACCGAGGGGATCCGTTCGCCGGCCGCCCATTCCTTCAACAGGATCTTCTCGCACACAAAGTCGGCGATCTGCAGGTATATGGGTTGTGATTCTCTGAACTGCATAGTCGGTGCTTATACCCTATACTTGTTTTTCTTTTAGCCGGAACCAGGTGACAATCCAAAGCAGGACCGGCGGGACATATTGCACGAGGAAGATGACGACTTTTTCGCCCGAGCCCGGCAGCTCGACCACTTTTTCGAGGTCTCCGTTGCCTTCTTTGGTAAACCAGCCCGTCCAGCCATTCTCCCATCCGGACGGAAGCAGCAGACGGACGACATCGGACTGAACCGCCATGATGGTCAGGAAGACGATGGCAAGCACAACCACCACCTTGATGAAAGAATGGCGGGGGAAGTATACCGAACCCAGCAGGAAGGCGGACTGGACGCTGAAAAAAAGAAGGAGGAACAGGTGCATCTGCTTTTCCACCGGCGGGCCGAAATCTCCGACAAAGACATTGTAGACATGATTGGCGGGTACTCGGATGGTCGTGTTCGGCCAGTTCCGCGGCATGCGTTCGATCAGCCTGTTGCTGAGGCGGACCATCGGGATATTCACCGCGTAAAAGACGAGGGTGTAGACGATGAAGAAAAGCAGAATGCCGAACAGGAGGGCGCAGAGCAGTTTTTCCAGCTGCGAAGCGGGAAGCGCCAGGAAGCCGGTGCCGTCGCTTTTCGAACCCAGCTCTGCGAAAACGGTGCTGGCATACAGGCTGCCCGTGATATAAAGTCCGAGGAAATAGGTGACATACTGATAAATAATGTTCATCGGGTTGAGTTTGTCCATCAGCAGCACGAAGGAGAACCAGACCATCAGCAAGCCGGCGAAACCCAGGAGCGAGAGCAGGTAACGCTTGCGGTTCTCGATCCAGTGTTTGGAGACCAGCAGGCAAAATCTTGACCAATGGAAAGACTCGGATCTTGATTTCATGGATGAAAGAGGCTTTTAAAAGTGTTCGGATCGAGATTGATGGCCTTGTAGAGCATTTCCAGATCGGGTCGGCTGTCTTCCAGCTGCGTGTTGCGGAGAATCAGCGCGTTCCCTTTCAGTGATGCTTCCCGGTATAGCGCGGCTGCCGCTTCTTCCGGGTCGAAAGAGAATTTGAAGAGCAATTTGGACCCGATGGCGTCGAGGTCCTGATCAAAAATGATACGGCCTTCATCGATGACCGTGATTCGATCGATCAGCTGTTCGAGGTCTTTCACCTGGTGCGTACTGATCACGATGGACCGGTGCTCGTCGATCGTGCCCGCGATCAGTTTGCGGAACTGGCTTTTACTGACGATATCGAGACCGTTGGTCGGCTCGTCGAGGAGCAACAGCGGGGCATTCGTTGCCAATGCAAAGCTGATGAGCACCTTTTTTTGCTGTCCGTAGCTCATCTCGTTTAAACCGGCAGTGGCGGGCACCCCAAATTCGGCGATACAGCTGTCAAAGCGGTTGCGGTCGAACAACGAATAAAATGGGGCGAGATGTGTCACCCACGCGCCCAAGCCGATCGCCGGCAGCTGAAAATCTTCCGGGAGCAGGAACACTCTTTCGAGGAACGACGGCTGTCGTTTGCCGGGGCGGAAACCCAGCGCGGAAATGCTGCCTTGCTGCGGGAAGAGAAAGCCGCCGATATTGCGAAGCAGCGTCGATTTCCCCGTGCCGTTGCGCCCCAACAGGCCATAAATGGTACCGGCTTTTAGTTCCAGGTTCAAACCCGTGAACACCTTTCGCCGGCCATAGGAGAAGTGGAGATCCTGAATGCTTACCATAACGTGTACTAGTGAAATAGTACACTAAGATGCATTGAAATTTCGGAATGTGCAAATTATTTTTTAGCGGGCAGTGTCGTACGGCTGACGGCACGGGGACCACCGCCGAGCCGGAAAAGCAGATCGCAGGCGACGTTATCGCTCGCGCTGACGCCCAGTGCTAAAGCGTCCCGCAAGGTCAATGGAAAGGCGGTCTCCCGGTGTTTGTCGGAGAGCAGACTGTACATCTTTGGCCAGTCGGTTTTGCGGACGGTCAGGATTTACAGGAAATCGTCCGCATTGCGGTAGGCTTTGATCAGTGCTTTTTCGCCTTCGGCGCCTGTTCCCGCCATGCCATGCTCCATCCCCAGAACGCCGGTATACCCCTTGGCGTGGATGTGTTTGAAGATGTTGCAATAGTTCATCTCGCCCGTTCCCGGTTCCTTGCGGCCGGGGTTATCACCGATCTGGAAATAGGCGATATGGTCCCATGCACGGTCGATATTTGGAATGAGGTCACCTTCATTGCGCTGCATGTGGTACATGTCGAACAGGTATTTGCAGGATGGACTGTTCACAGCCTCGCAGATCATCACGGTTTGGTCGGGATGGCGAAGGAAAAGCTCGGGGGTATCGCTCAACGCCTCGAGGACCATGATGAGCCCGTGCGGCTCGAGGATCTCGCTGGCTTTGCGCAGCGCATGGATGACATGAGTGGTCTGGTAGCCCATGGCGAGCCGGCGGTCGTAGTTGCCGGGGACCACGGTGATCCATTTACCGTTGCATCGGGCGGCCACGCCAATGGCCTCGCGGCAGGCGTGGAGGAATTTGTCGAGCCAAACGGGATCGCCCGAGCAAAGCGAGGTACTGACCGGCCAATGGTCGAAGTTGAGCACGAAGACGCCCATGGTCATGCCCAGCCGGCGCAACACATCACCGATGCGGGCCTGCTCATCGGCCGGGCGGTCCATCATGCCATTGTCCTCGATCGCGCGGAATCCCTGCGTATGCGCAAAACGGATCTGGTCGGTGAAAGAGGGTCCGGCGAGATTACGGAACAGGCCGTCGTGAATGCCATAATTGAGATGGAAGGGCGCTCCGTCGGAGCCGTTCGAGGCGATCGTTCGGGCGACCAGCGGTGGAGAGACCATAGCGGCGCCGGCCAGAACGGTCTTCGAAAGAAACTCTTTTCGCTGCATAGCTATAAATGTAGGAAATAATTTTCCTATATTCATGGCGCCATGAACCAATTGACCTCTTCACAACGATTGTATTCGCTGGATGCCCTGCGCGGGTTCGACATGTTATGGATCGCGGGCGGGGAAGAGATCTTCCACACGCTTGCCAGGATCACTGGCTCTCCTTTTTGGAAAACGTTGTCCGATCAGTTCGAGCACCCTGCATGGAACGGCTTTCACGCGTACGACCTCATCTTTCCGCTGTTCCTCTTTATCGCCGGCGTGGCGACGCCGTTCTCCGTGGGAAAGGCGCGCGAGATGGGCGCCCCGCGGAAGAAACTGCTGACCCGCGTCATCCGCCGCGGTCTGATCCTCGTCCTGTTGGGCATCATTTACAACAATGGACTGCGGCTTCATCCGCTATCGGAAATACGTTTCGGAAGCGTATTGGGCAGGATCGGTCTGGCTTATATGTTCGCCAACATCATTTATCTCTATACCAAACAGCGCGGGCAGATTATCTGGCTCGCCTCGTTGCTGATCGGCTATTGGTTGCTGTTAACCTTCACCTCGGCGCCCGGTTTCCCCCGCGGGGACCTGACGATGCAGGGCAATTTCGCCTCGTATGTCGACAGGACCGTCCTGCCGGGCAAACTGTACCTCGGCATCCACGATCCCGAGGGCCTGATGTCCACCATACCGGCCATCGGCACGGCCTTGCTTGGAATACTGACGGGCACGCTGTTGAAATACAGTCCGTTGCCCCCGGCGGCGAAAGCAGGCCGTATGGCGCTCGGCGGGGTGATCGCCCTGGTGCTGGCCTGGACCTGGAACATCGTCTTTCCGGTCAACAAAAATCTCTGGACGAGCTCATTCGTGCTCAATTGCGGCGGGATCAGCCTGCTTCTGCTGGCGACGTTTTATTATATCATCGACGTCCGCGGGTGGAAGAAATGGGCTTTCTTTTTCTCGGTCATCGGGATGAACTCCATCCTGATCTACCTTTCGCCGCATTTTATCCAATGGCATTACATGACGGACGGATTCTTCCGCTGGCTGGAACAACTGATCGGCAATCCCTGGAACGCGTTTGTCATGGTCTTTTGCTTCCTGGGGGTGAAATGGGTATTCCTGTACATCCTGTACCGCAAAAAGATATTCCTGCGGGTTTAGCGCCAGGCCCGCACGCAGAGGGGGTCTTTTTCAGCTTTCGGTCCTGTTTCGTGCTTTACGGCCGGATGCCGGCCAGGAGAATGTCGCTGAACTCGCACATCTTTCCCAGCAGGGCGGACAGTTCTTCGCCCTTTTCCGTGAGGGAATATTCGACTTTCGGAGGGATCTCGTCGAAATCGGTGCGGGTGATCAGGCCGTATCTTTCCAGCAGCTTGAGCCGGTCGGAGAGGATGGTGTCGCTGATAAACTTGAGGTCGTCCTTGATCAGTTTAAAGCGGTTGTTGCCTTCCTCGATACAGAATAGCACGTCGCTGAACCACCTTTTGCTGACGAGGTCGAGCAATTCGTTCAAGCTGCATTTCTCCTCCAGAAAGGACTGGTTGCGGTAGTTGGTCGAACTTGTTTTGCGCTCTGTCATAACATCAGATTTTATTGAATGGTATCAGGTCAGGGTGAGCAGAAGTGTTCAAACCGGCCTGCAAACTTAACTGTTTGACTGCGTAGCATTCGTCCAATAATAGCCTTTATCGACCGGCCATACTAATTTTGGGTGCAGCATGATAATAAGTTAAAAATGAGTGGACGCTTACAAAAAACGGTGGTTTTTGGGTAAGGGTTGGCTGGATTTTATCCAATTTCTCCCCTTTTTTAACCGCCGCGGCTTGCG
>DASZYU010000393.1:0-13807 GCA_035545215.1 Puia sp.
GGGCCAGACCGGCCGTCAAGTTCTTCCGGTTGACGAGATCCAATGGCGATCCATCGGTATCGACAAAAGCGGAGGCGAAATGGGAATTCATCTGCCGACCCGCGCTGTGCGGGTCGTGTCGTGGATCGGGGTCGGCGTACAGTTGTGAGAAGAATTCTTCTATTGTAGCGGCGCCCGTGGCGAAAGCGAAGGTCTGGTCGCGATAATAGCCGGCGTAAAAATCGCCCGGTTTAAAGAACTTGGCCATGGCCACCTGCGGGACTTCTTTACCGTCTCCGAAGATGCCGAATTTCGCTTTCCCGGTCAGGACCTCTTTCCTGCCCAGCAGGCTGGCTTCCCGGCTTTCACAGGCCAACCGGTAATCGTTCAATACTTCAGCCCTGAACTTGTCGAAGGAGAGCTTTTCGGGATCGAGGACTTCGCTGTGCACCAAATTTTCCATCGGATCTATAATTAATTCCGGTTAAAAAGCGGACGGCAATCAGCGCAAAATTACCCGTATCCGATTGATTGTTAAAAAAATAAAATTAGCGGCGAATTATTGGTAAAGCTGACGGCCAATGCGTAATTTTATGGGCTAACGCCAAACTATGAAAAAAATAGCAATTGCCGTCTTTCTTTTTGGCACCGTGTATTGTACGCAGGCACAGACGGCCAGTTCGGGAGAAGCGACCCCTTCCCGATTGTCGGTCAACCCGGGCGGAACGGCCCTCCCCCGTCCCGCAGACGTGCTTCAATTGAAGGAGAACCTACACAATTTTGGAAAGATCCCGCAGGGCCGACCCGCGACCTATACCTTCGAGATCGTGAACAACGGACCCGTGCCGCTACGGCTGGATAATGTACAGGCATCGTGCGGCTGTACGACGCCCGTATGGAGCCGTGATCCGATCGCGGCCGGCGCAACTGCCAGCATCCTGGTCGGCTATAACGCGTACAGCGAAGGTCCTTTCACCAAGACCGTTACGATCGTTTACAATACCAGCCAGACGAAGACCCTCACGATAACCGGCGAGGTCTATAAAGCGCCGGCATCCTCGGCGCCGGAAAATGCTTCCGTGCAATTACTAAAACAAATAAATTGACCAACAATGAAGAGAGTATTCCTATTTGCCACTGCCGTTATCCTTTCGGCCACTGTATTCGCACAGGCGAAAAAGGCGGAAGACGTAATAAAGTTCAAGGAGTTGGCCTATGACTTCGGAAAGATCAAGCAAGGCACTCCTGTCAAGCACGATTTTGTCTTCACCAATATCAGCAATTCCCCGGTGATCATCGAGTCAGCCGTTCCGTCCTGCGGTTGCACGACGCCGTTCAAGCCGGAAGGCGCGATTCAAAAAGGCAAGGATGACAAGATAACCGCCGAATACAATGCGGCCGCTGTCGGAACCTTCAACAAAAATATCACCATCAAGGTGGCAGGAGTCGACGAACCGTTGCAACTGAAGATCACGGGTGAAGTGCTTACGCCCGACGCCTATGCGAAATACGAAGCGTCGAAGGGCAAGTCGGGCCGTTAACGGCAGTTGAGCTCAACGAATTTGAAAACCGTCGATGACGGTTTTTTTTTGGTGCCTGCGGGCTTTTGCGAAATGTAAGCCCTCGGCACAAAAGTCTAATGATGGCCCGTCGGGCAACGGACCTGTGGTCCGTTTTGTTTATTTTTGCGCAATGTTAACCATCAGTCAACGCGGACAACAAATGCCGGCCTCGCCGATCCGAAAGCTCGTCCCTTTCGCCGAGGCGGCAAAGAAGAAAGGCATCAAGGTATTTCATCTCAATATCGGGCAGCCGGACATCGAAACGCCGAAAATGGCGCTCGATGCGGTCCGGAATTTCGACTTCAAGGTCCTCGAATACAGTCACAGCGCGGGCAATGAAAGTTACCGGCGCAAACTGGCGGCCTATTATCACCGGGCCGGGATCGATGTGGACTACCAGCAGATCATCATTACGACCGGTGGTTCGGAGGCGATCCTGTTCGGGTTCATGAGCTGCCTGGATGCAGGCGACGAGGTGATCATACCCGAACCGTTCTATGCCAATTACAACGGGTTTGCCATCGAGGCTGGCGTCGTGGTGAAGCCGCTGACCTCTTCCATCGGAAACGGATTTGCCCTTCCGCCCGCATCGGCTTTCGAGCAACTGATCACACCGCGTACCAGGGCAATCGTCATCTGCAACCCGAATAACCCGACCGGATACCTGTACAGCCGTGAAGAAATGGAAACGCTAAGCGCTATCGTCGTCCGGCACGGGCTTTATTTGTTCTCGGATGAAGCTTACCGCGACTTCTGTTACAGCGGGGTGCATACC
The DNA here is from genome assembly GCA_035545215.1 of Puia sp. Classification (GTDB taxonomy): domain Bacteria; phylum Bacteroidota; class Bacteroidia; order Chitinophagales; family Chitinophagaceae; genus Puia. The sequence goes on from DASZYU010000393.1 coordinate 2,317, forward strand.
AGCGCAATGAACCTGAAGGGCGCCGAAGAAAACGTCCTTATGATGGATACCATTTCCAAACGCTATAGCGCCTGCGGCGGCCGCATCGGGGCGCTGGTCACGCGCAACCAGGCCGTCCTCGACTCCGTCATGAAATTCGCACAGGCACGGCTGAGCCCGCCTTCTTTCGCGCAGATATTGGGAGAGGCGGCTACGGACCTTCCGGCAGATTATTTCGATGCGACGAGAGTGGAGTATCTTCAGCGCAGGGACGTGCTCGTCAGCCGGCTGAACAAAATGCCCGGCGTCTGTTGTCCGAATCCGGGCGGCGCGTTTTATGCGATGGCGAGTCTTCCGGTGGACGACACCGACGTGTTTTGCCAATGGCTGCTCGAATACTTCTCTTATCAGAATCAAACCGTCATGCTGGCCCCTGCCGGCGGGTTTTATGGCACCAGGGGCCTGGGAAAAAAAGAAGTGAGGCTGGCATACGTGCTAAATACGAAGGATCTTTCGCGCGCGATGGATTGCCTGGAAAAGGCGTTGAAGGAATATCCCGGGAAAACAAATTAAAAAAAACTATTATTTTATTGCAGGCTTAACCAAAAATGGAAACTACCGCATGGAAGCGGGCAAAAAAAGGCTAATAAGTCCTCAAAATTAATATTAGTAAAAAATAGATACTTATTTTTAACGACATAATTTCGTTTTTTCCATAAAGAAGCCGATCTTGCATTCACAATTCGGCGCAGTTTTAACATTTTAATATTATCGATGATGGCCGGTGTGGTCGAAACGCGCTTAAATTTGTGCCCTCAACACTGACGACTACGAATTTTCATATGGCAAGCAATCGTTAGACGGCCTTCTGTTTCCACGGAGGGCCTTTTTTTGTTTGCGACCTGCGACCAAAATAAGCTACATTAGTAGAAACGTCTTGCCATGATCAACCGCCGAAAATTTCTGCAGCAAACCGGCCGGTTAGGTGTAGCCGGTCTCTTGTTCCCGCATCTGGGCAATGCCCGATCGCTTTTCGAAAAGCCGGCAAACCGACCTATCGGTCTGCAACTGTATACGCTGGGCAATTTAATGATCTCCGATCCGAAGGGAACGCTGGAAAAACTGGCTGCCATCGGGTACAAGGAGGTCGAAAGCGCCGGATCGCAAAAAGGGAATTTTTATGGATTCACACCAAAGGAATTTTCCGCGATGGTCAAAGCAGCCGGAATGCATTGGCGTTCGGCACACGTTCCTGGAGCGCCCTTCACGATGGCGCAGGTGATGCGGATGGCCAGGACCCACGATGATTCCGTGCGGATCCAAAAGATGGCAGGCCAGATAAAAAACATGGGGAAAAACCCCAACCTGAAGGACAATTTTCAGCAGTTGGCGGACCAGGCAGCGCAAGGAGGTCTCAGTTACCTGGTTTGCTCGAGCATCCCGGTGCATACGCTGGATGAGATCAAAACCGCCGTAGAGGTTTTCAGCAAGGCGGGCGAAGCCTGCAAGAAAAACGGCGTCCAGTTCGCGTATCATAACCACACTACCGAATTCGATGAAGTGGAGGGCCATCGTCCGTTTGACTATATACTGAACAATACCGATAAAGACCTCGTAAAAATGGAACTGGACCTGGCCTGGGCGACGAAGGCCAAACAGGATCCGGTCGAACTTTTCAAACTGCATCCCGGGCGATACCCGTTGTGGCACGTGAAAGACCTGGACAAGGTGAACAAGCAACCTGCAGAGGTAGGCAGCGGCATCGTCGATTTCAAACGGATCTTCGACAATTCGAAGGAATCAGGGATGAAATACTTTTTTGTGGAGCAGGACGGCGCGCCGCAGCCGCTGGAGAATGTGACGCACAGTTTTAATTATCTAAGAAAAATGCAGGCCTGAGCGCCGGTCAGTGAAAAATATAAATTTCGACCCGCCTGTTGAGGTACTTTGTCGGATACTGTCGGGAGATGCCCCGGCCTTCGACCTGCAGTAGCGAAGGATCGATGTTGAATCTCGAGGAAAGGACGCGTGCGACCTCGCGCGCTCTTTTTTGAGAAAGATCGAGGTTATAGGCTTCCGATCCCGCGTCATCCGTAAACCCCACTACCTGTATCTTCTTAATCCCCGGCCTCGTCAGCAAACGGCGGTATTGTTCTACGGTGTCGGGATCCTGCACCAGGTATTTGTCGAAGTCGAACTGAATGTTGTGTATAATGATCGTGTCAGTCGCCGGAGGAAGCGGCCGAGGAAGCGGTGGAGCGGGATTCGATTTTGGCGTATCAACCCTGCGGCGCGGTTCGGGTCCAAAGAGCGGGTCTTTGATCGGGCCATAGCCCGGATGCCAGTTGCTATCGGATGGGTCGGTCTTTTGCCGCCGGGGTGTGACGTCAGCGAGGCCCGGATCCCCGGGTTGGGGATCGGAGTGCCGTCTGAGAAGCGAATACAGCGAGTCCTTTATTTTCTGATAGCCTTCGCAGGCACCGCCTTTGATCCGGGTAATCGAGATATCGTCAACCAGGACATCGATCGTTGGTGCGGCAGCATTCCGCTGGTCCATGATATCGGTGTTTTCCATCCGCGAAAAATTTCCGACGACCAGGATGGATGCATTGGAAGTGGGCACGAACTCTTTCCGGACCTCGAACCAGCCGTCCTTCAGGTCTTTGACGGTCGCCCCGGGAAAAGAAAGATAGCTGCGGGGTTGGAGGATAGAGTCGCCTTGCACGAAAACGAACCGGCCGGTGAACCAAAACCCGATATCGCGCAGGTTTGGGCAGGTTGTGCTTAGCTGCGTTCTGCTGCCCGGACTGGCAACCTTCAGGCTGACGACATATCGCTCCCCCGCTTGCAAAGGACAAAGCAGCATGGTTTCCCAATACTGGCGGTTGACCGATTCGCGGCTGGCTGCGACGATCTGCAAATGCCGGCTGCCGGTCGCCGAAGGATAGCGGGGAAAATAGCCGGTCGTGAATTTCCGGCTCAGGTAGAACCAGGCGGAGGGGCTGCAGGGTTGATCGAACTCGAGACAGGTGTTGACATCCTCAAACGAGGGATTGGGCACAAGATTCTGTCCCTGAATCCTTTGGCATAGGAAGAACAGGAAAAGGGCTGGACAGATCGCCAGGCGGATAAGAGGTCGGTTCATCGAAAACATAACGAAATGGAACCGAATTTATGAATTCTGCCGGATTGAAATAAGATGGCCCCAATAATGGGGCCATTCAGTAGCGAGATCGGGAGTTGAACCCGAGACCTCCGGGTTATGAATCCGACGCTCTAACCATCTGAGCTATCTCGCCGGCTTGTCTGTGCGCGAGGGGGATCCGGTGGGCTTTCTTCCCGCCATGGGGCTAAGCCTCCTGACCGTCCCGGCGTCAAACGGGTGGCAAAAATAGTTAAAAATCGCGGAAAAAGCACAGCGGCCTGCGACTATTTGAGCCGAAGGTATTTCTCGATGATGATATGGTCCACCCCTTCGCTTTCCACCCTTTCGACGCCTTTTTGGACCAGCGTGTCACCTCTGACCGTAACGGTAAAAGTGAATGGCTTGCCTTCCCAATTCTTATCGGCATAGTAGTCGAGGTGCTCGGTATATTGATCGCCATCCAGGGTGTAGCTGCCCCCGCCGGCATCGAACTGGTTGGACGAGTCTTTGGGCTCGTTCACCCGGTGTTTCAGGAATGCAAAATGGGTGTCATTGATGATCTTGATCATGTTTTGATCTTTGGTGTAGTCGGTGACCGTCGTGTCGCCTTTGGCAATGCTCGTCCCGGACAATAGGCGCCAGGTGCCGTTTAGCCGGGGCGAAGGGTGGCCCTGGTTGCACGCCGCCAGCACCAGAGCGAACAACAATGGGGTTATGCTGTTTTTCATGTATTAAAAATACGTAGATTCGGCAATGCTGCTCAAGGATTTCATCGAAGGAGCCGTCCCTGTCAAAAGTTTTCAGAAAGGGGACATCATCTACCGGCAGGATGCGCATGCGCGTTATTTCTATGAGATCAGGGAAGGCGAGGTCGTCATCGTGGACAGCAACAGCGAGGGCAAGGAATTCGTACAGGGACTGTATACAGCCGGAGAGTGTTTCGGAATCGCCGCCCTCGTCAATCACCAGGTCTACCCTTCCGCCGCTGTGGCGAACACGTCCTGCGAACTGTATGTGATCACGGGAGAGCATTTCTTCCAGCTGTTGAAAGAAAACCATGCCTTCCATCTCCGTGTGACCGAGATCGTCTGCCGGCAATTGCAATACAAAACCATGATGCTGGAAGAATTCGCGGCAACGGGTATCCTTTTGCAAGTCACCGCAGCCGGAGCAATGATCCTCATCCTGGGTGCGGCCGGAGCCAATCCCTTCATCTATACCTTTGGAATCTTCCTGGCCTTTATGGCCGACAGTCTTGCTTTTGCGCAGGCCCGTATGCGTTGGGTGATGGGCGCATTCGCGGCAAGCATTGCGATCAACCTGGTCCTTGCGGCAGCTTATTTGCCGGTCTTGCTGTAATGCGGGTGAGGGCCGGGCGAGGTGCGCGCACGCGAGGCGGGCGCCGGGGGCTGTTCGGGGGACCGGCGGCGACGGGTAACCATCGGAAGACAGAGCGTATGAAACGGGACCGGCCGCGACGGGGAACAATCGGAAGACAGAGCATATGAAACGAAACAAACATATCGTATCGCTGTCGCATGATCATCATGACGGCTTGCTTTTCTGCTGGAAGCTGAGACAGGGTGTGAAGAACGGCACGGATCCGGAGCGCATACTCGGTTATGTCCGCTATTTTTGGCAAGACCATCTGCTGCCTCACTTCCGGCTGGAAGAAGAAATCCTGTTCGTCGACCCCGACGACGAGAAGATCGCCAGGGCCCTGCGTGAACACCGCGAGATGGGTGCCCTGGTCCAATCGCTGCTGAGCGGACCGCCCGGTGAAGCCTACTCCCTGCTGCAGCTGCTTGCCGACGCTGTGGACAATCATATCCGTTTCGAAGAACGCGAACTGTTCCCCTACCTGGAAAAAGAGCTGTCTGAAGATCGACTGGCGGGGATCGGTCACCAGCTGAACAAAAATCCCCATTTACCCGACGCCTTTCCTGACGCTTTCTGGAAAGCCTCAAGCCATTCAAAACCAGGCGAATAGGCGGATCTGTGTCATCCCGCACCTATATCTGCACCCGGCTGTGCGAAACCCGTCCTTTTAACGTTTTATTGTTGTGATTTTAACAGTTAAAAAGCACCGGCGCCTGTCGCGGCGTCGTATCTTTGTATCACATAAAGCAGTCAATTTTCTCATAAGCAGTTAGTTTTGGTTACGACCCCTGTTTCTACAGGGGTTTATTTTTTTGCGTCCGCGGCGGAGTTCTCGGCCCGACAGCGACATCCCGGTTTTATAAATCCGAAAAGGATTATGAGCGAATGCTACGTTGGTGTTTCGGCCCGTTCATCCTTTTTTGAAAGCGGGGTCTTCGAAAACCAGCGCCGCGGCGCCGAGAAAACCGGCTTTGTTGCCGAGCGTTGCCGGCTCGATGGTGGTGAACTCGGAGGTTTCTTTCATAGCGAGCGCCATCGCTTTTTCGCGGATGCGATCTACATAAAAATCGCCTGCCTCGGAGATGCCTCCGCCAATGATCAATTTTTGTGGCGCAAAGATGTTGACGAGGCTTGCGATACCGGAGGCGAGGTAATTGAAATGGCGATTCATGGCGGTCATCGCGGCCGGCTGGCCCTCCAGGTACCTCGAAACGATCAGTTTCCCGTCGACGGCATCGCCGGCGTGCGGAAGGAGTCCCTTATAATCTTCGACGAGCGCCTGCACCGAAGCCTGTGCTTCCAGGCAGCCAACGGCGCCGCAGGTACACAGCCGATTGCCGCCTGCCACATGAATATGCCCGAGCTCGGTACCCCTGTTGCGATAACCCGTGCACAATCGCCCGTCCAGGATCAGCGCTCCGCCGATGCCCGTGCCGATCGTAAGAAATACAACATCCTGCGCATTCCGGGCCGCCCCCCATCTTGCCTCTGCCAATCCCATCAGGTTCGCATCGTTTTCCACCATGATCTTTGTACGGAAGGATTCCGCCAGTATGGGTCCGGGAGAGACGCCTTCCATTTCCGGCAGATTGCCGGCGCAGCCGATGACGCGGTGACCGTCCACCATACCCGGAACGCCCAGCCCTATCCCACGGATCGAACGGCCCCCGGCCTTCTGTCGTATTTCCCTGATCGTTTCGCAGATTGCATCCATCAGTGAGACGCCGGGATGCCGCGTATTGCGGATGGATTCATACAGAATCCGGCCGTCCCGGCCGACCAGCCCATATTTAATGTAGGTCGCCCCCACATCGATCCCAATGGAATATGGCATGGAGTGCTCGTTTATGCATTCAACAAACTGGCGGCACCGGCGTCGAGCCATACCTCCAGGTTCGGATGGTTCCGTAACAAGCTGGCAGGGACCTCGCTGGTCACCGGTCCTTCCAGCGCCGATGTGACAATGGCGGCCTTGTGTTCGCCGGTCGCCAGCAAGAAAAGGTAGTGCGCATCCAGCAGTGTTCCCAAGCCCAGGGTGATCCCGCGTTCGAGCGGCACATTGGACCTGAAATATTTTTGACCCGTCGCCCGGGTAGCGGGATGGAGGATCGACACATGCGAACGGCCGGATGGGTCGGCACCGGGTTCATTCATCGCGACGTGGCCGTTCGGACCAATGCCAAGGATCGCGACATCGATGCGCCCCCGATTGCTGATGAAACGCTCCACCCGGTCGCATTCTTTTTGGAGATCTGCGGCGCGTCCATCGAAAAAGCAGATCCGCTCGTCGCTTACCTGCAAGGGCTGAAACAGCCCTTTGTCGATGTAGTAGCGACAGGACCCTTCGTCGGCGCCGTTCATACCCACCCATTCATCGAGACCAACAAAATACCAGCCGCTGGTATCGAGCGTATGGGCCGCTGTCCTTCGCACGAGTTCGGCATACAGCGCCGCGGGCGTATCACCGGACGCGGGGCAAAAGAGGGGCTGCGGGATGGATCGTAAACATTCTTCCAGCCTGTCGGCCACGCGCGCGGCCATCGATTGCGGATTATCGGCAACTGATCGTTTCATCATTCAGTAAAAGTAAGGTATAGCGTCGTTCGATTGCTTCTCTTTCTGCTGCCAGTATGCCAGCGTGACGACATGGCCGTCCGGTGTATGGAGCAGACGTCCGAAGATGGCGTTCACGGGGTTGAAGGTGACGTCGGTCACGCCGACCGTAAACGTTGCTGCAGGCGGCGGGGCGGGTGCGGCAGAGGGAGCTGCGGTTGGCGGCGGGGTTGCGGAGGACGGAGGCGGCGCGGCAGAGGGAGCTGCGGTTGGCGGCGGAGTTGCGGAGGACGGAGGCGGCGGGGTTGCGGAGGACGAAGGCGGCGCGGGCGCGGTCTTTGGCGGCGGACTGGGGACGACTATCACCGTATAGCGGTTGTATTCGAGGATACCGCGCAGAAAATCCACGCGGCCCGGCGGCACGTTCTTTTCGACGATAGCGCATTTGACGCCATTCAGGTCTTCAAACAGATGATTTTGATTGATAGCCATATCGGATTAACCTCCTATGCTCAATGAATAAATGTAATCATAGACCCATCCCACCAGCCCCGTCACCAGGATGCCTGTCAGACAAACGATGAAGGCTATATTCGGCATCAGGTGTATCTTCAGTTTGGGCAGCGGCTGCGGTTGTGTTTCCATAAAGATAACTTTTATCACCCGGAGATAGTAGTACAGGGAAATGACCATGTTCAGCGCTGCGATAACGATGAAGACGTAGTTGCCTTTCCCCGCCCCTGCCATGAGCAAAAAGAATTTGCCGAAAAAACCGGCGGTTGGCGGTATTCCCGCCAGCGAGAACAGCGAGATCGCCATCACCCAGGCGAGCAGGGGGTTGGTCTTATGGAATCCCTTATAGTCGTCGATGTCTTCTTTTCCTGTAGCGGCACTGACGAGCGAAACGACGCCGAATGCGCCGAGGTTCGAAAAAACGTAGATGAGGATGAAATAGATGACGGATGCGTCGCCCGACCGGCTGCTGCCGGTGATACCGGCAAGTATAAAGCCCGATTGTGCGACGGAAGAGAATGCCAGCAATCGTTTGAACTTGTTTTGCCGCAATGCAAACAGGTTTCCGGTGAGCATCGTCAGGACCGACAGGACGACCACTATGCGGTACCAGCTGTCCGCCATCGGCCGGAATGCGGTGTATAAAGTCTGGACGAATATAAAGAATACGGCGCCCTTGGAGATGACGGAAAGGTAGGCGGTCACGGTAACCGGCGACCCTTCGTATACGTCGGCTGTCCACAAATGGAAGGGGACCACCGATATCTTGAATGCAAAGCCGGACAGGATCAGGATGAAGGCGAACAGCTGGAAAGCGCTGCCATCGAGATGTCGGGCAAGCGAATCGAAACCGAGCGTCCCGGTTGCGCCGTAGAGGAGCGAGATCCCGAACAATAGCAGCGCCGATGAAAAGGCGGAGGATATGATGAATTTCATGCCCGCCTCGGAGGAATGGCGTTTTTCGAGGTCAAAGCTGGAAAGCGCTGTCAGGGGGATCGTGGACAGCTCAAGTCCCAGGTAGAACAGCAGCATATGTCCCGATGAGATCATGAAGAAGAAGCCCGTCAGCGTAGCCAGGAGCAACATGTAGAATTCCGGCGCCTGAGGATGGTCCTTCAGCCAGTCGTAGGCCATCAATGAAACGATCAGTGTCCCGAGATTGAGTATGTTCTTTTCCAGGACGATCATCGCATTGGTGTGGAACATACCGTTGAACAAGACGGAATCCGCGGCCGGGAAAAAACCCAGTACGAGATTGACGGCCAGCAATACATTGACGAGGGCCAGCAGGGTTTTGGTCCTGACTTCGCCGGCGCTGACCTTGATGAAGAGCAACAGGAAGATGATGATGACGATCACCAATTCCTGCCGCAAAGAAAGAAGCATGCCTGTCCACATAAGTTTATCTGTTCGTTCATTTGACGATGAGTTCGTTCAGCCAGAAGGGTGCGACGCCAATGGCTATGATGCCGGAAACCAGGACGATGGCGGCTAGCCGTTCGTTCCAGGTCGCATCCGAAAGGATACCGTAGTTGGGGTCTTTCAGCGGTCCCATGATCGCTTGTCCCGTCGCGCGAAGGATGTACACCGCCGTGATCACAATGGAGGCGCAAGCCAGTATCGTCGCGAGATGGTAGGACGCTCCCGGCCGCTGCCAGGACCCGATGAATACGGTGGCTTCCGCCGCGAATCCGCTGAGACCGGGGAGACCCAGCGAACAGAGGCCCGCGATCACGAAGACGGTGGAGATGAAGGGCATCACTTTGAGCAGCCCTCCCAATTTTTCCACGGCCCGGGTGTGCGTACGGTCGTAGATCATGCCGATCGCGGCGAAGAACAGGGCGGTCATGAGTCCATGCGAGATCATCTGGAGGATGGCCCCGCGGATGGCCGTCGAAGTCAGCATGCCGATGCCCATCAGGATGAACCCGCAATGGCTCACGGAGGAATAGGCATTGATGTACTTCAGGTCTTTCTGCATCATTGTGGCCAGTGCGCCGTATACGATCGCTATGACCGCCAGCGTAATGATATACGGCGAATACTCGCGAGCAGCCCCGGGCATGAGCAGCGCTATCCGGATGCACCCGTAGCCCCCCAGCTTCATCGAAATGCCGGCGAGGAACATGGATCCGGCCGTCGGCGCGGAAGAGTGGCCATCCGGCACCCAGGTATGAAACGGGAAGAGCGCGGTAAAGATGCCGAAGCCCGCGAACAGGAAGGGAAAGAAGGTCCGCTGAACGGCAAGGGACAGATGCGTGGCAGCGATCCCCGCCACTTCGAAGCTGTGCCCGGCCGGAGTCGAGCTATGGTAATACAAACCCAGTAGGCCTACCAACACCAGTGCCGACCCGCCCATGAGCATCAGGGCCAGTTTCATAGCCGAATATTCCTTGCGGCCGCTGCCCCAGATGCCGATGAGGAGGAACTTGGGGATGACCGATATCTCGAGGAAAAAGAAAAGTGTAAACAGGTCGAGCGAGATGAAAAACCCATATGCGCCCGCGCTCAGCACGAGCAACAATACAAAGAATTCCTTTTGCATCGATGCGATTCGCCAGGAGACCAGCACCGCCGCCAGCATAACGAAAGCAGTCAGCAGGATCATCGCGACGGAAATGCCGTCGACGCCGACATGATAATCGATGTGCAGGGCGGCAAACCAGACGTGCCGGTAGGGGAACAGCATGGGAGAGGCGTCTCCGGAGGCGCGTTGATGCGTGTATAGGGCAAGCAGCGCAAGTGACAGCAGCAATTGGACCGTCACGCCGGCAAGGGATATGCGCCGCACGGCCGCAGGACCCGGGCTCAGCAGCGCGAACAGCGCGGTCACTATGGGCACTACTATGAATAAAGAGAGGTTCATGTGTATATATAAATAAAGAATATGGCTATCCCAGCCACACCGATGAGGAAAAACCAGGCATAGTCCTGCACTTTACCCGATTGCAAACCTTTTATGGCGGCCGAAGTCGCCGCCGTTACGCTTGCCAGGCCATTCATCAAACCGTCCACGATTTTCCGGTCGATCCATGCGGCAGGCCGGCCGATCCCGTTGAATATGATCTTTTTTGTCACGAAAAGATAGATCTCGTCGATGTAGAACTTATGCCGGGCGAATGTATACAGACCGCGAAGCGCTCCCGCCGCGCGCGAGGGCCGGTCGCTTTGCCTGCTGTACAGCCAGGCAGCTATGCCGATGCCGATGAGGGCAATCGTGACCGGAGGGATGGAGAATGCCGGGTTGGGATGCTCCGGCCCTGTCTGTCCGAATAAAAGGAGGAACCCCGGAATGGGCACAAAACCGGCAAAAGCGGCCCCCAGCGTCAGCAGCACCAGCGGTATCGACTGCACCAGCGGCATGGGATGCGAATGCTCCGTCCGCTGCGGCCGGTTCCAGAACACGGAGAAATACAGGCGGAACATGTAAAAGGCGGTCAGACCCGAAGTGAATAACCCGATGGCATATACGAATTTATCGGCCCGGTAAGCGGCGAGCAGGATCTCCTCTTTGCTGAAAAAACCGGAGAATGGCGGAATCCCGGCGATCGCCAGACAGGCGACGAGGAAGCAGAGATGGGTCAGCGGCATTGTCTTGCGAAGGCCGCCCATGTCCTTCATTTCATTGCTGTGCACCCTGTGGATGATAACGCCGGCGCAAAGGAATAGGAGGGCTTTGAAAAACGCGTGCGTGAACAGGTGGAAAATGGACCCGGTATACGCGGTGGGGTCATTGCCGGGCCGGACCGCGCCGAGGGAGAACATCATGTACCCGATCTGCGACATGGTGGAATAAGCCAGGACGCGTTTGATATCCGTTTGCGTACAGGCGACGATGGCCGCCAGTAAGGCCGAGATCGCCCCGACATACAGAATGATCTCCAGCACACCGGGGTATAAGGCATACAGGAAGATCATCCG
>DASZYU010000394.1:0-8358 GCA_035545215.1 Puia sp.
TATCGAGGTTATTTCCGAGGAATTTTGCGTTGAGTCGCCCCAGTTCATCATACTGCATGCTATCCAGCGTTTGCAACGGACCCACGTCGATGCTTTGCCTAGTGGTAATTACCCGGAACGCGGCATCGTAGTTCATCTGACTCGCCACCCGGTGTTGCTGGGTCGTATTGGTGGGCTTCCATTGCCCCAGTAGGCTTCGCAAAGGCTTTCCAGCAAAATCATACTCCGTGGTCACCGTATCCACTCCACCCGTATAATTCACTTTCTGAACCTGGATCGGCCGGCTATGGTCATCGTAAAAAGTCTCCGTATACAAATAACGATTGCTGGTGTCAAGCACTTTGCTCATCATGCCCGTAACCGCGCCTGTTGCATTGCTATAGGGGGTGGGCTGCACGGCATAGACGGGATAGGTATTGTATTGCGTAACGAACGCACTATTCCCGGTCACACCGGTAGCCATGCCCGATGGTAAACCCGAGACAGCGCTTATCGAAGAATACCCATCATAAAAGGTCCGCGTCAGCAGTACCGTGGAATAACCAGACAGGTTCGGATAGGTCGGACTCAACATCGCCTGTGCGGCATGATAGGACGAATTATTATAATTGGCCGGATCGGTCATTGATCCGGTCGAATCCGGCCGGTTCAGAGAATCGTAACAGGTGAACAGCGAAACGATTAATACGTCGAGAAAAGACTTGCCTATGGGTGATTGACATATTTACTATTTAATTTCACCTTTGCACTTGCCTATAGGTGATTTATGAAGACAAAGATTGACATGTTTGTGATTAATAGGGTAAAGGAAAAGAGACTTGAGAAGAATATTTCTCAGGCAGAGCTAGCTAACGAACTGGGCATGTCGGTCGGATTTATTGGAAAAGTAGAGAGTCCGAAATATCCCTCGCATTATAACATCAAACATCTTAACCAACTGGCAAAAATTCTCGACTGCAGTCCGCAGGACTTTCTGCCCAAAAAGCCGTTAAGCTAAAAACGATTCAAACACCTTTAAAGGTCTGCACTACAAATTTATGAAATTTCATACACTTGCCTATAGGTAAGTGATATTTTTCGTTTTTTTTTCAAACTAAGCCAATCAAAAAATTTAAGTGCTATTTATTGCTTAACTTAGATTGACTAAAAAGCTCTTTAACTTTCCTTTCAATGTTGTGTGCAATTTTTGTGCAAATAATTGCAGAGCAGCTGAATTTCCGTTAAAGCCGAAAGTCTGATAACTGTCAGGGAAGGGGCTAAAATAAAAAGGACCAGCTCTTTAGAAACTGGTCCTTTTCGTGACCCCGTCAGGATTCAAACCTGAAACCTTTTGATCCGTAGTCAAATGCTCTATTCAGTTGAGCTACGGGGCCGGGTTAAAGCGAATGGATTGGGGCCCATTCGTTTAGGGCTGCAAATATAGGGAAATTTGCGAAACAAACGGCGAAACAATTTTGCGGCGCCGGAAATTGCGGCACGGTGGGCGGGCGGGCTGTCTTTCGGTATGAGTCCGCGCCAAAGTCGTGAACGGGGTGGGCCCTGCGATGCGCGCCGTGCCTGTGGGCGCGCGACACGCCGCTTCGGCGTGTTGGCCTGGGGGCGCGCGGCGCGGGCGGGCGGGGCAAGACTACTCGTAGATCTTCATCGCGGTGCGCTCGACCATGGTCTTGGGCAGGAGCCAGGCCATCGCGGCGCCGAGTTTGTTGACGAAGCCGGTGATCACTTCGGGTTTGCGCGAGAACATTGCTTTGACGGCGTGGGCAGCGACGGTTTCCGGCGACATGTTGAACTTTTCGGCGGCCTTCATGCCTTTTTCGCCGAGCTGCGCGCGATTGGGAAAATCGGTGTCGGTCGCACCGGGACTGACGCACGTGACGGAAATATTGGTATCGCGCAATTCCTGATGAAGCCCCCGGCTGAAGGCGAGGACGAAGGATTTGGTGGCGGCATAGAGGGTCAGTTTGGGCACCGCCTGGTAGGCAGCAGAGCTCGCGACGTTAAGAATATAAGCTTTTGGACGACTGTGCAGGTCGGAAAGGAAGAGACGCGTAAGGCCGACAAGCGTCATCATGTTCAGCTGCATCATATTCCACTGCTGTTGCAGGCTGTAGCGTTCGAAGGGCCCGCTGAGGCCGTACCCCGCATTGTTGACGAGGATCGAGACGGCATATCCTTTTGCGTGGCACCAGTCGCAGACGGTCGAAGGCGCCTCGGGAACCGACAGATCGACCGCGAGCCAGTCCACCGCAACACGGCTGCGCGAAGTGAGTTCTCCGGCCAATTGCTGCAGCAGGTCTTCGGAACGGGCGACGAGCAGGATATTGTAACCCCGGGACGCCAGTTCGCGCGCGATGGCGCGGCCGATACCTTTGCTGGCGCCCGTGATGAGTGCATATTCCATGGCTGTAAAGTTAAAGAATGCCGCTTTGCGGGGCGATGGGAAGAAAAAAAAGACCGGCTCGATGGAGCCGGCCGAATTCGTTTTTAGTTTTGAACTTTAGAGGCGAGCCGATGATAGAAAGGCGTCCTGCTCTTTTCATCCTTCGGCATATATTTCCCGGTGATGATCGGCACATACATGACCCGGCGGCGGCTGGCTTCACCATATAGCGGCGATTGCTGCGCCCGGTGCCAGATACGGCCGTCGTGCACGGTCAGGTCGCCGGCATAGAGATCGAAACCGATCTCGCGGCGGTCGGGATTGTTGTCGATGAAATATTTTTTACCGAACAATAACCGCAGCATACCTTGTTTGTGTGTCCCCGGCAATACGCGCAGACCGCCATTCTCGAACGGCGTGTCGTCCAGGTGGATACCGACGTTCAGCATCGGCATGATCTTCTGGCCCAGGAACAGATCCCGGGGGCTATCGGTGTGCCAGCCCATCTGCGTGAAATTGCTTTCGGGCATCCGGACGTAATGATTCAGGATCAGGCCATCCTTCTCGTTCTCGCTGATACGGCCCTCGTAAGGATACAGCAGGCCCACCAATGCCTGGACACGCGGATCCTGCAGCATTTCGTGGAGCGGCTCGCTGTGAAGAGAAAGGAAACACATCCGCTGGATCATCTTGTTACCGTGCTGATCCTTGCCGAACTTCAGGGGAATACCGTTAATCTTGTCGCGGCCCTCGTCCAGCCATTGCTTTTCGATCCTGTTAAGCTCCCGTATGAATAATTGAACGGTCTCCGAATTTAGAAAATTCCGGAACACAATGACGCCATACTTATCGAAATAGTTGAACTGCTCTTCCGTTATTTTCTCTCCCAAAACGAAATCGGGGCATTCGAATTTTTTCATAAATGCTAGCTTTATTTAAGAAAAGGAAGGGCCATCCCTTTCCGTTTCAGCATTACCAATAATAGGGTTAATTGAATTTTAACAAATTGTGAATTCTTTATTAAAAATCAAATGTAAGGAAATTAGATTTTCCATGTTAATTTGCCTCAGTTTAATCGATCAACGTCAATAAATATACTACAAAGATTGTCTTTTCGCCAGTTCAGACTACCCCTTATTCCCTATTTTCTTGGGTTTTTGTGTCTTCTCGCGTCCCCGGCCACTGGAAATGCGCAAAAAGACAGTCTCAAAACGGTGCCTGTCGATAAACTGAAGTTGCCCCATTGGCCACCCTGGGAGGCCAGTCCGAAAGGACAATCTTTAGATTCAAGCGGTGGACGAGGTACTTTCGACAAGTCTAACGCGGCCACCGCCAAGAGTCCCGCAAATATACGGCATGTTCTTATTCTGCCAATTATCGCCCGTTCCATCGAGACCGGCTGGTCTTTCGGCCTCGCCAATGCGTCCACCTTCCACTTAAAAAAGGGGGATACCGTCACCCGCACCTCTAACGCAGAGGCATTAGCGCTTTATACGACCCGCCGGCAATTTGTTGCGGCTTTAAATGGTTCTATTTACTTCCCGGGTGAACGATTCATTTTCAATGAGCAATTATCCTACAGCAGCTTTCCCGACGACTTCTGGGGCCTGGGCAAAAAGGCGGAGGACAGCGCCAAGGAATCCTATAAATTCAAGCAGTATTACATCTACCTGCACCCGCAATTTTTGGTCGGAAGGAGCCTCTACCTGGGCATACTCTACGCGTATCAGCGTGTGTTCGACGTGGACTATGACCGGGGCCGGCTTTTCGACAAAGAGAACGTCCGCGGTCGCTATGGTTACCATGTTTCCGGGCCGGGCGCCAGCCTCACCTTCGATACCCGGAACAACGCGTTCGCCCCAGATCGCGGGGTGATGCTGCAATTCTATATCAATCCCTACAGCTCCTTTTTCGGCTCCGATTATCAATTCACCAATTACGTCGTGGATCTGCGCCGGTATTCCCGTATCTATAAGGACCAGGTGCTGGCGATGCAGGTCTGGGGAAGTTGGAACTCCGGAGACGTTCCGCTCAGAAGCCTGGCCTATCTCGGAGGCGCCAATACCATGCGTGGGTACTACGCCGGCCGGTTTCGCGATAAGAATGCCGCGGCCGTCCAGGCCGAATACCGGGTCCCCGTCTGGTGGAGGTTTGGCGTCGTCGGTTTCGGTTCGATCGGCAATGTCGGCCCGAAGTTCTCGGACATCAATCTGGAGTCGCTGAAGTATTCATTTGGGGGTGGCGTGCGTTTCGCGCTCAACCGGGAAGAACGCCTAAACCTGCGGCTGGACTACGGTATCACCATGGGGTCCCAGGGGTTCTACCTGCAGCTGGGGGAGGCATTCTAGGGCCAGAAGACCGGGTGTCCCGGGCCGGGCGGTGACGCGTCGTTGCGATGCGTACGGCGATGGGATCGGAGATCAGTCCCGGGCGATGCTGTGTACGGCGAGCCACCAACATAGCCAACCATAGAGAAATCCGCCCAGGATGTCCACCGTATAATGAACGTGCTGGACCAGCAACAGGAAGGCGACGGCGAAGGTCGCCACGAGCGCAAACTGCCTGTCCCGCTTGCCCGTCAGACAGAGGAAAAGCAGGAAAACGGTGGAAGTGTGGCCCGAGGGAAACAGGTCTTTGGTCACGAATTTCGGGCCGTAAAAGAAATTGCTCAGGGGGTCGACGAGCCCGATCAGGTGGGCGGGCGGCTCGAGCGGCACCAGCGTTATGGTCACCATGCGGGAAAGGCTCAGCAGTACGTACGCCCACAGGAACACCAGCAGGATCCGGGGGGTCTGAATCGCCCGGACGAGCGTCAGCGCGGACACCGACCAGATGAGGATAAAGAGGGGGATAGAAACGTCATGCGCGGGTAACCAGCGCAGGATGGGATCGCGCAAGGGGACCCCATGCCGGAGCTCGATCCGTTGGAAAAAATAGGGAAAAGAGGCGACTGTAGCGGCAACCAGGATCATCCCGACTATCATCTTGGCCCGGAAACGCGGCTCGCTCCAGGCGCCCTGCCACTCCCGTCGCACAGCAACTAAGGTCGATTGTGCCATAATGCAAGAGGCAAAAATAGCACAAACGAGGGCTTCAAGCAAACTTAATACGCGAATAATGTGGGTTGTTAAGGGACCCGCGCGAGCGCAAAAGGGGGGCGCAAAAGACGGGGATAGGCGAAGCGCCGGAGGAAAACGACATGGATGGGCCGCGGTCGCGGCAGCGAGTGAGCTGGTGGAGCGCCGGAGGAAAACGACATGGATGGGCCGCAGTCGCGGCTGCGCGGCTTTAATAGTGCCATCGCACGAAGGCTTCCATCGCGGCATATTTCGTGAAGCCCAATTGCGCATAGAGGTTAGCCGTATTCGCGTTGCGGTCTTCGGCCCTCTGCCAGAATTCGCGGCTGTCGCTGCCCTGGAAAGGCACCATGTCCTTTTGCGACTGATGGATGAAGATGCCGAATCGTTTTTTCAACACCTGGTCGGGGCTCATCGGTATCGCCATTTCGATCTCACTGATGTCCCATTCCTGCCAGGCGCCCTTGTACAGCCATAGCCAGCAGTCTTTTAACCACGGGTCGCCGGCGGCCTTCAGGCGGCGCAGCGATTCGAATACGACGTCGAGACAAACCTTGTGCGTCCCGTGCGGATCGGCAAGATCGCCGGCGCAGTAGATCTGATTGGGTTTCAGTTTGCGCAGCAATTCGACCGTCAGCTCGACGTCCGCTTCTCCCATCGGCTTTTTTTCGATGGTCCCCGTTTCATAGAACGGCAGGTTCATGAAATGGATATTCGCTTCGGGGATGCCCACATAACGGCAGGTGGCCTTCGCTTCGCAGCGACGGATCAGGCCTTTGATCGCGCGGATCTCCGGCGTATCGATATCGCTCGCTTTTTTGGTCTTGAGATAGCGGGTCGCCTGGTCGAGGATCTGCGAAGACTTGCTGCTGTCGATGCCCGACAACACTTCGAAGCCCACGGCAAAATCGAGGAAGCGCGTTACGAATTCATCCGTCACGGCGATGTTGCCCGAGGTCTGGTAGGCGACGTGTACGTCATGGCCCTGGTCGTGCAGCCGCATGAAGGTGCCTCCCATCGAGATGATGTCGTCGTCCGGATGCGGCGAAAAGATGAGACAGCGTTTGGGAAAAGGCTCCGACCGCTCGGGATGAGCGGGGAGGTTCGCGCCGGGTTTGCCACCGGGCCAGCCGGTGATGCTGTCGCGAAGCAGGTAGAACACCTGCAGGTTGATCTCGTAGGCGTCTCCTTTTTCGACGAGCAGGTCGCTAAGACCGTTGTCGTTGTAGTCGCTGTTGGTGAGGCTGAGGATCGGCTTGCCCAGCTTGAGCGCCATATTGACCACTGCTTTGCGGATCATGGCGGGCGTCCACACCATATCGCCGGTCAGCCACGGCGATTTGAACCGGGTCAGTTCGGAAGCGGCGACTTCGTCGACGACGAAAACGACGTCGTTGTGCTGTTGCAGCAGCGATGCGGGTATCTGCTCGGTGACGTTGCCTTCCACGGCCTTTCGGATGACGGGCGCCTTATGCTGGCCCCAGGCCATCAGGACGATGCGTTTGGCCCGCAGGATGGTACTGATGCCCATCGTGATGGCCAGTCTCGGCACCTGCGAAATATTTTGAAAATCGAGCGAATTGGCGATGCGGGTCGAATTCTCGAGCGGCACGAGCCGGGTGTGCGAGTAGATGCTGGAGCCGGGTTCGTTAAATCCGATGTGACCGTTGTTGCCGATGCCCAGGATCTGCAGATCGATCCCGCCCGCCTTTTCGATCATCTTTTCGTATTGGATACAATGCTGTTTGATCTCTTCTTTTTTCCACTGTCCATTAGGGATATGACAGTTGGCTGGATCGATGTCCACCTTGTCGAAGAGTTGTTCTTTCATGAACCGATTGTAACTCTGCAAGGCGTCGTTGTCGATCGGATAGTATTCGTCGAGATTGAAGGTGACGACATTCCGGAAGCTGAGCCCTTCGTCGCGGTGAAGCCTCACCAGTTCGGCATACAACGACTTCGGGGACGCGCCCGTCGCCAGGCCGAGGACGGCTTTCTGGCCCTTCTTTTCCTTTTCGCGGATGAGCGCCGCAATCTCCTTTCCGATATAACGGGAGCCCTCTTCCAATGAATTGAAAATCTTTACCGGGATCTTCTCGAACGAGTCTACCATGCCCATGGGTCTGTCAATTTTGGGTGTCGTGATTGTGATGGCTTTGCGCCGCGAAGGTAAACCATCGTTGCGATATTCCGAGCGGTCGGACAATCGTTTGCGGGGACGGTGCCGGAACCTCCAGGAACCTGTACCTCAGCAATCCAGACCTCAGGAGCCGATGCGGAAGCAGACGGCGTGTTTCCCCGCCGGCTTGCCCTGCCAATCCTTCGGGACCTCGATGACCATATTTTTCCCTTCCTGCCGCCAACGGAGACGCTGCCGCCGGCCGAGCATCGTGACGGTGCTTTTCGGTTTGGCGGTGAACCGGTCGATAGTGATCGTTGCGGGCAGGACGATGCCGGGTTCCTCGTTTTCGCCCAGCAGGAAAGCGTAGACGGTGGAACTGTCCTTCGACTGGGTCAGGCAGACATTGCCGGACGACCAGGGAAAGATAGGCCGGCTGTTGTAGATGCCTTCGCCGTTGATCTTCATCCAGTCGCCGATCTCCTTCAGGCGAGCGTAGGCGGTGTCGTCGAAGTCGCCTTCGGGGGAGGGCCCGATGTTGAGCAGGAAGTTTCCGCCGCGCGAGACGATCTTTACCAGCAACTGGACCAGGCGGGTGGTCGATTTATAGTGATCGTGCGGCACGTAGCTCCAGGAATTACCCATCGTCATACAGGTTTCCCATGGGTCGTCCATGGGGTGGGCCGGGATCTGTTGCTCGGGCGTGGTATAGTTCTCGTACGGACCGGGCACGCTGCGGTCGACTACGATAAGACCCGGCTGATGGCTGCGCGCCATCGCTG
>DASZYU010000395.1:0-2887 GCA_035545215.1 Puia sp.
GTGCCTCCACTCAGGGCCGCCGGACTGCGGGACATCCGCGGCCCCGATATGTCGACGCATATCCTGGTATTCGCCCGGCCCCGCAACATAATAGAACGGCAGGTGAACCCTTATCGGCGAATAACCGCTGTCAGCCCGGCATTCCCAGGCCGTGTCGGTATCCCATACGCCCCCTTCATCCGTAGCGGCCTCCAGGATAAACGCCGTACGCAGCGAGGGCTGGGCCTCGGGTTTATCGTTCCCTTCGTTCCACACCTGGGCCGCAATGCAATTCGATCCGACCCGCAGGTAAGGCGCCAGGTTCACCGTCGCGAACCTCCAATGCGGGATATCTCCCCGCGCAGGCCCCAGCGACACCAACTGCCCGTTGACGAACAGCTTGTAGCGATTATCTGCGGATACAAAAACGGGCAGCGAATCGGGAACGGCTGACAACGATTGACATTGCCGGAACCAGTACACGCCGTATCCATGCGGGTTGATACCCGGTACCGAGATCCACGAAGCCTTCCACTGCGAAAGGACGGGATGCGAAAACAGCACGGCCATTGGCAACAGCAATTTGGAAACGAATGACATAGCGGAGATTTTGGGCATGAAGATAAGGCATAGTCGTTTTGCTGGTATGTTTCTTGCACGGTCCCTGACATGGATCTCAGCAGCATCAAAAAAGGCCGGAAAACACCGATGCCTTCCCGAATTGCGCCCATGCTCGCCACCCTGACCCGGGAACCTGCCGACGACCCCGGCTATCTCCATGAGATAAAATGGGACGGCTACCGCATCATCGCCTACGTCAATAAAGGGAAAGTAAAACTGGATTCGCGCAGCGCAAAAGACTATACGGGACGTTACCCGGTCATCGTCAATGCGCTCCGCGACCTGGGCCACAACGCCGTCATCGACGGGGAGGTCGTGGTCTTTAACGAGTCCGGCATGCCCGATTTTGACGCGCTGCAACTGTACAACGGCAATTCGTCCCCCATTACGTACTGCGTCTTCGACCTGTTGTGGTTGGACGGCTACGACCTGATGCAGCTGCCGCTCGAGGCCCGCAAGACGCTCCTTGAACAGCTCGTCCTCGCCCATCCCGTCTTCCGGTTCAGCGAGTCATTCGACGACGGGCCACAACTCTATAAGGAAATGCTGCGCCTCAATCTCGAGGGTATCGTCTCTAAAAAACGGGACAGCGCTTACGTCCCGGACTCGCGGGGCCTCGACTGGCTCAAAACGCCGACGCGCAAACGGCAGGAATTCGTCATCGGCGGATGGGCGGAATCGGACAAGAACCGATCCTTCAGGAGCCTGCTTTTCGGCGCCTACAAAAACGGCAAACTCGAGTGGATCGGACGCTCCGGCGGCGGCTACAAGGAGAAAGATATGCCGGGCATCCTCGAACAGCTCAAACGACTGGAAACCGCCAAATCGCCCTTTATCAACCCCGTCCTGGATACCAAAGGCGCCGTGACCCATTGGGTCAAACCGGAGCTTGTGGCAAATTTCGAGTTCGCCACCTGGACGAAGTCGGGAAGGATCCGGAAACCCGCAACCTTCCTCGGTTTCAGGAACGATAAGAAACCCACACAGGTGGTACGCGAAGTGCCGAAATAATCTGCTCCGCACAATCTTCGCGAATCGCCAAGCCCGCCCCCGGCCGGCACACCGCAGTCTCCTTACTCGACCCCCTACTTTTTAACGGCGCGCTTCGCGCCAGTGGGTAACGGCAACGCATAAGCTGTCTCCACCTTTCCCGCCGACAGCACGAAAAAGGTCTGCACGCCGCCTATGTTCGGCAAGGTGGCCAGTTTGTTCATCAGGAACGCATTGTACTCCTTCATGTCCTGGATGGCGATCTTCAGCAGGAAATCGAAGGTGCCCGTCAGGTGGTAACATTCCATCACCTCCTGGAACTTGATCACCTCCTTCTCGAAGCCGCGCAATGCGATTTGCGAATGCTCCTTCAATTGCACCGTCGTGAACGCGATGAGATGTTTCCCGATGAGGTCCTTGTTCAACAAAGCGACATACCGGTGTATGATGCCGCTGTCCTCGAGTTTCTTCACCCGCTCGTAAACCGACGTCACTGACTTCCCCAGTTTGTCGGCCATCTCTTTGGTGGTGATACGCGAGTCGTGTTGCAGCAGTTGCAGGATACGGATGTCGACGGCATCAAGTTCGTCCGGCATAAGCGATTTTTTTACGGCATGACAAATTTGTAATCGGATAAATCTGAATAAATGTCGGAAAATATCTCTTAAAATAGATTTTTATTCTGATAATTTGTAAAAAAGTGGAATTATTAACGAATTTTCGAACATTTGTCAAGGGAAAAAGCCACGGTGACCAGACAGGTTGCCGCAGCCGGATTCCTGATAATTTCTTGCCGATGAAAAAAGATACGCTGCTGGTCATTGGGGCTTGCGGGCAAATAGGCGTCGAGTTGACCACGGCGCTGAGACGCGTGTACGGTGATCGCCACGTGATCGCCTCCGACCTCAAGGCGCCCACCGCTGCGCTGCTGGACGAAGGTCCGTACGAGCAGCTGGACGTGCTGAACCGGAACGCGCTCTCCGCCCTGATCGTCCGTCACGACATCACCCAGGTCTATCTGCTCGCGGCACTCCTCTCGGCTTCCGGCGAACTGCATCCCGAAAAGGCGTGGCAGCTGAATATGCAAAGCCTGCTGAACGTCCTCGATATCGCACGCGAAAAAAAACTCGCAAAGGTGTTCTTCCCGAGCAGCATCGCCGTCTTCGGTCCCGATGCTCCGCGCCACGCCTGTCCCCAGCACACGGCCCTGTCGCCGACGACCGTTTACGGGATCAGCAAGATGGCAGGCGAATCCTGGTGCAATTACTACTGGCAAAAATACGGTGTCGACGTCCGC
>DASZYU010000396.1:0-4862 GCA_035545215.1 Puia sp.
ATACGTTTTTACACGGAGAAATTAAACAATTGATAATCAACCCATTGATTTTCGCTTGTAAAAACCGAGTCAAATTGATATGGGTCTCCCGGGCCACTGCACCCACTCTGCAGTCGCACTCGCCGTCGCATCCCGTCGCACTCGCCGCCTCCGCCGATACCACGAAAGTGGTATTCCTCCGACCCCGCATACATTGGCCGGCTATTTGCGCGTTTCGAGTACATGACATCCAGGCAAAGCGCGGGTATCTTGCTCTACCGGCGCAAAACCCAACTGCTAGAAGTATTTCTCGTCCACCCCGGCGGCCCCTTCTGGAAAAACAAACACGAAGGATCATGGACGATCCCTAAAGGCGAGTTCAACGACGACGAACCCGCCCTCGACGCGGCTGTCCGGGAATTTAAAGAGGAGACGGGCGCCATGCTGAAAGGTCCTTTTCAACCGCTGAGCCCCATCAGGCAAAAAGGCGGCAAACGCGTATACGCATGGGCGTCGCACGGGGACATCGATTCCGCAAACATTGTCAGTAATACCTTTGAATTGGAATGGCCCCGCCGGTCGGGGAAACAACAGGTCTTTCCGGAAGTAGACAAGGGCGGTTGGTTCCCTCTGGAAACCGCGCGCCAGGTCATCAACCCCGCGCAGATCGCGCTTCTCGACGAACTGGAAGAGACACAGGGCGCACAGCGCTAGTTCCCATTCCCGTTGCCGTTGCCCATGGCATGGACATCCTCGCAGATCCTGGAAAAATTCTCGTTATTGACGTGCATCACGATCACGCCCAACATATTCTTGAGACGGCCGTATGCATGCGGCTTGGTAATAAAACACAACGCCCCGAGGTCCCTGGCAATACGCTTGTCCTTGACCGTTGACGAGGTCGTATACACGATCACGGGGATCTCTTTATACCGGTCTTCTTTTTTCAGGTGCGTCAGGAACTGCCACCCATCCATGATCGGCATATTGATATCGAGGAAGATAATATCCGGCGTGCCTATTTCCTTCGTCGACAGTTTCGTCAACGCTTCCTTGCCGTCCACTGCGTGTTCGCAGACGATCACCGGGTCCACGGAAGCCAACGCCTCGCAAAACAATTCCCGGTCATCCGTGTCATCGTCGATGACTAAAAATTTCTTGTTCATAACTACTGGTCTTATGGTCCTAAATGCTCCTTTCCATTTGCCTCACTGGTAGCTTCACGACAAAGACAGCTCCCACACCGCTCACACCCGTGGCGGAAATGGTGCCATGATGACGTTCCACAATTTTCCTGCATAAGGCCAGACCTAGTCCCGTTCCTTCGTATTTGTCCTTAGAGTTAAGCCTGGTGAAAGCTTCAAAGATGCGACCAGATTGTTGCTGATCGAACCCGATGCCGTTGTCTGTTATAGTGAAGAGAGCAATTTGCTTGCCAACCTCCTCGATCACACGCGACGCAATGGTAATCAATGGGCTATTATCTTTTTTTGAAAATTTTAGCGCGTTCCCCACAATGTTGTAGAACAATTGATAGAGCAATACGGGCGCGCCCTCGATGACCGGCAATTTCTCGCGCCGGATGATGGCATTGCGATCGTGCAACAGCAGCTCGAGATCCGACTCGATGTTATTGAAGACCTCGTTCAGATCGACAGGCACCGCAGGTTGTTCGTTCGCCTTCAGCATCGAATACGCCAATACCCCTTCGATCATTGCCGCCATACGCGCTGTCGCCTGCTGGATCTTGACGAGAAATACCCTCGCCTCCGGGTTCAGCATGGAACCATATTCTTCCAGGACCCGCCCCGCATACGTCCGGATCTTGCGCACCGGCTCCTTGAGGTCGTGACTCGCTACGTGCGCAAACTGCTGGAGATCCTCATTCGACTGCTCCAGCGAACGATTGACCCGCGTCAATTCCTCCGTCCGCCGCTGCACCTCGTCTTCGAGCTTCTCGGCATAGGCCGTTATCACCGCCGTCCTTTCCTTGGCGATGCGGATATTCGACTCGACCCGCGCCAGTAACTCCCGCGCGCTGAAAGGCTTGATCAGGTAGTCATCCGCCCCCGACGCCAAACCTTCCACCTTCGCCTCCTCGCCCGCCCGCGCAGACAAAAGGATGATGGGGATATGCTGCAGACCCGGCGTCTGCCGGATCCGCTTCAACAGACCGAATCCATCCAGCCGCGGCATCATGACATCCGACAACAACAGGTCGGGCCTGTACTTCATCGTCTTCCGTAAAGCATCCTGCCCGTCGGTCGCCGTGATGACGCGAAATTCCGTCGACAACAGCCGCCCCACATACTCGCGCATATCGGCATTGTCATCCGCCAGTACCACCGTATAACGCCCATCCCCGTCCGCCTGCCCATCCCCGTGAGCCTGCCCATCCTCGCGCGCCTGCCCATCCCCGTGAGCCTGCCCATCCCCCGACCCATCCGCCGACCCGTCCGCGGGCCACCTTCCGGCATGCCCGTTACCATTCTGCGATTCCTCCATCTCTTTGGCAGGGATCCATTTCATTGCCTCGGCAACGAAAGCCTCCGCATGCGCCTGTTTCATCGTCGGCTCCTCACCGTATACGATGCGGTCGGCCGGAAGATGAGCCATACCCAACGGCAGCGATACGGTGAAAGTCGAACCGTCCCCGACGACACTGTTGACGCTGATCGTTCCTTGATGCAACCGCACCAGTTCGCGCACCATCGCCAGACCGATGCCCGTGCCCTCCTGGCTCCGGCCACCGCTATTCTCTACCCGGTGAAATCGGTCGAAGATCTTTTCCAGCTCCTCCTCGGGGATACCCACACCCGTGTCGGAAACACTCACCTGCACCTGGCCGTCCACCTGCCGGACTTCCACCCGGATACTCCCCCGGTGGCTGTATTTAAACGCATTCGACACCAGGTTCAGGATGATCCTTTCCCACATGTCCGTATCGACATAGACGTCGTCATCCACCTCCTCCGTGACGATCACCAGCTCCATGCCCGCCTTCTCGACCGCCGACCGGAAAGTACTCGCAATATCTTTTGTCAACGTGGCGATATCCACCTTTCGGTACCTTCCCTCCATTCGCCCTGCTTCGATCCGCGAGAATTCCAGGAGCGTATTCACCAGACGCTGCATCCGCAACGCGTTGCGATGCGCGACACCCAGCCGGTACCGGTTCACCTCCACGGACCCGGGATCGCTCAAAACGTCTTCTATCGGCGAAAGCAACAGCGTCAGCGGCGTCCGGAACTCATGACTGATATTCGAAAAGAAATGCGTTTTTGCCCTGTCGATCTCCGCCAGCGCCTCCGCCTTTTTCCGCTCCATTTCCAGAACGTGAATGTCGGCAAAGCTCGTCGCGAGCTGGTCCGCAACCAGCGAGCAAAAGCCGGTGAACTTCTCATCCGGCAACCGGTAAGGATTGACACCCATGACCAGGAACCCGTGAGCCTGACTCTCCCCCGCCTGGAAGACCGGAATGACCACCGCCTGGTCCGGCGGGACGTCCCAGGCGCCCTTGGGCATGGAGCCCAGCGTTTTTTCGATGCCCCCGATCACCTGGAGCCGGCGTTCGCGCTCCGACCGCTGCATCGCCTCCGCCAAAGGTCCCTGATCGTCAGGCGGGATAGTGGAAGGGACCCGTTCCGCCGACTCACCGAGCTCCGTCGAATGCGTCAGCGTAATCCCCGCCAGGGTCACCGAATAAAAAAGGACATAAGGAAAATCGTGCGCATTCTCCCCAAGCGTGGCCATCGTCCGCCGCAACGCCTCCTGGTAGGAATCGCAGTCTGTCAGCCGTTTCCCCAGGAAGGTCAGCGTCCGCAACTGCCGCTCGCTCAGGATGCGGTCGGTATCGTCCACATTGAAACAGATCATGCCCGCCGTTCCACCGTCATCGCCTGGTACGGGCGTGTAGCTGAACGTATAATAAGTCTCCTCCGGATACCCATTCCGTTCCATGATCAACATCTGCGATTCGACATAGTAGCCTTCGTTTTGATGCGTGACACGGTGGAGCGCCGGGCCTATCTGGCGCCAGATATCCTTCCAGACGACCGCCGCCGGGGCCCCCAGCGCACTCGGATGTTTCCCGGCAAGGATGGTACGGTAAGGGTCGTTATAAAGATTGATCAGGTGTTCTCCCCATCCGATCCAGATGGGTTGCTGCGAGGTGAGCATAATGCGGATACAGGTCCTGAGACTTTGCGGCCAGGCATCGACTGGCCCCAAGGCAGACGAAGACCAGTCGTATTCACGGATACGACGTCCCATCTCTCCGCCTCCAGAAAGGAATTCGGGGGTCATTCACCGACTTGCAGCAAAAAAGAGGCCACCTTCCGGTGGCCTCTCGCAGGTTTATCTGGCGTTGCGTAGTAGACTTATTACTTTTTCGGCGTTTCGGCGGCGGAACCATTCACCCCCGGTTTTTTGGCGTCGCCCGCCTCCTTCTTTTCCCCGGGATAATTCATCAGCACCATCTCCACCCGGCGGTTCCGCGCCATCCCTTCCGGCGAATCGTTCGGAGCCAACGGCTTTTTCTTCCCATAGCCGATCGTTTCCATGCGCGACGGCGGGATGCCCAATACCACCAGGTAACGCTCCACGGCCTGAGCCCGGCGGGCCGACAGCCTCATTTCGCGCCCGTCCGGCCCCTCGCTATCCGTATAACCTTCGATCCGCAAACGCAGCGTACTGTCCGACCGTAGGACGGCCGCTACCCGCTCGAGTTCCCCAAACGACACCGGCTCGATCGTCGCCCGGGCCCGGACAAAGAAGATCCGGTCGGCGGCATCCTTGATCCGCTGGGTCAGTTCGGCCTTGATCGGCGGACAGCCGTAATTCGACCGCACACCTTTCACGAGCGGACACCTGTCCTCGTCGTC
>DASZYU010000397.1:0-4581 GCA_035545215.1 Puia sp.
CATGAAGGGGTCCGTACCAAATGTCCAGGCCTTCTACCTGCAGGACGGGCTGTTGGGATGAGTTGGTCATGGTACGAAGATAGAAAGAGGAAGCCGCCCCGGCAAGGCCGGGGCGGCCGTTCGGCGTAAAAATCCGGTGAACGGAAGACTGGCGGCGGTGAAACGAGGAAAATCGATAAATTAGCCTACCAAACTTCCTAATCTATGCGCACGTTGTTAACCTTCTGCACTTTTTTCTGTTTTACGGCCGCGTTTACCGGGGCGCAGGCCCAGACCACCTCGCTGAAAAACTCCGTCTGGAAATTCTATGTACAGCCGTTGAACGACACCCTGACCATGCACTTCGATGCAGATACGAACTGGTCGACCTCCAGCAGCGGGGAGATGATCGTCCGGTCTTTGTGGAAAGAATCCGGGGACACCTTGCGGTTCAACGATGTCGACGGTACTTATCCCTGTCATGACGGAGAGGGTGTTTACCGGTATGTCATCGATGGGGACACGATGAGCTGGGTCTTGTTGTCGGATCCGTGTGCGGACCGGGCGGGGGTCTTGAGTACGATGAAATTCATCCGAAAGAAATAAGAAAGCCCGGCGAGAGCCGGGCTTTTCAACTATAAGCCTCTGCGATGCGTGTGCTTTTAGAGACGGGTGACGACCGTGTTCTCGGTGATCGTCCTGGATACACGGAACTGGCGAACGATCTCACTGTTGTTGGCGCCACGGATAATGAACGTGGGCTGGATGTCGGTGTCGACGTTGGCAATGTAAACGTTCCTGGAGAAATGCGCGTCGGCGAACTGCTGGTGATAAACCACATCCCCGTTGTCATTCCGGATGATCAGGGCGAATTTTTCGGCAGTGGGATTTTCGAACTCCACGTGGAAAACGACCTGTCCGTTTTCGGAACCGACGTATTTAATGGATACCTGCTCTTCGGTGAGGGAAGCCTTTTTGTTATCGGTGCGGCCGCCGTTAGCCTGGGAGGCCAGCGGATTGCTAACGAGGATAACGATCGAACTTAAGGCTACTGCGATGGTGCGTGCTACAGCTTTCATACTATGTTGATTTTAATTTTACAGGATGCGGCGTAGCAATCGCGGATTTGTTTCACAAATGTAGCAGGGTAAAAGTCGGGGTCAAAGCAAGCTTTTGTCATTTTCTATTACGCCAAAAGGGCCGTGAGGCGCAATAAACGCCTGAAAATGGGTACTTTAGGTACGGAGCCGGCATGATAACCAACCCTTTTTTGGCGGCTGGGAAAAGCTGGTTACTTTTAAATATTATCTAACGTTATGAGAAAAACTATGCTGCCGACGGTCCTGGCGTTTGCCCTCTCCGTCCATGCTACCGCGCAGGAGCATCCGCTATGGATGCGTTATCCTGCCCTATCGCCCGACGGGCAAACGATCCTGTTCAGCTATAAAGGCGACATCTATTCGGTCGCATCGAAAGGCGGGACGGCTGTCCCGCTGACGATCAGCGAATCGCACGAGTATGCGCCCGTATGGTCGCATGACGGCAAGTGGATCGCCTTTGCGTCGGACCGTTATGGCAACTTCGATGTGTTCGTCATGCCATCGACGGGAGGAGAGGCCAGAAGACTGACCTATCATTCGAACAATGAGTTGCCCAGCAGCTTTACCGGCGACGACAAGCGGATCCTGTTTTCGGCCTGCCGGCAGGACCTTGTCACGGATGCTCAATTCCCCACCGGCGCAATGACGGAGCTCTACAGCGTGCCGGTAGGCGGAGGACGGGTGAGCCAGGTGTTGCCGATACCGGCATTGAACGCGACGGTGAATACCGCAGGCGACAAGATCATTTATGAGGACCAGAAAGGATATGAAAGCGAATGGCGCAAGCACCATACGTCTTCCGTCACGAGGGACATCTGGCTGTATGACAACAAGACCTCGGCCTATACGCGGCTGACGACGTTCAAAGGCGAGGACCGCAATCCCGTATTCGGGGAAACGGATGCCGAATTTTATTACCTGAGCGAGCAGAGCGGCAGTTTCAATGTCTATAAAGGAGCGCTGGGGAAGGAATCGGAGGCTGTCGCGCTGACGCATTTCACCAAACACCCCGTGCGGTTCCTTACCCGGGCAAAGGACAATACGCTGTGTTATGGATTCGACGGTGAGATCTATACGCAGCGGCCGGGCGCTGCGCCGCTGAAGGTGGACATCCGTATCGCCGAGGACGGTCGCACGAACCTGGAAAAGATCGTCCCCGTGAATGGCGGCGTGACCGAAATGAAACTGTCTCCCAACGGCAAGGAGATCGCATTCGTCTTTCGCGGCGAGATCTTCGTCACCTCGGTAGACGGCGGCATCACCAAACGGATCACCAATACGCCCTGGCAGGAGCGCAGCGTCGGCTGGAGCCCCGATGGCCGGAGCCTGGTATTCGCGGCGGAAAAAAACAGCAACTGGAATATCTATACATTGTCGATCGTGCGCAAGGAGGAGCCTTATTTCTATGCTTCGACGGTATTAAAGGAGGAGACGGTGGTAGCGACCCCCGCCGAAGAGTTCCAGCCGGCCTTCTCGCCGGACGGGAAAGAGATTGCCTATCTCGAGGACAGGGTAACGCTGAAGGTCGTCAACCTGGCCAGCAGGCAGAGCCGGACGATCCTGCCGGCGGACAAGAACTATTCGTATGCGGACGGGGACCAGTATTACCAATGGTCGCCGGATGGCAAATGGTTCCTCGTGCAGTATGGCCTGCCGGAACGCGTCATGACGCCGGAGGTGGGTCTGGTAGCCTCCGATGGGAAATCGCCGGTGATCGATCTGACGCTCAGCGGGTACAATGACGGCAATCCGAAATGGTCGATGGACGGCAAAATGATGATCTGGGGTTCGGACCGGGAAGGCGCGCGTCAGCAGGCCGGGTATACGATCACCGGCGACGTATACGGGCTTTTCTTTTCGAAGGACGCATTCGACAGATTCCGATTGTCGAAGGAAGAGTTCGCGTTGTTGAAGGAGATCGAAGACAAACAAAAGAAAGACAGCGCCGATGCCGCGAAAGCGAAAGAGGGCGCCAAAGAAGGCAAAAAAACTGCCAAAGACACGGCAAAAAAAGATACGACCAAGGCGATCCGGATCGATTGGGATAACCTGACGGACCGCAAACTGCGGCTGACGACGCATACTTCCGATGCCGCCGACTGGCTGTTGTCGAAGGACGGCGAGAAATTGTATTATCTCAGCCGTTTTGAAAAGGGTTACGATCTTTGGATGACAGAAACGAGGACCAAGGAAACGAAGCTGTTCGCGAAGCTGGGCGCGCGCTATGCGGGGATGGAATTGTCGGCTGACGGCAAATCGATCTTCGTGCTGGTGGAAGGTCGGATCACGAAAATAGACGCAGAAAGCGGCAAGATGCAGCCCGTGGGCATCAACGGCGAGATGGCGCTGAAGGAAGCGGACGAGAAGGCCTATATCTTCGACCATGCCTGGCGACAAATGAAGGAAAAATTCTATGTGGTCAATCTAAATGGCGTGGATTGGGACTATTACTATACTGCATATAAGAAATTCCTCCCTTATATCAACAACGACTATGACTTTGCCGAGATGCTGAGCGAGATGCTGGGAGAGCTGAATGTGTCGCATACCGGATGTTACTATTTTGGCGGCGGAAGCCCGACGGGCGACCGGACGGCGTCATTGGGTATCTTTTACGACTATTCGTATACGGGTCCCGGTTTACGGATAGCCGAAGTGATTGCGGGGGGACCGTTGGATAAGTATTCCGAGCGGATCAAGCCGGGGGTCATCCTGGAAAAGATCGATGGGGAAGCGATCACGGACACGGTCGATCATTATATGTACCTCAACCGCAAAGCGGGCAAGCTGATGTTGTTGTCGCTGTACGATCCGTCGACGCATGTCCGTTGGGAGGAGACAACCAAACCGATCAGTTTGGGAGAGGAATCCGAGCTTTTATACAAGCGATGGGTTAACTTGCGGCGTAAGGAAACGGATTCGGTGTCGAAGGGCAGGATCGGGTATGTGCATGTGCGGGCCATGGATGACGGCAGCATGCGGACCGTCTTTGAAGAGGCGTTGGGAAGGAACCTCGGGAAAGAGGCGCTGATCGTCGATACGCGGTGGAACGGGGGCGGTAATATCCATGACCAACTGTCCGATTTCCTGAACGGGAAAAAATATTTCGACATCATTCCGCACGGGCAGTATGTGGGGTCGGAGCCGGAGGACAAATGGGTCAAGCCGTCGATCGTGATCATCGGCGAGGCGAATTATTCGGATGCGCATTTGTTTCCGGCAGCTTATAAACTGAAGAACGTGGGCAAGACGCTGGGCATGCCGGTGCCAGGGACGGGAACCTTCGTTTGGTGGGAAACGCAGATCGATCCGAACCTGGTGTTCGGGATGCCGATGGGTGGTTGGCGTGCGCCCGACGGGTTGTTCGAGGAAGGGCATCAGCTCGATCCCGATATCCCGGTGCGGAATGAGCCGCAGGTGTTGTCGGCCGGGAAAGACCAGCAAATAGAGGCGGCCGTAGCCGAACTGCTGAAGAAATAACCGGGTGCGGCGCGGCGCCGAG
>DASZYU010000398.1:0-14758 GCA_035545215.1 Puia sp.
GTATCACGACCTATGGCATCAGCATCTATAAACATGGATTGCCCGTGCAGGACGATTGTTTGCTCAGCGAAACCGCGGCGGAGGCGATGGAAACGAGTCAGCCGTCTCCGGCGGACTTCATTACGGTGTCGCCTACCGGAAAGCGGATCATTGCACAGATCAACAACGAAATTTATATGGCCACGCTGCCGCAGACGGGGAAGACGGTGACCATATCGCTGGCGGACGCCGCGAACGCGCAATGGCCCGCAAGGAAGCTGACCGACCTGGGCGGTGAGTTCCCTTACTGGGAGGCGGATGGCAAGAAAGTGCATTGGTCGCTGGGGAATGCGCATTTCGTGTATGACGTCGATGCGGCGGACCGTTTTGATGACAGCGTGAAGGAAGCCAGGCGGGCGAAGGCGGACAGTCTGGCCAAGGCGAAGACCGCGGCCGCCGATTTGGCTAAAAACGGTGTGAAGACCGACAGCGCCGCCGGCTCCAAGGCCGCAAACGGGACAAAGAAAGACAGTGCGGCGGCTCCGCAGAAGACGCCTGCATACAAGGCGATCGAGACGGCCGTAAAGGTCTACTACCAACGCGACATGCCGCAGGGCGTGTTGTTGTTGAAGGGAGCACGGATCATTACCATGGAAGGCGAGCAGGTGATCGAGAATGGGGACATCCTCGTCGAAAACGACCGGATCAAAGCGGTGGGGCCCGGCGGCAGTCTGAGCGTCCCATCGGGCGCAAAGGTGATCGATGTCACCGGCAAGACGATCGTGCCTGGGTTCGTGGATACGCATTCGCATATGTGGCCGCAATGGGGCATGCACAAGAACCAGGTTTGGAAATATGCGATGAACCTGGCTTATGGCGTCACGACGACGCGCGACCCGCAGACGGCAACGACGGATGTGTTGACCTACGGCGACGAAGTGGATGCGGGGATGGTTTTCGGGCCAAGGATCTATTCGACCGGTCCCGGCGTCGGTTTTTGGGATTATAACATCAAGGATTCGGCGCAGGCGGAGGATGTCCTGCGTCAGTACAGCAAGTACTATCACACGCACTACATCAAAATGTATCTGACTGGCAACCGGCAGCAGCGCGAGTGGATCATCATGGCGGCGCGCAATCAGCAACTGATGCCCACGACCGAAGGCGGACTGAATACGAAATTGAATATTACCAATCTGCTGGATGGTTACCCCGGTCACGAGCATGCCATACCCATCTATCCGTTGTACAACGACCTCGTCAGGACGATCGCCATCTCGCAGATGTGTGTAACGCCGACGCTGATCGTTTCCTATGGCGGTCCGTTTGCGGAGAATTACTGGTGGGAGACCGAGAATCCATATCACGACGCGAAGGTGCAGTATTTTATGCCGTATGAAGAGCTGGCGGGCAAGACGAGACGGGATAAGGAGGGATGGTTTATGCCGGAAGAGCAGGTATTCCCCAAACATGCCCGCAGTATGAAGTCCATGGTCGAAGCGGGGGCATTGGCGGGCATCGGCAGTCATGGAGAATTCCAGGGTATCGGGTATCATTGGGAAATGTGGGCGATGGCATCGGGTGGTATGAAACCGATGGACGTCCTGCGCGTGGCCACGATCCTCGGGGCGACGGGGCTCGGGCTCGATCATGATCTCGGGAGCATCCGGGCCGGAAAGCTGGCGGACCTGGTGGTCATGGATAAAAACCCGCTCGAGAACATCCGCAATACCAATTCGGTATACTATGTCATGAAAAATGGCCGGTTGTACGAGGGCAGCACCTGTAATGAGGTGTATCCCGGCAAGCGGTCGTTGGACAGAAGTGAATGGAATTTCGAGCGACCCGGTAATACGACGGGAATTGCTGAATGACGGAGAGCTATGAAAACATGCGTTCTTATTCTTTGCTTATTGGCAGGAAGGGTTGCGTTGGCGCAGACCTGCGCGGGCGGATTGGGTGACCCGATCGTCAATATCACCTTCGGACAGGCGGTAGGGGCCGGACCTGCCCTGCCGCCGGGTGTTACGACTATGACCTACCAGGCAGCAGATTGCCCACCTGACGGCTCGTATACCATCACCGGCCATACCAGTTCCTGTTTTGGCAATACGTGGTGGAGCGTAGGACAGGACCATACCGGGAACCAGGCCGGTCTGTTCATGCTGGTCAATGCCTCTTACCAGCCGAGCGATTTCTACGTTCAGCAAGTCAGCGGGCTTTGCGCGGGGACGAGCTACCAGTTTGCCGCGTGGATCATGAACATGGTTGCGAAACCCG
Source organism: Puia sp. (assembly GCA_035545215.1). Taxonomy (GTDB): domain Bacteria; phylum Bacteroidota; class Bacteroidia; order Chitinophagales; family Chitinophagaceae; genus Puia. Next base: position 2,260 of record DASZYU010000398.1, read on the forward strand.
GACTGATCCTTCCCAATATTACTTTCCGGATCGAGAAAACCGATGGCACGGTCCTGCAGACATTTGCGACCGGCGATATCCCTCAAACAACGGGTGGTCCCGAGTGGGTACAATATGCCTTTTATTTCACCACGCCGCCGGGCGTCTCCACCGTGGTCCTGCGCATGACGAACAATGCACCCGGGGGGAATGGGAATGACATCGGGCTCGACGATATCACGTTTCGTGCGGCCGGGCCTTCGGTCATGGCCGGCATTACGGGCTATCCCGCCGACACGGTCAGCATCTGCGCCGATGTCCAGCCCCTGCTCTCGCTCGGCGCTACGGTGGAGAGTTGTTATCCGTCGCAGGTACAGCAATGGCAGCAGAGCACGGATGGAGGGACGACCTGGGCCGACATACCGGGGGCGACGGGCAACTCCTGGTCACGCGCCCCGTCCGTGCCCGGCAATTATTTGTATCGGCTCGAAGTCGCGCAGTCGGGTAATCTTGGGAACAGTACCTGCCAGGTCGTTTCGCCACCGATTGCCATCGATATCCTTGCGATGCCTTCTCCGGCGGTAACAATAGCGGATTCGTCGGCGACCGCCTGCGAAGGATTTCCTGTAAAATTCATTGCGACGCCGGTGGACGGCGGCGGCAATCCCTCCTATCAGTGGACGGTGAACGGGTCCCCGGCGGGGAACGGGACTTCCATTTTCAGTTCGGTCTTTTCCCCGGGGAACGATGTGATCGCCTGTACCATGAAGAGCGACGCAGCCTGTGTTATCGATCCTCTTGCGCAGTCGAATGTGCTGCCGTTGAATATTGTGGCGATACCTCCGACTGCCGTCGCTATCGCTGCGTCCGCCATCCAGATCTGTGCGGACAGTCTCGTGACTTTCACGGCGACGCCGGTCAACGGGGGCGCCGCGCCGGTGTTTCAGTGGCTGGTGAACGGGCTGAATGCGGGACCGTCGGGCGGGTCGCCGGTATTCACGGACCCGGCGCTGCAAAACGGGGATGTCGTCAACTGCATCATGACGGGAAGCCTTACGTGCAGCCAGCCGGTAGCGGCGGTTACGCCGATATCCATGACCGTATATCCGCTGCCGCAGGTGGCGCTGGACACGGCGGTCATCATCGCGGGCGGTTCCGGTATCCGCTTGCAACCGGCTATCACCGGCGATATTGCTGCGATGAATTGGACCCCTTCGGAGGGGTTGAGCGATCCGACGATCGCTTCGCCGGTGGCGGCGCCTGCTGTTACGACGGCGTATACACTGAACGTCGTGACAGTGGACGGATGCAGGGCGAGCGCGACCGAAATGGTGAAGGTGTTTTATGACCTGAAGATGCCGGCGGCGTTTACGCCGAATGGGGACGGGCATAACGATCTTTTCCGCGTCCCGCCTTCGGTACCCCTGATCCTGCATCGGCTGACCGTTTATAACCGGCAGGGCGGGATGGTATTCGAAACGCAGAATATTGGCGGGGGATGGGATGGTACTTTCGGGGGGCAACTGCAACCGGCGGGTGTCTATGTGTGGACGATAGAGTATCAGAACCCCGTGACCAAACTGGTCGAGACGCAGAAGGGGACGGTGATATTGGTGAGATAAAAACCGTAATCTTGTACAAAATCCCCCGCATTGAAATTTCTTTGCATTCTATTGCTGTACACTTCGGCGCTTTGCCTGACCGCGAAGGGAAGGAACTATTTTGTGGATGCGAATGGGAACGATGCGTGGGATGGGAGTCGCGGACATCCGTGGAAGACCGTGGCGGCCGTGAACCGGGTCGTGTTGAGGCCGGGTGACTCGGTGTTTTTTCAACGGGGGCAGGTTTTCACGGGCACGTTGCGGCTGAGTGATGTCGGCACCGCCGCGCACCCTGTATGGATCGGATGTTATGGCGCGGGACCGGGCGCGGCAACGATCGATGGCGGGGATTCGTCGGCGGTAGTGTTGTACCGTGCGCATTGGATTGCGGTAGCGGGTCTCCGGCTGGTGGGGGCAGGGAGGAAGACGGGAAATGTGAAGGACGGGCTTGCGATCATCGAATGCGAGCACGTACGGGTAGAAGGACTGGACATCACGGGTTTTCAAAAATCGGGTTTGTTTATCTATGCTTCGAGGGATATCGTTGCCGACGGCATCTACGCGCATGAGAACGGCGCCGCGGGTATAGCGGTGGAAGGACCGTTTGACCGGAAGACCGGGTCGCGTGATCTGAAGATCGTTCATTGCCGCGCCGACGACAATCCCGGAGATCCGACCAATCTTACCAATCACAGCGGGAACGGCATCGTCTGCGGGCATTGTACGCGGTTGTTGATCGAAAGCTGCTCGGCGACAAACAATGGCTGGGATATGCCGCGCATCGGCAATGGCCCGGTGGGTATCTGGTGTTATGAGGCAGACAGCGTGACCATCCGGCATTGCCTGGCCTATAAGAACAAGACGTCGCCGGGCGCCGCGGATGGGGGAGGGTTCGATCTCGATGGGGGCGTTACGAATTCGGTCATCGAGAATTGTCTTTCCTATGGCAACCAGGGCGCCGGATATTGCATCTTCCAATACTGGGGAGCCAGTGCCTGGCATCACAATGTCATCCGGAATAACATCAGCGAAGACGATGGGCTCGTTTCGGATGCGCGCGGTGGCATTTATATCTGGAACAGCAGCGGGGACCCGGCACAGTTTTATGACTGCCAGGTGTACAACAATACCGTCTACAACTCGCGCGAGGCGGCGGTGAGTTATTCGGAGAAAAGCGTCCGGAGGGATTTTGTTTTTTATAAGAACATCTTTGTCGGCGCCGACAGTCTGATCCGGGGTGATAAGGGCGGCGACCGGTATTGGAGCAACGGCTGGTGGGTGCTTCGGCGGGACGACCGTTCGCGGGCCAATGCAGCGGAGCATGGGAAGGCGTTGTACCGGAAACCGGCGTTCAGGGACCCGGGCAACACGACCGCCACGGATGTGTCGGCGCTTGCGGGATACTCGAAATACCGGTTGCCTGCGGGCTCGCCCTTTCACGGGCTCGGGGCCAAGTTTTGAAGGGCGAGGCTTCGTCGAAAGAAACCGGCCGAGAGGGTCCGGAAGAAGGAATCGAGCCGCGTGGTCCGGCCGGTTTGGTCGAACCCGTAGACCAATGGGACTACTGCTGGCCCGTAGCCGCCTGGAGGCGTCGTTGTTTCGCGCGGTCGCGTTGTTGTTGTTTCCATTGCCGGTATAGCGGTTTCTGGTCCTCGGTCAGCAGGGAGTCGATCTGCCTGTCGGTTTGTTGCTGGATGGCCCGGCGGCTGCTGCCTTTGCCACGACCGTTGCCGGCAGCCTGGTTCCGGAGGCTGTCCATGGCGACGTCCCGGTTGATGAGGATCACCTGCATCCGGAGCACCTGGTCCTGCGACAGACGGAGCTGTTTTTCGAGGCTTTTGAGCTGGCGGGCGGCCTGCCGTGCGGGGGACGGTTTGCGCTGAGCCGATTGGGGAACTGTTGTGTCCGAAGCGGTTTGGGCCCGGGTTATGGTGCAGAACGTGATACAGAGGAGGCCCAGCAGGACGAGTCGCATCATTTGTAGTAAATTTAATATGTGACTGGCAGGGATGTCAAAGGTTTAACATGCAAGGGTATTAAACCTTTGGAAGCAGGTCGCATCAAATGACAAAATCAAGACGAATGAAAGCGGCGATGAAGATCCTGGGCATCATCCTTGTGGCGTATGTGCTATTGAGCTCGTTCCTGGCGGGACGGGTGGGTGGATCAGAAGGATCGGGTGGTCCGGGTTACCGGTTTCCCTGGCGTCAGGCGGGATTGACGGAGCGACAGGCGGCCGCGCATTTGATCAGCCGTTTTACGTATGGTCCCACGCCGGGGGAAGTCGATGCGGTGGTGCAAATGGGTCCCGAGAAGTGGTTTGCACAACAACTGGAAGCGCAGTTGCCGGACGATTCGCTCGACAAAATGCTGGGCCATTACGATGCGTTGGGGCTGAGCAACACGGAAGTGGCGGAGACTTATCCTCGTAACGGCCAGGTCCTGCGGATGGCCGTTAGGGACGGGGTGATCAACAAAGACTCGGTACAGACCGACCGGAAGGAGTACCGGGATGTGCTGAAGAACTATATGGAGCAGAAGGGGTTCAAACGCGAACAGGAGCTTTTCCGCCAGTTCTTTTGTCAGAACGTCCTTCGGGCGGCCTATTCGAATAACCAACTGCAGGAGGTGATGACCGATTTCTGGTTCAACCATTTCAATGTTTCCATTACCAAGAACGATTGCGCCGAATTCATACCAGCTTACGAGCGGGATGTGATCCGGCCGAACGCGTTGGGACGGTTCAATGAACTCTTGCTGGAGACCGCGAAGTCGCCGGCCATGTTGTATTATCTCGATAATTTCACGAGCAGCGCTCCGCTGACGGAGAACCAGGCCATGGCGGCCGTGATGCGGGATAAAACGGCGGCTGCGGAGATTGGGAGTGAACGGCGCAATGGAACGATGACGGCGGACTCGACGGCCCGCGGAGCTTTTGCGGCGAGGTTGCAGCAGGCGCGGCGCAGCCGCGGCATCAATGAGAACTATGCGCGGGAAGTGATGGAGTTGCATACGCTGGGTGTGGATGGAGGGTATACGCAACAGGACGTGACGCAGGCGGCGAGGGTGCTGACCGGGTGGGGCGTATACCCTATGGGAGAGTTCGCGAAAGGGGCCGCTGCCAATCTGAACCGGTTTACGGCCGACCAGATAGCGCGCCGTGGTTTTGTGCATGATGGCGATTTCTTTTTTAATGCCAACCGGCACGATAAAGGCGACAAGGTCGTATTGGGTCATGACTTTCCTGCGGGCGGGGGATACGAGGAGGGAGTCCAATTACTGGAGATATTGGCGCATCATCCTTCGACGGCGCGGTTTATCAGCAGGAAGATGGCCATCCATTTCGTCTGCGACGATCCGCCGCAGTCATTGATCGACAAAATGGCCAAAACTTTTTTGGATAAGAACGGCGACATCCGGCAGGTGTTGATCACGATGGTGTCGGCCCCCGAGTTCTGGAGTCCACAGGCATTGCGCCAGAAGACGAAATCGCCTTTCGAGCTGGCCATTGGCGCGATCAGGGGCTTGCATGCGACGATCTATCAGCCCATGCAGGTGTACAACTGGGTCGCGAAGATGGGACAGCGGAAATATTATTACCAGGCCCCGACCGGATTCCCGGACAGGGGCGCCTATTGGATCAATACCGGCTCACTCCTTAACCGGATGAATTTCGGGCTGGCGATTGCGGCGGGAAAGATACCGGGAGTGGGTGTCGATCTGCTGGCGCTGAACAACGGTCATGAACCCGAGAGCGCGCAGGCGGCGCTGTTGGTCTACGGACATATCCTGCTGCCGGAGCGCGACCTGGATGCGACGGTGCGGCGGTTGACGCCCATGCTCAACGATCCCCTGTTGACAAAGAAGGTGGAGGATGCGTCGGTGCGGGCGGATGTTCCGGATCCGGCCCGGGTCGCAGTGCCGACCATGGCGGGCGTAGAAAAGGACCAGATGCTGGCCCAGGTGGTCGGCATCATCATCGGATCGCCCGAATATCAGCGGCGATAATCACTCAAAAAAAATTGATGGTATGGTATCGAGAAGAGCATTTTTGAAGAGCGGGGGTCTGGCGCTTTTCGGCGTGGGACTGATGGGTGGTATCCCCGGGTTTATGGCCGAGGCAGCGGCCAGTATCAAGCTGGCAGGTCCTTACCGGCGCAGGCGCGTGCTGCTGTGCATCTTCCAACGCGGCGCGATGGACGGTCTGATGGCGGTGACGCCTTTCACCGACACCTACCTCCAGGCGGCGAGACCGAACCTGTCGTTGTCCGCGGCATCGGTTGGTAAGGGCAATCCCCTGATCGACCTGGACGGGCGGTGGGGGTTGCATCCCGCCATGAAAGCATTCGAGGCCTTGTTCCGGGATGGACGCATGGCTATCGTGCATGGGATCGGTTCGCCCAACAATACACGGTCGCATTTCGACGCGCAGGACTATATGGAATCGGGAACGCCTTTCAATAAGGGCACGTCCAGCGGATGGTTGAACCGGGCGGTGGGCTTGCTGGGGCATGACGCGCTGACGCCTTTCAGCGCGGTGAGCCTGACGTCGGCGTTGCCGCGCAGTTTTTACGGAGATTCGCCGTCGCTGGCGATCGGTAACCTCCAGGATTTTGCCATCCAGCTCCGCGGCAATCCCGGGTTCGCGAACACGGCCGCGCGCAGCTGGGAAGACTTATACGATCAGACATCCGCGGGGCTGCTGCATGACACGGGCAAAGAGAGTTTCGAAGCGATGAAGATCCTGCAGCAAGCGGATATCCATAACTACAGACCGGCCAACGGGGTAAATTACCCTGCTTCTCCTTTGGGCAACTCGCTGCGGCAGGTGGCCCAGCTGATCAAGATGGACGTGGGTCTGGAAGTGGCATTCACGGAATCCAACGGTTGGGACACGCATTTCAACCAGGGGACGGACAATGGCATCTTTGCGCGCAGCGTTGGCGATCTGAGCAATAGCATCGCCGCTTTTTGGCAGGACATCGGAGACTGGCAGGATGACGTCACGCTGATGACGATGACGGAATTCGGGCGGACCGTACATCAAAACGGGACCGGGGGTACAGACCATGGCCGGGCTTCGTGCAATTTTATTTTGGGCAATAACGTAGCGGGAGGAAAAGTATATGGACAGGTGGCCGACCTGGCGGTCGAGAACCTCGAGGACGGACGCGATCTGCCTGTGACGACGGATTTCCGGTGCGTGTTCAGCGCGGTGGCGGATGCGCATTTGAAGATATCGGATGACACGGTCTTGTTCCCCGACTGGTCGGGCAGGAAGGCAGACGTGATGAAGGTGTGAAACGCCGGCCCATCCCCTCCATTGGTTTCGGTGAAATACAGTAACTTGGATCACTATGACGGAACGTTTCATTTACGAAGTGATCCGCAAACACCGCCTGGCGGTATTGGCCACCACCTCCATGGATCTACAGCCGGAGGCGGCCGTCGTCGGTATTGCCGTTACACCCGGTCTCGAGATCGTTTTCGATACGGTACGGTCGTCGCGCAAGTACCGTAACCTGGTCGCCCAGCCGCGGGTGGCTGTCGTCATCGGCATGAAGAACGAGATCACGACGCAGTATGAGGGCGTGGCGGTGGAACTGCGGGGGCCCGAGGACGACGCCTACCGGGAAGCGTACTATGCGGTGTTTCCCGACGGGCGCGAACGCGCCGCGACCTGGGAGGGGCTGGTGCATTTTGTCGTCAGGCCGCGCTGGATCCGGTACAGCAATTACAATGAGCCCGTGCAAATAGAAGAGTTGCGGTTCGATTAGCCGGGCTGGGCGCCGCCGGCGGGCCGGGGCCCGGGATGGGTGGCGCCGATCAGTTGAGACCGCGTTGCTGCCGGTAGTGTTCCTGTCGTTGTTCCTCCTCATCGTCCATGTCGGGACCTTTCTCCACTTTTCTCCAGTCTATCTTCCTGTTATAGCGCCGCATGGCCTTTTGCGGATCGAAGACCTGTGCCGAAGGGAAGACCAGGTCATAGGGCCGGAAATCGGGTTTGTCGGTGAAGAAGTCGGTGAGGAGGGTGGCGGTGGCGTCGTATTGGTTGACGTAGGGTACATCCAGCAGATTGTAAATCGTTTTGAGGATGGACCCGAAATTGGCGTGGGTATGCGAAGTGTAACCGTGTTTCACCCATGGTCCGGCCATGAGGAGCAGGCTCCGGTGGGCATCGACGTGGTCGACGCCGCCTTGCGGGTCGTCTTCGGTGATGATGACGAGCATTTGTCGCCAGTAAGGCGTGCGGGAAAGGAAATGGAGGATGCGGCCCACGGCGATGTCATTGTCCGCGACATAGGAGTGAATGAAAGGATAGCCGTCCGCCGGCCGCGGGCGTGCGGTATGGTCGTTGGGCACCTGCATCGTTATGAGGCGCGGCATTTCCTTCTTCCCGCGGAGCCACATCTTTGTGAACTCGGACTCGAACTGTTCCATCCGGAACTGGTCGGGGATATTCGTATTGAAACCGGCATAGTTGTGACTCGTTCGGGGCCAGAGGGCTTTCTGCATGGGCACCATGACGGCATGCGCCGCGCCGGTCGCGGTATCCATCCACTGTTCGCGCACATGCGCCGTCTCGTTGGCCTCGCCGAAATTGTAGAAAGGGATATGGCTTCGTTCGAGCGCTTCCCATAGACCGCCTCTTTCGGCGTAGTCTTCCGGGTCCATGCTACCGGTCGATCCGGGGAACCGGCGGCCCGAGGCGGGAGAAAATATCTTTGCCGTTTTATCCACGCTGGAATTCGCCTCTACCCATTCGTTAGGAATGACGCCCATCATCCAGTGATGCCCGTGGATGGAAGCGTCGCTGTCACAGTAATAGTTATCCGAAAAGCTGAACTGCCGGGCCGCCTTGAGGTGGTTGGGTGATACGTTCATGTGGTAAAGCGTCTTGTCTTTGGCGGCAACGGGAACGTCGATGCCGAAGCGGGCGAGGGTGGAATCGCCCTTGCCTGTGGGCAGCTGGCCCAGCATCTCATCGTAGGTGCGGTTCTCCTTCGTGATATACACGATATACCGAATCGGGCTTTTGCGCACGTGCTCAACGGGCGGCAGCGGATTGCGGCCGTCGTCGACGACCGTCGTGCGGACGAAGGTGTTGGAGATCGCCTGCCGCGTGTCAGCGGCAAGTTGAGCTGCATCCGGCACCGCAATCTTTTGGAACGTGCCCAACTGGATGTCCCCGATGTAGGTGCCCTGGACCGGCTTGACAAAATGCGCTCCGCCATTCGGGCCCGCCCCGTAGCCGCGGCAGGAAATGACGTAGAGGTCGCGCTGATCGGGACTTAGGAGCACGCGGGTGGGGCCCCAGCCAGTGGGTATGAGGCCGATGGTGGCGCCGGAGGGAATATCGATCACGGCTACGGCGTTGAAACCGAGCAGCGCCACATACAATGTCTTTTCATCCTTACTGAGGGTCAGGCCGAAAGGAAGCAGGCCGCGATAGCGGTCGATGGCCGTATCCACGCGGATGGGGATGGTGGCTGCGATGCGGTGGTTGCGGTAGTCGATGACCGAGATGTTATCGTTGGTCGCGTTGGTCACGTAAGCGTAGCGGCTACCGATCGCGAGCGAATTGGGGCTGGCGCCGCCGACTACTTCGGCTCCTTCGACCATCTGTCCGAGCTGGTGGCCCGGTTTGTACCGGTCGGTGACCGTGTTGGTGGAGAGGTCGATGGCGTAGACGCTCATGGCTTCGGGCGCAAGGGGATCGCCGACGCCGGGTATCTTTCTGCCGTGCCAGGTATAGCCGGACCGGGACTCGGGGGTGTTGTCGCCGTACGGGTGAAAAGGGATCAGCCGCTGGTTGTAATTGGCCGGCGTGAGCCCGGGTAGCAACGGGTAGTCATAGACCCCGACGTTGGCTTCGAAAACGGTTCGGTGGTCGGGGCTCAGCGCGAGTCCGAAAGGCTGCCGCCCGGTGCGGATGGAGGCCGTGATCTTTTTGGTGGCCAGGTCGATTCGAACGAGTCTGAAATTGCCTCTGTCGAGAACGAGCAGCTCGTTCCTGCTGCTGTCGTACAGCAGATCGGAGGTGAAGCTGTCCTGGTAGACGGTGGAATCCCCGGGAACCGGGCCGTCCAGCGAAATGGAGTCCACTCGGCGGAGGGTGCGGATGTCATAGCCGATGACCGTGCCATTGTCTCCGCCGCTGAGGTATACGGTCCGGGAATCGGGCAGGAAGGCCACGCCGAGGAAGGAGCTTTTTTGCAGCGGCGATGGGACCGCGCCATCGTAGGAAGGAACGCGGATGTTTGCAAGCGTCGCATTATCGATGATCGTGAACACGCCGTCATGAAGGGTCACCGTCGCGGAGCCGTCCGGGGAAACGGCCATGCCAAATGGGTCGTGGGTCAGGGTGATCGTTTGGCCCGCGGGCGTACAAAACCGACCGCTCGGCAGGACGCTGGCGCCTGCGGTATCGATGTGCGTGTATTCGGTTACTCCCGGGACCGAGAGGACGGTGTAGCCGGCTGCAACCGGTCCGTTGGCGGTCGACTTTGCCGGGAGCATCCGCTCGCGCGGCTGACCGTTTACAGAAAGGACCCAGAACAAGGGCAGGAGGCATTTAAACAGGTGGGGGCGCATGGCGGCGAATATTATTGCCTAAAAATAGGGGGTCGAATGTTACCGGTGTATTAAACTATTGGTCGGGTTTGTGCCGGCGGTGACCGGCGCGTTGAAATAAAAAAACCGACCAGGACAACATCCGGGGATCACTCCGGAGCATCCCAGCCGGCATGGGTCGGGGTAATATGCGTTGAGCCTGCCGCCCGTTGGCAGCGGCGATGGATGAAAAACCGTCCTGGGAGGTTGGCGGTCTTTTGTGAGTACGAGATAAGCCGGGGGTAAAAAAGGCGTAAGGTGTGAGGGGTACCCTAAGATAGTATTTTTTTTCAATCTAGTGAATTTCCACCCGCCGGCCTTCTTTCGCCGAAATGGAAGCCGCTGCGAGGATACGCACCACGATCAGGTTGTTGGAGAGCGACGAACAGTCGTTGCCCGGATCGGTCCTGCCGCGGAGGACGTCGGCAAGGTAGGAGATGTTGTCGCGGTAGGCCGCGGGATGAACGGCGATGCTGTCGTACGTGGCGCCGGTCCGTTCGAGCAGGACCCGGTCGTTCAGCGCATGCAGGTAGCCGGTAGTGCCGAACACCTCCCAGTCTTTTATCCCGAACGGCCAGTTCCAGGAAGCCTCGATGATGCCCGTAGCATCCGGGTATTCGAGCAGGATCGTCGCGTCATCGTCCACTTTCGGATATTCGGAAGGTTTGATGTGATGAAAAACGGCGGTCACGGCTATGGGAGGTTTGCCGTGCATCAGCCACGTCATGAGATTGGCGCCGTAACAACCAAAGTCCCGGCTGGCGCCTCCGCCATTCTTTACCGGATCGGTGAGCCATGCGAGGAAATCGCGGCTGCAGCCGATCTCGGCCGGGCCCTGGTGGCCATCGTGAACGATCATCTTCCTGGTTTCGCCGATGGCGTTTTGGGTGTTCACCATTTGCCATAGCTGCTGATTGGTATTGTACCAGGTCGTTTCATAATTGGTGAGGACATGGATATGATATTGACGCGCAAGAGCGGCGATGCGTTCGGCATCTTTTACCGTTGTCGCAAGCGGCTTTTCCACCATCACGGAGATCCCTCTCGGTGCGCAGATCGCGACAACGCCCAGGTGTTCCGAAATCGCGTTGTAGGCCAGCACTGCATCGGGATGCTCGCGCGCGATGAGATCGGACAACGACGGATAGAAAAGCGAATCGGGCAGATGATAAGTTTTCTTATAGCGCTCGATCAGTTGCGGATCGCTCTCCGCGATACCTGCAATGACGACCTCCCCGGCTTGCCACTGACGAAGAACGTTGTGTACGTGGTCGTGTGTCATGCCCGCGATGCCGACGCGTAGAACTTTTTGCCCATGCGTAAGCGAAACGAAAAGGGTTGAAACCGCCAGGAGCAGGAATGCTTTCCGGCAGGTTTGCTGGGTGCTTGATAAGTATTTGATATTCATTGCGTTAAAGAATGGGCATGAGTTTTGGACGACATAACCGGTACCTGCTCAAAATCAAATTTATGAAGAAGACCATTTTTTTATTCATTTTAATCCTAACCGGTTTGGCGGTAACTGTCGGGCGTGCGGACGCGCAGGTGTTCAGCGTGGGCATCAGCCTTCGTGTAGGGCCTCCCGTCATCCCTGTTTACACGCAGCCGCCCTGCCCGGTGGACGGTTATATCTGGATACCCGGTTACTGGGCCTATGACGACGACTACGGTTATTATTGGGTTCCGGGTTATTGGGCCGAGCCACCCGAGATCGGTTTTCTGTGGACGCCCGGCTACTGGGCTTGTTCCGATGGGATCTATGCCTGGCACCCCGGTTATTGGGGTCCCCATATCGGGTTCTATGGCGGCGTCGATTATGGATGCGGTTATTATGGGAACGGTTATGTCGGCGGCGGTTGGGTAGGTGGGCGTTTCCGTTATAATACTGCGGTGACCAATGTGAACACGACGGTGGTGCGTAATGTCTATGTGGACCGGACGGTCGTCCGCCATACGACGGTCAACAGGGTCAGTTATAACGGCGGTCCGGGCGGAATCCATGCCCGGCCTTCCGCGGCCCAGGCCGAGGCCATGCGTGACCGGCATGTACAGGCTACGTCCGCGCAAATGTCGCAACAGCATAATGCGAGTATCGACCGGAACCAGTTCGCCTCCGTCAATCGTGGCAGACCGGAGCATCTGGCGGTGGCGCGGCCGACGGCGTATCGCCCTGTCAATACCAGGGCCAATTTGTCGAGGGCGCCGATGGGTCGGCCGGGCGAGGTGAATGAACGCCCGCAGCCTTCGCGGGAAGTGGGTCGTCCGCAGCCGATGCGTCAGCAGCCTGCGCGGGAAGTGGGTCGTCC
>DASZYU010000399.1:0-2480 GCA_035545215.1 Puia sp.
CCAAAAGGGAAAGGAAGGTGCGCAGTTTGTTCGAGCGGAACTCCTGCAACGCCATTTTGAGACTTGTCCAGATGACCCTCAAGGTGCGTATCATATCCCGAAAATACGCATTAGCGTTCAAATCGAGTAAATTGCGCTCAAAACAGCGGATATGTCAACGATCGAAAACGAGAGCCTGCAGGTCAGCCTGCATCCGAAAGGCGCCGAGATACAGCGGATCTATCACAAACTGCATCGGTTGGACTATTTATGGGACGCCAACCCCGCGGTTTGGGCGAAACATTCCCCCCTGTTGTTCCCCATCGTCGGGACGCTGAAAGACAACACTTATTTTTACCAGGAGAAGGCCTACCACCTTCCCCGTCATGGTTTCGCGCGGGACCGGGAGTTCCAGGTCGAAGCGAGCTCGCCGGTCTCCGTCACGTTCCTGCTAACCAGCGATGCGTCGACGCTGGCCGTCTACCCGTTCGCTTTCGAACTTCGGGTCACCTATCGGCTCAATGGCGACGCCTTGCAGACGACATACCGGGTCGATCATCCCGGGGCGGCAGCGGGACCGCTGTATTTTTCGGTCGGCGGTCACCCCGCTTTCCGTCTTCCGCTGGCGCCCGGCACCGCCTACAACGATTATTATTTGGACTTCGATACGGCGGAAACGACGCCGCGGTGGCCGATTTCCAAAGACGGGCTGATCGGGCTCAGGCCGGCGCCGCTGCTGGAGGACACGCGCAGGCTGCCACTGACGAAAGAATTGTTTGCCAAAGACGCGCTGGTCCTCAAGCACCCCGCTTCTGCCGGCGTGACCCTTCGTTCCGGCAAGACGGACCGCGGCCTTCGCTTCGACTATCCCGGCTTTCCGTACCTGGGTATCTGGTCTGCCCCAGGCGCCGATTTTGTCTGCATCGAGCCCTGGTGCGGGATTGCCGATGGAGTGGACAGCGATCAGCAACTGGTGAATAAGGAGGGGATCAACCGGCTTGCACCGGGGGAGGTCTTTGAAAGGACCTGGGCGCTCCGGCTGTTCTAGCGCGGGCGGGCTGCGCCGGACATTCCGCTCGTTTTGCGGCACCGGGCCGTCAACGAATCGCCGGAACGGGCGCGCCGGCGGTGATGGCCGCCGCCTAGTATTCCAGGGTCCGGACACGCCGGTCTTCGAGCAACTGGTGCACGACATGGCGGTGGTTCTCTTCGGTCCCCTGTACGATCCATTCCCCAATGATCATGTTGTCCGCGGTCTTGCCTTGCCGCGCGCGCCGGAATTTGAGGTGATAGGTCGTGAACAACGCCTCATAGCGGTGGAGGGTGTCGTTCTCAAAAGGGCATTCGATCTTGTAGTTGCGGATCTGGTTGACGCGGTCGATCCAACGTTCCAGGAGACTGAAGACCAGGAGGACCGACAGAATGATCGCGCCCGAGATGACGGCGATCAGCAGATACCCCGCGCCGATGCCCATGCCGAGGGCGGCCGTCACCCAGATCATTGCCGCGGTTGTGACGCCGTTGATCTTTCCGAAGGCGTCTCCCTTGAATATGACGCCCGCCCCGACGAAACCGATGCCGGTGACGATATTCGAGGCGATCCGGTCCGGGTTGCCTGCGCCCCCGATGGTTTGCGAGAAGGCGGTGAAAAGGGTCGCTCCCAGACAGATGAGCGTCATCGTCCGAAAGCCCGCGGACTTGCTGCGATATTCCCTTTCTGCCCCGATGGCGCCGCCGATGACGACCGACAGCAATACTTTTACGATGATATCCTGCATGAGATAAAGATTAGTAGAAGTAACCGGCCTTGTACGCGGCGAAAAATTCCGCGTAGTCCTTTTTTGTCCGGGCTGCATAACCCATGGCATAGTCGAGAACGGCTTGCTGCCAATGCGTGTCCTGTCCGAAGACGATCAGGTCGTCGGGCAAGGCGGCGCCCTGCCGGCCGGCGCTGCGCAGTTGCGCGCTGGCAGTCAGAAAGGCCATGTCCCCGATGACGCAGGCAATGTCTTTGAACCGGTGGCTCACCAGCAGGAAATCCATCTTGTCGGCCATGGGTTGCATTTCCCTGACGACATAGGGTTGGCTTTCGAAGAGGGTAGCGCCCAGCAGCGCAGGGCAGACATTCTGCATCCGTTTTTGAATAGCGACGACCCGTTCCGCCTCGGAGATCCAATGCGGTTGAGGAATGGCCACCCACGGTTGCAGCGCGGACGGCAGCGCCTCTTTCATGTCGACGAGCAAATGTTTTTTCGGGTCATCCCTGTTCCTGACCAAAAAAACATAACGGCGACAGCCCAGACTGCCCGTGCCTGCCGTGCGAAAACAGGCGTCCAGGACCTGGAAGCGGCCGTTGATCATCGGATGCCCGTCGAGCCACCGGCCGAGATGCATCATCAGGTCTTTCCGAAGCGCCTTGCCGATGGGGAACAGCCGTAATTTATCGATGCGGAGACGCAGCTTGTCGTCTTTGCGTAACTCGGTCCGCTGCCGGATCAGTT
>DASZYU010000400.1:0-7755 GCA_035545215.1 Puia sp.
CCGAGCATGCCGAATGAAGCTACCTGGTTCAGCCAGAACTGGTAGCGGTACGTGGGGGATAGCGGTACGCCGCTCCGAAAGAGGATATAGACGAGCGCCGTGAATAAAGCCGTGGTGACCCAACCCGAAAACGCAAAATGAGAATGGGCGTTGAGCAGGTATTTGTAATTGGCTGCCGGGAAGGCGAAGGCGCCTTTGTATCGCAGCAATATTCCCAATACAGCCACCACGAGAAGATTGAGCAGGCACAACCGCGCCCAGCGGTCGATACGGAGGGTTTTTTGCATGGTGTTGCAAATCTAGCCTGGCGTCCGCCGGGGCAACATGATCTTAGTCTGCTGCAGGGCTGATCAAGGTCATGTGTAGAAAGAACGCCGGCACGTATCCTTGTGGCATCTTAAAAATTCAACGATGAAAAAATACGTGGTATCAATCCTGATCCTTGTTCTCGCTTATGCCTGCTCGAACAATACGACCTCATCGGGCGCGGGCGGTTCCGCGTCCGGGTCCGCTTCGGATGCAAAGTCCGCAGAGTACGACTCGATAAGGGGATCGGGTAAGTTCACGCATGTGGATCTCGGCGCCATCGACGCAAAAATGGTCGAAGCCGGAAAGAACATCTATGACCTGAAGTGCTCCGCCTGTCACAAACTGACCTCCGAAAAGCTCGTTGGGCCCGGGTGGCTGGGTGTCACCAACCGGCATAAACCCGAGTGGATCCTGAATTTCGTCACCAACACCGACGAAATGATCGATAAGGACCCGAAGGCGCAGGCCATGTTGCAGGTATGCATGGTCCGTATGCCGAATCAGCATCTGTCCGACGATGATGCCAGACACATCCTGGAGTTCATGCGGAATAACGACCAAAGTAAATAACCCTCACTACAATAAACGCAAAATGAACAGCCGACAACGCTTTATCGCAGCGGTGGCTCTCGCCGGAGCCATTTGCGGGCTGCACTCGTGCAAGCCACGCAACGCAGCGGGCGCCATCAACGCCGATGCCGCCCAGAAGACTTACGTAGCCCCCGGTAAATACGACGAATTCTACAATTTCGTTTCCGGCGGTTTCAATGGACAGGTATCGGTTTACGGCCTGCCCTCTGGCCGATTGCTCAAGATCATTCCCGTATTTTCCGTTTTCCCCGAGGACGGTTATGGTTACAGCGAGGAAACCAAGGCGATGCTGAATACCTCGCAGGGATTCGTACCCTGGGACGACCAGCACCACCTCGAACTGTCGCAGACCGACGGCCGGCCGAACGGTCGCTGGCTTTTCGCCAATGCGAATAATACTCCGCGGGTAGCCCGGATCAACCTGACCACCTTTAAGACCGAGGAGATACTCGAGTTGCCCAACAGCGCCGGGAACCACTCCTCGCCTTTTTGCACCGAGAACACGGAGTATATCGTCGCCGGAACGCGCTTCAGCATTCCGATGGGCGACAACCAGGATGTGCCGATCAATTCGTATAAAAAGAATTTCCATGGGACGGTCAGCTTTATCAAGGTGGACCCGGTGACCGGTCATCTCGACCTCGCTTTCCAGATCCTGCTGCCCGGCATCGATTTCGACCTGAGCCATGCCGGCAAAGGCCCCAGTCATGATTGGTTCTTCTTTTCCTGTTATAATACCGAGCAGGCGCATACGCTGCTCGAGGTGAATGCGTCGCAGCGCGACAAGGATTTTATCATGGCAGTCAACTGGAAGAAGGCGGAGGAATATGTGCGGGAACATAAAGCCGTCCTCAAACAGGTGTCGTATGTGCACAACGTATATGACGAAAAGACGCATACGGCGAGCACGTCGACGCAAAACCAGGTCCTGGTGCTGGACCCGACCGAGTTGAAGGACTTCGTTTATTTCATCCCCTGTCCGAAGTCTCCGCATGGCTGTGACGTGGACCCGTCGGGTGAATATATCGTAGGCAGCGGCAAACTGGCTGCGCTGATCCCGGTGTTCTCGTTCACCAAACTGCAACAGGCGATCTCCGCCAAACAATTCGACGGCGACTACGGGGGCATCCCGGTGGTGAAATACGAGGCCGCGCTGTATGGCGAGGTGCAGAAGCCGGGCCTCGGGCCTTTACATACCGAATTCGACGGCAGGGGGAATGCCTATACGTCGATGTTCGTTTCTTCGGAAGTCGTGAAATGGAGCATTAAGGACCTGAAGGTGCTGGATCGCGCGCCTACCTACTATTCCGTGGGGCACCTGTGCATACCCGGCGGCGATTCGAAGAGCCCTTTCGGCAAATACCTGATCGCTTATAACAAGATCACGAAGGACCGTTACCTGCCGACGGGTCCGGAGCTGGCGCAGAGCGCGCAGCTGTACGATATTTCGGGCGACAAGATGGAGTTGATCCTCGATTTCCCGACCGTTGGCGAACCGCACTATGGGCAAGCCATTCCTGCCGATATGATCTCGAAGAATTCGGTAAAATATTACAAGATCGAGGACAATGCCAACCCGTATTCGACCAAGGGCGAAAAACAGGCGAAAGTCGTTCGCGAAGGGAACAAGGTGCATGTCTATATCACCGCCATCCGGTCGCATTTCGCACCGGATAACATCGAAGGCGTTCGGGTGGGCGACGAGGTCTATTTCCACGTCACCAACCTGGAACAGGACTGGGACATACCGCACGGGTTCGCGGTAAAGGGCGCCGCCAATGCAGAGATCCTGATCATGCCCGGCGAGACGTGTACGCTCAAGTGGACACCGCTGAAGACCGGCGTTTACCCGATCTATTGCACAGATTTTTGCAGTGCTCTCCACCAGGAGATGCAGGGATATGTCCGGGTGTCCGCGGCCGGAAGCAATACGCCGTTGCTGTTCGGGACGAACCTGGCAGACTCGACACTGTCCACCGCCAGTAAATAAATCAAGCCATGAGCAGCAAACTGAGCCAATCGAGCCGTGCGGCGGTATTCCTATCGTCACTGGCAATGGTGGCGGTACTTTCGCTCCCGATATGGAGGATCGAGTTGTCCGCTCCGCAATACCCTGAGGGACTGGTGATGAAGATCTACAGCGACCGAATCGGCGGCGACGTGGACGTGGTCAACGGGCTTAATCACTATATCGGGATGCATACACTGCATACGAGGGATTTTGTGGAGTTTTTGGTCCTGCCCTATATCATCGGGGGGTTTGCAGCGTTGGGTTTGCTCGTGACCCTCGTAGGCAGGAAGACCTGGTTTTACGGCTGGGTGGTGGTCTTCCTGCTCATCGCGTTCACATCGATGATCGACTTCTACCGGTGGGAATACAATTATGGTCACAATCTCGATCCGGCCGCGCCCATCCAGGTGCCGGGCATGGCGTATCAGCCTCCGCTGATCGGGTATAAACAACTGCTCAATTTCGGAGCGTACAGCATCCCGGATGCGGGAGGCTGGATCTTCGTGGGCGTGGGTTTGGCGCTGGCGGGCATTGTGATCTTCGAATGGCGGAGATCCCGGAAGGTGCGGCCGCTGCCTGCCGGGGCGGTGGCCCCGGTAGCCGTGCCGATGGTCGTGGTGATGGCATTTTGTATGTCCTCCTGTCAGACCGGTCCACAGGATATCCGATTTGGCCAGGACAATTGCGATTTCTGCAAAATGGCTTTCAGCGACCGTCACTTCGGCGCGGAGGTCACTACCGGAACAGGCAAGGTGTATAAATTCGACGACATCCACTGTCTGCTGGAGTCGCTGAAGGCGGGCGTGCCCCGCAAAACGGACATAGCCGGCATTTACCTGATCGATTACAACGGGGGACCGTGGGTGAAGGCGACGGCCGCTGCTCTCCTGCGAAGCGAGAACCTTCATACGCCCATGAACGGGAACATCGCCGCATTTGCGAATGCAGCGGCGCGCGATGCCCAGCTGAATCAATTGAAAGGACAACCCGTCACATGGCAAGGCTTGTATCGATAATCGTATTTGCACTGGCGTGGCCTTTTGCCGGCAGCGCAACGACCTGGGAGGTGCGCAAGACCGGCCCGGTTTCGGCCATTGCGACCGCCGTCCGTCTTGCGTCGGCCGGCGACACGATCCTGGTGCACGGGGGCGTCTATTTCGAAAAAGGTCTCGTGATCGATAAGCCGCTTGTGCTGCGGGGCGCCGGCGCGCCTGTCCTCGACGGCGAAGGGCGGTACGAGATCGTCCTCATCCGGGCGAGTGGGGTTACGTTCGAAGGATTTACGCTCCGTCACTCCGGCTACTCGGGCTGGAATGATATCGCCGGTATCCACCTCTCGGGTGTGCGGCGCGTCAGCATCCTTTCCAATCGGCTCGAGGATACTTTTTTCGGACTTTATTGCCAGAATTCGGACAGCTGTCTGATCAGCGGCAATATCCTCAGCTCGCGTGCGGCCGCCGGCGTGCAGTCCGGCAACGGCATCCATTGCTGGCATTGCGATCATATGCGGCTGTTGAACAATTCGATCACGCGTCACCGGGACGGTATCTATTTCGAATTCGTGACCAATTCGCTGATCCGGGGTAACGACAGCCATTACAACCTGCGTTATGGACTTCATTTTATGTTCTCGCACAACGATGCCTACGAGCAGAACAGCTTCCGGCACAATGAGGCGGGTGTTTCGGTCATGTTCTCGCACGGAGTCGAAATGCGCGGAAACGTTTTCGCCGACAACATCGGCGGCGGCGCCTATGGCATCCTGCTGAAAGAGATCAGCGACAGCAGGATCGAATCGAACCGTTTTCTGCACAATACGGTCGCGATTTATATGGAAGGCACCACCCGCGTGCAGGTGCGCAGGAGCATCTTCGAGGGCAACGGATGGGCGATCCGGATACAGGCCAGTTGTTCGGAGGACACGATCACCGCCAACAATTTCGCCGGCAATACCTTCGACATCGCGACGAACGGCACGCTCGTCCTGAACTGCTATGACCGTAATTACTGGGACAAATATGAAGGCTACGACATCGACCGGGACGGGGTTGGCGATATCCCCTATCATCCCGTCAGCTTGTATTCGATGATCGCCGAAAAGAACCCGGCGGTGATGATGCTGTTTCACAGCCTGATGGTCAGCCTGCTGGACAGGAGCGAAAAGGTCGTTCCCGGCATCACGCCCGTCAACCTGGCGGATCATCGGCCGCTGATGAAACCTTTAACCTTATGATCGAGCTATCACATATCCGGAAAGCTTTCGGGCGGCTGCCCGTTCTCAATGACGTTTCGCTGACCCTTTGCAGGGGACAGAGTATCGCCCTGATCGGCCCGAACGGCAGTGGAAAGACGACGATCATCAAGTGCCTGCTGGGCATGGTGACGCCGGACAGCGGGACGATCCGGTTCGGAGGCGAGGATATCCAGGGCGGCTGGGCCCATCGGGCGGACATGGGTTATATGCCGCAGACGGGCCGGTATCCGGATAACATGACGATCGCCCAGGTGTTCGATATGATGAAGGACATCCGAAAGGACGAGGACGGGACGATCGACGAGCAGTTGTATTACTCTTTCAGGCTTGACCAGATCTCCGACAAAAGGATGCGGACCCTCTCGGGTGGTACGCGGCAAAAAGTAAGCGCGTCGCTGGCCTTTCTCTTCGAACCTTCGGTGTTGATCCTGGACGAACCGACGGCGGGGCTCGACCCTGTATCGACCGGTATCCTCAAGCAAAAGATCCACGCCGCGCGCGAGGAAGGCCGTCTCATCCTCATCACCTCGCATATCCTCGCCGAACTGGACGACATGGTCAGCGAGGTCGTCTATCTGCAGGAAGGAACCGTGAAGTTCCATAAGAGCCTGACACGGCTGCAGGCCGACACGGGCGAACAGAAACTCGTGCGCGCGATTGCGCAATACATGCAAAACGACGGGAGCCATGGGTAAGATCGTCAAATATGTCCTGCTGGATATCCTCCGTAATAAGATCGTCCTCAGCTATGCGGCGTTGTTGCTGGCGATCAGCCTGACCGTATTGGGCCTGGAGGACAATGAGGCCAAGGCCCTGCTCAGCCTGCTGAACATCGTGCTCATCGTGTTGCCGCTGGTCAGCGTCATTTTTTCGACTGTCTACTACTACAACAGTGTCGAGTTCATCGAACTGCTGGTCTGCCAGCCGCTGAAGCGCATCCGGATCTTGCTGAGCCTTTATTGCGGTCTCGCGGTATCGCTGCTGATCGCATTCTGGATCGGCGTCGGGGTCCCGGTCCTCTGCTTTCTGCATAATGGGACGGGGATCCTGCTGCTGGTTACCGGGTCCGCGCTGACGCTCATTTTTTCGGCGCTCGCCGTGCTCGGTTCGGTGGTGATGCGCGACAAAGCCAGGGGTATCGGGCTGGCCATCCTGCTGTGGTTCTATTTTTCCGTGCTATACGATGCGCTGGTATTGTTTCTCCTGTTCCAGTTCAGCGATTATCCGTTGGAGCGGCCAGCGATCGTCCTCGGCTGTCTGAACCCTATCGACCTGTCCCGGATCCTGTTGCTCCTGCAGGTGGATAATTCGGCCATGATGGGTTACACCGGCGCGGTATTCCGCTCTTTTTTCGGCAGCGGCGGCGGAGCGCTGGTGGCGCTTGCGGTACTCGTGCTTTGGACGGCCCTGCCGTTGTGGGCGGCGCTGAGAAAATTCAACCGAAAAGACCTATAAAACGATACTATGAACACGAATTCAACGAACACAGTCCCCGAGCCGAATGTCGGCGAGCTTGCGGGCAGCGACTATCGCAAGGCCGACGTTTTCCGCCAATTCGGCATCGATTTTTGTTGTGGCGGCGGGCAAACGATAAAAGAAGCGTGCCGGACTGCCGGCGTTTCCGAGGGCGAACTTCGCTCGGCGCTCGACCTGGCTGCATTGCGCAGCGAAAACCCCGATGCTGATTTCAGACAATGGCCGGTGGCTCAATTGGTGGAGTACATCGTCCGGCGGCATCACGGATATGTCCGCGAGACGGCGCCGGTACTCATCGAGTATGCGCGCAAAGTAGCCGGGCATCATGGACCTGCGCATCCCGAACTTGTCGATCTCGAATTGCGGGTCCGGCATGCCATGCTCGACCTGATCGGTCACCTCGACCGGGAAGAGAAGGTCCTTTTCCCGGCTATCCTAAAGCTGGCTTCAGCGAGCGGACAGGCCAGCGCCCACAACCTGTATTTCGTGCGGCATGCGATCCTGCAGATGCAGAACGAGCACGGTATTTCCGGCGAGGACCTACAGGCGTTCCGAAAGATGACAGCCGACTATACGGCTCCCCCGGATGCGTGCAATTCCTATCGTTTTCTCTTTGAGAAGCTGCGTGAAATCGATGCGGATCTTCAGCAGCATGTGCATCTCGAGAACAATGTCCTGTTTCCCAGGGCGATCGCTCTCCTCGACAAATCGGAACAGGCGTGAAAGCGTCTTTTCGAAAAGGACGGCTGGCATTGGCACCTGGACTCCTGTTGCCATGTCTCTTCCGGGCGCAGGTTGTCGTCGAGGGCCCGGGTGTGCATTGACAACGATCACCGGACATCTTGACCATTCTCAGCAGCCGGACGGCGTGGCGGTCGTACTTTGAACCGCTAAAACACGGTTATGAATGAACGATGGGCCGTAATCGCGTTGTTGTCGGCCCTGGCCGGCTGCAAAAGGAACCATTACATCCGTCCGGCGATGAAGCCAATCGTCGAAACGGTGTATGCTTCCGGAAGGATCACTTCCGGCGAGGAATACGCCGTCTATGCGCTGGTCAGCGGCACGGTGACCAGGAGGCTGGTGAAGGATGGGGACACGGTAAAAAAAGGGC
>DASZYU010000401.1:0-12117 GCA_035545215.1 Puia sp.
ACGGGTCGCAAGCCGCTTCACACGGCGGAGGTGCTGCAATTGGCGCTTCGGCAGGGACAAACTTCGCTGCTCGCCGCTCCGCCCGCGAGCGCTCCGATCAAAAAAGAGATCAGTCACCACAAAGACTGATGCATATGGACCAATATAGCAATCCTGCCCCGGGCGCTCCGGGGCAATTTTCAAACTGGACCACCGGCGGCAAAACGGGCATCGGCCGCGCGCTGAACCCGGGGTCGGAAGTGAGCTTCACGCTTGGCAAGGGCATACTGAACGAAGTGTACTACCCGCGAGAGGACATCGCGTGTATCCGCGAATGCGGGTTCATCGTCGGCGACGGCGACCGGTGGTTCTCCGACGAAAGGATGCATACCGCCTGCAAACAACGACCGATCGCGCCGGGAGTGCCAGCCTGGATACTGGACAACCGGTGTTACCAGGACTATTACCGTCTCGAAAAAACGATCCTCATCGATCCGATGCGCAATTGCATCCTGCAGCACGTCCGGTTCAGACGGAAGAAAAAGCATGCACCGTTGTCGCTGTACGTTTTTCTCACGCCCCATCTGTACAACAACGGTTCGGAAAACGAAGCCTGGGTGGAAGACTACATGGGCATGCCGATGTTGTTCGCCCGGGGCGGAGGCCTGACACTGGCGCTGGCCTGCAGCGCGGGATGGCGGCAGCGAACGGTCGGTTTCATCGGCGCATCGGACGGATACGCCGACGTGCGCGATCATTACCGGCTGACCCGCCGGTATGACTATGCCGGCAAAGGGCACGTGCAACTGTGCGCCGAGCCGGGGGATGACGAATTCGTATTGGCCATCGGTTTCGGGCATTTTCCGCACGATGCGGGGCACCAGGCGAGATCGTCTCTGCTCGATGGTTTCAAGATCTCCAAAGATCAATATGTGTCGGAGTGGAAAGCGTGGCACCGGAGCCTCCGCGCCCGGATGAAGGGACACGTGAAAGGCAGGTACCTGCGCGAAAGCGCTGCCGTGTTGCGCATCGGCGAGAGCCGCCGCTATCCCGGCGGTATCATCGCCAGCCTGTCGATACCCTGGGGCGAGGCAAGGGGCGTAAACGAAGGACTGGGCTATCACCTCGTATGGCCAAGGGACCTCGTGGAGAGCGCCTGGGGATTCCTCGCGCTGAAGAGCGAACGTGATGTCCTGCGCATCCTCAATTATCTTTTTGCCACGCAGCAGGCCGACGGCCGGTGGAGTCAGAACCAATGGCTCGATGGCCGCCCCTGTCTGAAGGGGTTGCAGATGGACCAGGTGGCGTTGCCGCTGCTACTCGTCGACTCCTGTTATCACAGCGGGCTGCTGGACAAAGCGCGGTGGGCGCGGCTGCTGCCCGGGGTGCGCAAGGCCGTTAGTTTCCTGCTGCATTGGGGCCCCTGGACGGGCGAGGATCGTTGGGAGCAGCAGTCCGGTCTGGCCCCCTTCACACTGGCCACGCAGATTGCAGCGCTGCTGGCGATTGCCGCGTTATTCGAGGCGTCCGGCGAGAACGGGAAGGCGCAATACTGCCGCGAGACGGCAGACGCCTGGAACGAACTGATCGAAGCGTGGACCTATGTACGTGGAACGGAAATGGCCAAACGCCACGGCGTCGATGGCTATTATGTCCGGATCAACCCATACTATGCCCCGGTGAATGACGTGAAGGACCGGCCCATCCGGGTGCACCACCGCCCCGGGGGCGAAGGCGAGCTGCCCATCGGCGAAGTCGTCAGCGTGGACGCTTTGGCGCTCGTACGCTTCGGGCTCCGCCGCCCCGACGATCCACGGATCCTCGATACGATCCGCGTCATCGATGCCGAACTGAAAACGGATCTGCCTGGCGGCCCGTGCTGGCACCGCTTTACCGCGGACGGATATGGCGAGGATGATGAGGGCAATCCCTTTACCGGCATCGGCAAGGGGCGGTGCTGGCCGCTGCTCACCGGTGAGCGCGCGCACTATGAGATCGCGGCCGGGCATGTCGGCCGCGCGAAAGAATTGTTCAGGACCATGGAAGACTTCAGCTGGCAGGGGCTGCTGCCCGAACAGGTCTGGGATGCCGACGATATCCCGGAACAGGAACTCTACAAAGGGAAATTCACCGGTTCGGCAATGCCGCTGACCTGGACGCAGGCGGAGTATATCAAGCTGGCGGTGTCGCTGCACCGCGAAAAAGTGTTCGATATGCCCGTGCAGCCGCAAAGGTATCTGAAGGACGGGCATCATTCGCATCTGCTGATCTGGCGTTTCGACCGGCCGCTAATGGGAGGCGGGCACAGTTCCGGCAACGACGGCCATAATGCGGGGGGTATGGATCCTTCCGGCGAGGGCGCCACCGGCGGCGCAACCAAAACGCATCTGCGCGTCGAGCTGTTTGCCGCGGCATGCGTCCGCTGGAGTTCCGACGCATGGGCGTCCACCAACGAGGTCCAAACGACCGACAGCGGTCTGGGCATCCATTATGCCGACCTTCCCCTGCCCTCCGGCGGGAGTATCGCGTTCACTTTTTACTGGGAGGAATCCGGGCATTGGGAAGGAAAGAATTTTACCGTCGGTCTTTGATGCCGGCGCGCAGCCCAACACCCTCCGCTGAGCCGCGCGAAACAATCAGCATCGACGCGACCCAAGGCAGTCCCCAGCCGCGCACTACTTCTTCGCCTGCCGCAGCAGGACCGTCGTCAAAACGGCAAGACCGGCGCCAAGCGCCAACCATCCGCGATGCGTAGCCGCCCAAAGCGTCATACTGCGATTCGTCGCAATGGCTCCAAATCCGCCATGGGTTCCCCTGTCCTCTCCGACCGGCTCCCACACGTTGTTTCGCCTGTCCGGCGACACGGGCTCGTCGGTCAGTTGTCCTTCATATCCTTCGCGCGCCAGCACGTGGTCTCCCGCCGTCGGCGAGAGTTTGTTCCCGATGATCGCCTTATAGGTCGTCGAGCCTACCCAGATGCTTCGGCGGTTGTGCGCCGCGGCATACAGGATCGCGCGCGCGGCCACTTCGGGTTGATAGATCTTTCCCATCGGACGCGGTTTGCGCGGCAGCTTGTTGAGGACCCATCCGAATTGTGTCGTATTCATAGCGGGCAGCTGGACCATACAGGTCTTGACCTTGCTTTTGTCATGCAGCAGCTCGGCCCGCAACGAGTCGTAAAAACCTTCGATGCCGTGTTTCGAACCGCAGTATGCCGATTGCAGGGGAATGCCGCGATAGGCCAGCGCCGAACCGACGAATACGATCGAGCCGCGGTCACGCGGAACCATGCGGCGAAGCGCCGCCATTGCGCCATACACCTGGCCCAGGTAGGTCACCTCGGTGACGCGCCGGAACTCTTCCGGCGTGATCTGCCGGATCGGCGCAAAAACGCTGACCATGGCGTTGTTCACCCACACATCGATCGGGCCGAAAACGTTTTCGGCCTGTTCGGCAACCGCCTCGACCTGCGCCGGGTCCGCGACATCGGCGGGGATCACCAGCGCGCGTCCGCCGAGCGCCTCTACTTCCTGCTGGGTAACAGCCAGCTGTTCGCGGCCGCGCGCGACCAAAACCACTTTCGCTCCTTCGACCGCAAAGGCGTGTGCCGTTGCGCGTCCGACGCCGCCGCTCGCTCCCGTGATGACGACGACCCTGTCCTGATATTGTTGCATAATTTCCCAATTATTTCCACATGCGAAGAGTATACACCACAAAGAGAGAGTCCGTCGTTGATGACGGACTCTCTGGCTTTCGGGACTGCCCTGAATGAACAGGGTGTACCCAATCCTAATCCGCCGCTTCTGCCATAGCCTCTTTATTGATTCCCCCCACGGCAAGACTGGTGAGCTTTTGATCGGCCGCTTTCTCTTCACTGAGTGTTTCCTGCAGCAAACCTGCCACTTGCATTTGTCCCATTTCCCTGGCCAGCTCGATCAGCGCGCCATACGTCGCGATCTCGTAGTGCTCCGCTTTCTGGCCCGCGAAGATCAGGCCGACATCGCGTTGCGCCGTTTTATCTTCCGTCTCGTCGATGATGTCCTCTCCTTCCTTGACGATGCCTTTCATCGCATGACATTCGGTGGCATCCGATTTTTCATGCATCAGCGAGAAGGCCTGTTCGATACGCGCAACGTGGTTTTCCGTCTCTTTCAGGTGCTGGTCGAATGCATTCTTCAGTTCTTCCGAATGCGCTGCCTCGGAGAGCTTGGGCAGTGTCTTCACCAGCTTTTGCTCGGCCCAGTAAATGTCCTGTAATTGCTCGATGAAGAACTGGCGCAAACGAGAGTTCTGCGCCGTGTTTGTTGATGATTGAACTGCAGTTGGCATAACTAAGTATTTTACGGTGCTTCTGGAAAAATTGTGCCACGCGGTTTGCGGGCTGGGCGGTGCGCCGCTGACCCTAAACCGTACCTGCCCGTTGTGCGGCGCGCCGCTGACCCATCCACGCGGATGCTACGGCTGCCCGGAACCTCCTGCCGAACCATACACCTGCCCATTCGCGTAGCTGCCGTCGTTGGCGGCCAGCTGGACATAGATCGAAGCGAGTTCCGCCGCCTGTCCCGGGCGGCCGAGCGGGGTCTGACCTCCGAAGTTCTTCAGCTTCTCCATGGTAGCGCCACCGCTGACCTGCAGGGGTGTCCAGATGGGACCCGGCGCGACGCCATTCACGCGGATGCCTTTCGGTCCAAGTTGTTTAGCCAGCGACTTGACATAGTTCATCGTGGCCGCCTTTGTCTGCGCATAGTCGTAGAGATCGGGCGAGGGGTCGTACGCCTGTTCAGAGGTCGTTCCGATGATGACCGAACCCGGTTTCAGGTGCGGTAATGCAGCCTTGATGATCCAGAAGGGAGCATAGATGTTGGTCTTCATCGTTGCGTCGAAATCTTCGTTGGAAATATCGAGGATCGATGCGCGGGCCTGTTGCCGGCCGGCATTGCTGACGAGGATGTCGAGCCCGCCCAGGTCGCGGACCG
Organism: Puia sp.; assembly: GCA_035545215.1. Classification (GTDB taxonomy): domain Bacteria; phylum Bacteroidota; class Bacteroidia; order Chitinophagales; family Chitinophagaceae; genus Puia. The sequence goes on from DASZYU010000401.1 coordinate 4,956, forward strand.
CGCGTTCCACCAATTGCCGGCAGAACGCCTCGTCGCGCAGATCGCCCGGGATCGCGACCGCCTTTCGTCCTTCTTTTTCGATGAGCGCGACGACTTCTTTGGCATCGGGTTCTTCGGTGGGATAGTAATTGATCGCGACATCAGCCCCTTCACGCGCATAGGCGATGGCCGCGGCGCGTCCCATACCGGAGTCGCCTCCCGTGATCAGCGCTTTTCGTCCGGCCAGCCGGCCGGAACCGCGGTAGCTGGTCTCGCCATGGTCCGGCCGGGGGTTCATCTTGCCGGCAAGACCCGGCCAGGGCTGCTTTTGCGGTTCAAAGGGAGGTCCGGGATATTTTTTTGTCGGATCGACCAGTCCGTCGGGCGTTGCCGCAACAGTCGGGGAAGACATCTTATCCATATCAACTGTTTAAAAGTGTTTGGTAAGATGCGGCCTCAAAGCCTATGCCAGCGGCATTTTATTTTACGGCGACCAGGTCGATCTCCACCAGCGCATCCTTGGGCAGCCTGTTGACCTGGACGGTAGTCCGCGCGGGCTCGGGAGGTGGGAAATAGTTGGCGTAGATCTCGTTCATGGCCACAAAATCGTTCATATCCTGCAGATAGACGTTGACCTTGACGACGTTCGCGAACCCATAACCGGCCGCATCGAGCACCGCCTTGATATTGTCGAGCGCCTGGACGGTCTGGCTCTTGATACCGCCGCGCACCAGTTGTCCGTCCTGCATGCCGATGCTCCCGGAAACATACAACGTGACGCCTTGCGCCTTGATGCCTTGCGAGAAAGGGCCGATCGGGGCGGGGCTTCCTTTCGTAAAGACTGCTTCTTTCATTCGTATGCGTTTTCTGAAAAATAAAAATTAATCGACATCTTTGAACAAATTAAGCCATTGATATGAGAAAGCTGCCGATCGTCCTCATTCTTTTTTCCCTTTGCATTACCGGCCGCGCACAACCGGCGGCCACCCCGCCTATGGGGTGGAACAGCTATAATTGTTTCGGTTCGGCGGTACACGAAGACGAGGTGAAGGCCAATGCCGACTATATGGCGAGCCGGCTCAAGCGGTTCGGCTGGCAATACGTGGTGGTCGATTTCCTTTGGGCATACGACAACCCGCCCGGCAGCCGTATCGGCAATCCGTTCCAGTCCCGTTTGTATGACGGGTCGTACGTCCCCTGGCTCGAGATGGACCGATGGGGCAGACTGACGCCCGAACTGCACAAGTTCCCGTCGGCGTTCGGCGGCAAAGGCTTCGGCCCGCTGGCCGCCTACGTGCATTCGCTCGGTCTGAAATTCGGCATCCACGTCATGCGCGGCATCCCTCGCCAGGCCGTCTGGGCGCATTCACCCGTGCTGGGCGCCGCCGGCATCACGGCCGACCAGATAGCCGACACGAACTCCACCTGTCCCTGGATGAACCACATGTATGGCCTCGATATGGACAAACCCGGCGCGCAGGAGTATTTGAACTCGCTGTTGCAACTGTACGCGCAGTGGGGCGTCGACCTGATCAAGGTGGACGACATCGCCCGGCCCTACCGTGCCCGCGAGATCGAAGGTTACCGGAAGGCCATCGAGGCTTGCGGGAGACCGATCGTGCTGAGCATCTCGCCCGGAGAAACGCCGTTACGCGATTCGGCGCATGTCCGGCGTTATGCCGATATGTGGCGGATGGCGGACGATTTCTGGGACAGCTGGAAAGAAATGCTCAAGATGTTCGACTATGCCGGGCGCTGGCAATCTGTCGGGGGCGCGGGTCACTGGCCGGACTGTGACATGATGCAGATCGGCAAAGTCTCGCTGCGCGGCCCGGTTGGGCCCGAACGTTATAGCCGCTTCACGGACGACGAGCTCCGGACGCACATGACGTTCTGGTGCATTTACCGCTCGCCGCTGATGATCGGCGGCGACCTGCCCGAGAACCGTCCCTTCGACGAAGCGCTCGAGACGAACCCCGAAGTGCTCGCGGTCAACCGGCGGGGCCGGCATCCGCGCCAACTGTACAAAAAAGACGGCCGAATGGTATGGGTCTCCGACGCCCCGGGCGGCAAAGCCCCGGCCGGTGATGCCGCGGGCAAAGACAATACCGACGGTGCGATCTCCAATGTTCCCGCCGGCCCTCGTGCTTATTTTGTCGCGCTCTTCAACATCGGCGATTCCGCGCAGGACGTCGCGGTCGATCTGCCCGCACTGGGCCTGAAAGGCAGGGTGATGGTCCGCGATCTGTGGAAACGGTCCGATGCCGGAACGTTCCGGAAAACCTACACACAGCACCTTCCCGCGCATGCGGCGGCGCTCGTCAGACTGGTCGCAACAGGAAGAAGGGCCAACTCCTGAACGCGAACCGGTATTTGACATTCTTTATCCACCGGTCAAACCGGATCAACATCGCGCACTTGCCCGTGACAAAAACGGGTACCGGGTATTCTTTCAACAGACGCGACAACTCGTCGTCCACCTGGTGACAAAAAATATAGCGCAGCGCTTCTTTCCGGTCCTGCCGTTGCGGCGTGCCGGCGGGAGGAGCATTCGTCTCATACGTGTGGATGTCCGCATCGATCGATCGGAGACAGGACAGTGTCGAAGCGTCATAATAAAATAATCTGGCATTTTCATCGCCCAGCACCAACAGGAGACAGCGCTGATTTTGATCCGGAGCATTCATGGCGCAGGTATTTAACGGGATGCGGCCATCGGGAGCGCTTAAAATTCCAACCCTGCCATTAAAATCCAATTAGAAAGCAATTAGAATTGCTGTTAAAACTTGTTAACAACGCCGCGGCAGCTCTGCTTCATCGGACAGGCTATTTCCCAAGGAATTCCTCCAGCACGACCGCATTGTTGTGTTCCTCGTCGCGCGCGCCATAGAGCAGTGTGACGGTCTTGTGCGGCAGCAAGAGAGCTTTCAGCCGGCCGGCGGCGCCGGAAGCCGTCAACTCGGCCAGGTATTTCTTTTTGAACTCCACCCATTTTGCGGGATCGTGCCCGAACCATTTCCGCAACGGTGCGGAGGGAGCGACTTCCTTCCCCCAGTAATGGATATGCGCAGATTCCTTTTTGACGCCTCGCGGCCAAAGTCTGTCGACCAATACCCGGTAGCCGTCGGATCCGGCCGGTGGTTCATAGATCCGTTTGATCCTGATCGTAGGCATAGTGAAAAACCGCCCCAGGATCAGCTGGAGCGGCATATCATTGAAGCAGGTTGCCACGTGGCCTTACGGGGTCGGAGGTGGTAACCCGGCTTCAGCGTGTGAACAAACTAAAGTTAAATCATTCTTCCGGAAAAAACAATAGGGGGGTTGGGGAATTGTAGGCCAATTTCTCCGTCACGCCCCGATGGAACATCGACGCCAGCAAGCCATGCCGCCTGGGTACAGCGACGACGAGCGATGCGCCCAGTCTGCCGGCGGAATCCAGTATCCCCTGCACGATATTGTCGCCGCCGACATGGATGACTTCGACCGGCGCATGGAACGAATCCAGCAGCGCCGATAACCGTTCGCCCGAACGGCCCGGCATGTTGTGCAGATCGCTTGCCAGAACGATCTTTGTGACAGGGCTGCCCGGCGGCGTCTGCGCGGGTACAACGATCACGGGCCATCTGCTCGTGGTAAGCATTCGTGCAGCCGTACCGCCCAAAAGGTGCGCCCCGGATTTGCCGGAGACACCCATGACGATGAGATCGATGGCCTGTTCGCGGCAACACTCGTTGATACGATCGGGAAGAAAAGTGTCTTCCGCCAGCAGATCGATGGTTAAAGGATGTTTCGGGATGGATTCGAGCCGGTCCCGCAAGGCGCCGAGCGCCTGCACCGCTTGGACGTGGACCTTGCTGTTCGTCCGGACCGCCGATACGGGCAGATCGGTCGTTGCCGCGGCGGTCTGGTAGGCGTGGTACAACACGATGCGCCCCGCCTGTAAAGTATCAGAGAGCGCGCACCCGTATTCCGCCGCGCGGAACGACGGCTCCGAGAAATCGGTCAGGATCAGCAGGGACCGCATAACCCTCATTTCGAGCCCTGCTTTTGGGCGTCTTTTTCGGCGTGCTTTTTGGCGCCTTCAATTGCGTCGCTTTTGGCATCTTTTTTCGGCACCGTGTCCTTCATGTCCTCTTCACGCAGCGCCTCGTTGTCCCAACCCCGTTCGTTGTCGTAGCTCGCACCATCGTTGGCTTCGCTGCCTTGTTGGATCGCATGCTTATCGAGATCGTTCGATCCCTGTCCAAAATTCGAGCCGCCCTGCGTAGCCGAACCGTGATGAAAATCGGCCCGGCTGGGACGATCTTCGCGGATTTCGGGTGTTTTGTTTTGCTTTGTATGATCATTATTTTCCATACAAACAGGACTGCAAAGGATATGCCGATGTTTCCTGTCGATCCTGCCGTTTAAGTGCGGGCAAAAAATCCTTACCTTTAAAACTATAAGCCTGCCATATGCACTATCAATCGCTTCTGCTGGCGGCCTTGCTGCCGGCGTTCCTTTCAGGCGGACCAACGAGACCTGTGACTCCGGAACCGCCGCGACGCGTACAGCAACTCTTCAACGGCAAGGACCTGACGGGGTGGAAACATGTCGGGCCGGGCAGCATGAGCGTGGAGAACGGACTCCTGCGCGGGCATGGCGGGATGGGACTGCTTTACTGGGCGGGCGGGCCGTTCGGCAACTGCACCTTCCACATCGTTTACAAAATGAGGGACGAAAACGACAACTCGGGCGTCTTTATCCGAATACCGATCGAGCCGCGCGAAGAATGGATGCCGGTGCATTACGGATACGAAGTACAGATCGACAACCACCCGGAAAAATCCAACGAGGACGACTACCATATCACGGGGACGCTGTATTCGCTGACCAAGCCGCTGGCCAAACCGGGTAAGCCCGGTCCCGAATGGAATACGATGGATATCACACTCGACGGGCCGCGCACCATCGTGCTGGTCAACGGCGTCAAGGTCACCGACTACCGTGAAGGCGATCCGGTCCCGCCGCGAAAGTTCGATTTCGAACCGCAGCGTGGGCGGCGGCCCGTTACGGGTTGGTTCGGCATACAGAACCACAGCGACAACGATATCGTATACTTTAAAGAAATTTCGGTTAGCTATGCCAGATGATCGTCAACAACACAGTTTCGACGCGATTGTAATAGGTTCGGGCATCAGCGGCGGATGGGCAGCCAAAGAATTGTGCGAGCTCGGCCTGAAAACGCTGGTGCTCGAGCGCGGACGCGACGTCGTTCACAACAAAGATTATCCGACGGCTACGATGGCCCCCTGGGAATTCCCGCACCGCAAAGAAATGACCCGGAAGTTCGTGGATGAGAACCCGCTGATCACGACCGCGGCCGGTTTCGGCGAAGACACGGCGCACTTCTTTATCCGCGACAAGGACCATCCCTATGTCCAGGAAAAACCGTTCGACTGGATCCGCGGCTACCAGGTCGGCGGCAAATCGCTCATCTGGGGACGCGCCTGTCCGCGATGGAGCCATTACGAATTCACCGCTCCGGCGCGGTATGGTTACGGCATCGAGTGGCCGATCACCTATGACGAGATCGCGCCGTGGTATTCGCATGTCGAACGGTTCTCCGGCATTTGCGGCAACCCCGACGGACTCGAGGCCATGCCCGACGGAGACTATCTTCCCGCGTTCGATATGAACTGCGCCGAACAACATCTTCAGAAAAGGATCAGCGAACGGTATCCCGACCGGTATATGATCGCGGGCCGTTGGGCCCAGTTGACCAAGCCCTCGGATATCCACCTCCAACAGGGCCGGGCGCAATGCCAGGCGCGCGATATGTGTATGCGGGGCTGTCCTTTCGGCGCATATTTCAGCAGCAACTCGACAACGCTGCCCTGGGCGCAACGGACCGGCAACCTGACTATCCGGCCGTTCTCCGTCGTCCATTCGATCATCTATGACGAACAGAAGGGCAAGGCCGCCGGCGTTCGGATCATCGACACGAATACCAAACAGGCTACCGAATATTACGCGCGCGTCATTTTTTTGAACGCGTCGGCATTGAACAGCAACCTCGTACTGCTGAACTCCACGAGCCGCCGGTTTCCCCACGGTCTCGGCAACGACAACGGCCTGCTGGGAAAATACGTCGCCTTTCAGAACTATCGTGGTTCGCTCGGCGGCACGGTCGACGGATTTACCGATAAATATTATTATGGCCGCCGGCCTTCCGAATGTATGATGGCCAACTTCCGCAATCTGAAAAAACAGGACACCGATTTCGTGGGCGGCTATATGGCCTTCATGGGAGCGGGTCGCAGCCAGGCCGGCGACAGCGACGTGGCGCCGTTGCAGATTGGCGCCGATTACAAAAATGCCCTCAGCGAACCCGGCGCGTGGTGGATGTATATTTATATGCAGGGCGAGACCGTCCCGAAGGAGACCAACACGGTGAGCCTCCACCCTACTCAAAAGGATCAATGGGGCATCCCGTTGCTGGTCACGAAGGTCGGCTACGACGACAACGACGAACGGTTGCTAAAGGACTTCCTGACCCAAAGCGCCGAAATGCTCGATGCCATCGGCGTAAAAAATATTACGCAACACGACAATCATTGGGCGCCCGGACGCGACATACACGAAATGGGCGGATGCCGGATGGGCAAGGACCCGAAGACATCGCTGCTCAACGGGCACAACCAACTGCATCACTGCAAGAACGTATTCGTTACCGACGGCGCGTGCATGACGAGCACCGGCAACCAGAGCCCATCGATCCTCTATATGGCCTTCACCGCGCGCGCGGCGAATTTTGCGGTGGCCGAGCTGAAAAAAGGGAATCTCTGATGGCGACCGACGGACCGACGCAAGGCGAGACCGGCTCCCCGCGACCCGGCTCCCCGCGACCCGAGTCCCCCCGACCCGGCGAAGTGACGATCCGTACGCGTCTGCTACCCGGCGACCTCGGCTATGTCGCTTATCTCCATGGGCGTATTTACGAGCACGAATGGAATTATGGCCTGGGCTTCGAAAGCTATGTATTGAAAGGGCTCGGCGAATTCGGGCTGCAATTCGATCCCCGCCGCGACGGGGTGTGGGTATGCGAGGACGGCGGCCGGATCGTGGGTTTTCTTGCGGGGGTAAGCCGACGCGCCCAACCCGGCGGCAATTCCGGTCACGGCGGCAATTCCGGTCACGGCGG
>DASZYU010000402.1:0-2930 GCA_035545215.1 Puia sp.
CTCGACAGCCTCGACAAAGAGATCGTGATCATGCACCCCGGTCCCATCAACAGGGGCGTCGAGCTCGACAGCGACGCAGCCGACAGCAAACAGTCGATCATCCTTCACCAGGTGGAAAACGGCGTAGCGGTGCGCATGGCCGTGCTCTATCTGCTGGCCGGCGGAACGGCGCGCAGCGGCCCGCTCAAATAGCGGCGGCCCGCTCAACCACCAGCAGCTCGCTCCAATAGCGGCGGCCCGCTCAACCACCAGCAGCTCGCTCAACTGGCAGCGGCCCGCTCAAATAAGGCCATTTTGGCATAAATTGCATTTGTCTATGAACCGAATTTGCCTCTTCCCAGGAACCTTTGACCCGATCACCATCGGGCACCAGGACATCATCAACCGCAGCCTTTCGCTATTCGACAAGCTGGTCATCGGCATCGGGCGGAACGCGAACAAAGAACCCATGTTCTCCGAGGAACAACGGCTCGATTGGATCCGCGAGATCTATAAAGGCAACCCCAAGGTCGAAGCCGTCGTTTATGAAGGACTGACGGTGCGTTGCTGCCAGGAGGTCGGCGCACATTTCATCCTGAGAGGCATCCGTTATGTGAACGATTTCGAATACGAAAAAGCGATCGCCGATATGAACCGCAGTCTTGACCACGATATCGAGACCATCTTCCTCACCTGTCTGCCGCAATATACCTCCGTGGCCTCTACACTGGTACGGGACGTGTTGCGCAATGGCGGAAACGCGCTGCAGTTCCTGCCCGAAGTGGTCGCCCGCTCGCTGAAAGAACAAAAACTCGTCCGCTGATGTCCATCTGGTTCGACCCTGCCGTTACGCCCGAACAACTGCGTTCTCTCGGTCACCGGACCATGGGCGAATACATCGGCATCGAATTCACCGAGATCGGGGATGATTACCTGAAGGCCCGCATGCCGGTGGACCATCGTACCCGGCAACCCTACGGCCTGCTCCACGGCGGGGCCTCGGTCGCACTGGCCGAAACGGTAGGGAGCGTGGCATCGGCGCTTGTGATCGACCAGCGGCAATATTACTGCGTGGGTCTCGAGATCAACGCCAACCACATCAGGGGCGTCCGCGACGGCTTCGTCACCGGCACCGCCAGACCCCTCCACATCGGCAAGACTACGCACGTGTGGGACATTCGCATCCACGACGAGCGCGACAAACTGGTTTGCGTCAGCCGCCTCACCGTCGCTATTATCAGGAATCTTCCCGGCGCCTGACAGCCCCGATCCATCACGATATGCGGTCCCACCCTCTTCACTCGCCCGCGCTCCGGATCACATCGGCCACCGAAGGGAACGTCCGTTGCAGCAAAGGTTTCATGTCTCCGGGCGACACCCACCGCAACTCGGTGATCTGCTCTTCCTGCTGCGGCTTCAGCGAGGAGCCATCCGCGGCGGACATCCTGAACCAATGGGTTTCCTTCAGGATATGCTTGCCGTTCTCATCGTAAGTGTGATAGGTCACGAGCAGCGGTCCGTCCAGCCGCACATCCTTTAAACCCGTCTCCTCCTCTACTTCGCGCAAAGCGCATCGCTCGATGGTCTCTCCCGGGTCCAGCTTTCCCTTAGGCAGATCCCAGACAGCCCGCCGCAGCATGAACAGATAGGCCCCTTCGGCATTCTTCACCAATCCGCCGCCCGCCTTGACGAGCAGGAATTTTTTGAACACGGCCTTTCGCAGCTGGTCCAGGTCCTGGTGGATGAAGATCCCGGCGTGTACCTTCGGCTGACGCATTTCATGGAGCATGGTATTCACCGTATGATGATCGAATTCGTCGATCAGCACGGCATCGTCATGATGCGAATAAGCGCTGATCTCGGGCGTCAGCTCATCGCAAAGGAACAACGGTTTGTCGTTAAAATAGATCTTGATATACATGATGGAAGTTGACCGCCAACGGCGGGTGAACGAATGCATGACCTTCGGACGAACCGCCTCCGGCGGTTCCCGCAATTTACCTACTTTCGCATTATGGCAGAAAAGATCATCACCACGAACGAACGGGCCGTTGCCGAGCGGTTGCTGCAAGCGCAGGCCATCCGTCTCCGTCCCAGAGAACCCTTTACCTGGTCATCCGGCTGGAAAAGCCCCATCTATTGCGACAACCGAAAGGTGCTCGGTTTCCCCTATATCCGCGATTTCATCAAATCCGAACTCTGCAACGTCATCTTTGCCCAATGGCCCGACGCAAGCCTGCTGGCAGGCGTCGCCACGGCGGGCATCGCCTGGGGCGCTATGGCTGCCGACCAGCTCAAGCTGCCCTATGTCTATGTCCGCAGCAAACCCAAGGAACATGGCCTCGGTCAACAGATCGAAGGATACTATCAGGCCGGTCAACCGGTGGTCGTAATCGAAGACCTCATCTCCACGGGCAAAAGCAGCTTGCAGGTGGTCGATATCCTCCGGCAGGAGGGTCTGCAGGTCATCGGTCTCGTATCGATCTTCAACTACGGGTTCGATTCCGCGCGCGAAGCGTTCGCACGGTCCGGGACTCCCTATGTCTCGTTGTCCGATTACCCGACGCTCATCAAACTGGCCGTCGAAAAGGGGCTCGTAAGCCCGGACGACGAAAAGGTGTTGCTGAAATGGAGGGCCGACCCATCCGGTTGGACGGGCGCCTAAGGCCGGTGACTTCACCAAAATTTCCCTATCTTTAACATCGATAATTCCATTACATATGAAAAAAGCATATCTCTTTCTCCTGGTGCTGGTCGGCATCGCCTGTACGGCTTCCGCTCAGCTGAAACCTCAGATGACCGCCGTAATCAAGACACCCACGGTGCAATGCGAAAAATGCAAGGCCCGCATCGAGAATTACATGAAACACGAGGACGGCATCGTCAAAGTCAGCGTAGACTATAAAAAGAAAACGACTACGGTCACCTGGCTCACCGATCGCACGAATATC
>DASZYU010000403.1:0-7757 GCA_035545215.1 Puia sp.
AACAAGGTGGTGAAGAGCCAGAAGTTCGCGGAAGCCGCGTCGCTGCGCGATACCGAAAAACGCCTCCAGGAAGAGCTCGAGAAGGCCAAAGCCGAGTGGGAAGAGGAGAGCAAACACAAACGCTACCCGATCGATGAAGAGAATATCGCGGAAGTGGTCAGCATGATGACCGGTATCCCCGTCAAACGCATGGTACAGGCCGAAACCGAAAAGCTGCGGAATATGGCCATCGACATGCGCGGCATGGTCGTCGGTCAGGACGATGCGATCACCAAGGTGGTCAAGGCCATCCAAAGGAACCGAGTCGGCCTGAAAGATCCCAAAAAGCCGATCGGGACCTTCATTTTCCTCGGACCCACGGGTGTCGGCAAGACCGAACTGGCGCGTGCGCTGGCGCGGTACATGTTCGATTCCGAGGATTCGCTGATCCGCATCGACATGAGCGAATACATGGAGAAGTTCACGGTGAGCCGTTTGATCGGCGCGCCTCCGGGATATGTGGGTTACGAGGAAGGCGGCCAGCTGACCGAACGCGTCCGCAGGAAACCCTACTCGGTGATCCTGCTCGACGAGATCGAAAAAGCGCACCCGGATATTTACAATATCCTCCTCCAGGTGTTGGATGACGGCCAGCTGACCGATGGTCTCGGACGCAAAGTCGATTTCAAGAACACGCTGATCATCATGACGTCGAATATCGGGGTCCGGCAGCTGAAGGATTTTGGCGACGGGGTAGGCTTTGCCACGGCCGCCAGGACGCAAAACGTGGACGAGAACAACAAGGCGGTGATCGAAAAGGCGCTCAAACGCACGTTCAGCCCCGAGTTCCTGAACCGTATCGACGACGTGGTCATCTTCAACTCGCTGAATAAGGAACACATCTTCCAGATCATCGATATCCTGATGAAGGGCGTGCTCAAACGTCTCAACAACCTGGGCTTTACGCTCGAGTTGACGGACGATGCCAAGAACTTCATCGCCGATAAGGGTTATGACCAGCAGTTCGGCGCCCGCCCCCTGCACAGGGCCATCCAGAAATACCTGGAAGACCCGCTGGCGGAAGAGATCCTCAACATGAACATCAAGAACGGGGATATCCTGATCGCCGATCTCGACAAGGAGAATTCGAAGATCCGCTTCACGCTGAAAGAAAAAGCAAAGGAAAAATCGGAGGCTTAAATAGTCTTAAATAAAAAAAAGACCGCACCTTTGGTGCGGTTTTTTTATGGGCAGAGCCGAGCGCCGGCCCGCACCTTTATGACGAAAATCATTATCACCATCGACGGCTGGTCTTCCTGCGGCAAAAGCACGCTTGCAAAACAGCTGGCGCGCGAACTGCATTATGTCTATATCGACAGCGGGGCCATGTACCGCGCGATCACGCTTTATTTCCTGCGGCATCACGTCGACTGGACCATTCCGGCCTCGGTCGATGAAGCGTTGAAGCATATCCGGCTCGAATTTCAGACCAATCACAAGAACGGTCAGACCGAGATGTGGCTGAACGGCGAGAACGTCGAATACGTGATCCGTGACCTCGTCATCGCCGAAAAGGTGAGCGAAGTCGCGGCGGTCCGCGCGGTGCGCGACTTCGCGGTAGCCCGCCAGCAGGAGATGGGCCGGAATAAAGGGATCGTGATGGACGGCCGCGACATCGGCACGGTGGTATTCCCTCAAGCAGAGCTGAAGATCTTCATGACGGCGGATGAAAAGGTCCGCGTGCAGCGAAGGTACCGCGAGCTCTACGAGAAAAACCCGAATATCACCCTCGAAGAGGTCAAACAGAACCTGTCAAAGCGAGATTATATCGACTCGCATCGCGAGGTCAGCCCCCTGCGCCAGGCGGAGGACGCCATCGTCCTCGACAATTCTCATCTGAACATGCACCAACAGCTGGAGATCGCCAAAAAATGGGTGAAGGAACGGTTGGCTGAAAAATGAAGCAGCCCCGCCCCGGTCTATGCGGACCTATCCAGCGGGCCGGTTAGCGCAGGAACAGCAGTTCGCGGTATTTCGAAAGCACCCATTCCTGGTCGTCCACCAACAGCTCGAGCTTGTCGACATGGTAGCGTATCTGGTCGAAGAACGGCTCCTTGACCTGGCTGTTATAGGAAATGGCCTTCGTACGCGTGTCGGAGATATTGTTGGCGATCTTCCGGGCCTCGATCATTTTCTCGACCAACTCGCTGACCTTGGAAATGTGATCGGAGATCTTGATGAGGATTTGCAGCTGGTTCGAATAGGCGCTGTCCTTCAGGCCGATCTCTTTCAGACCCTTGATGTTCTGGATGAGGATATTCTGGTACTTGATGGCCGGCGGCAGGACATGGCTGGTGGCCAGTTCGCCCATAATGCGCGCTTCGATCTGCACCCGCTTGATATACTTCTCGAGTTCGATCTCATGACGGGCTTCCAGTTCGCTATGGGTGTACACGCCATTGGATTCGAAGAGGTGTTTGGCTTTCTCGGTGACCATGGCGTCGAGCGCGAGCGGGGTCGTCCGGACGTTGGGCAGACCGCGTCTTTCGGCCTCATGGTGCCACTCGTCGCTGTAGCCGTCGCCCTCGAAGAGGACTTTTTCGCTGCCGACGACGTATTCGCGGATGACGTGCATGATGGCGATCTCTTTTTTATCGCCTTTTTCGATCAGCGCGTCGACGTCTTTCTTGAACTTCTTGAGCGTTTCGGCGAGGATCGAGTTGAGGACGATCATGGCGTTGGCACAGTTGGCGCTGGAGCCAACGGCGCGGAACTCGAATTTGTTGCCGGTGAACGCGAACGGCGAGGTGCGGTTGCGGTCGGTATTGTCCAGCAGCAGCTCGGGTATGCTCCGGTGAAGATCCAGTTTGAGGATGGCCTCGTCCTGCTCGTCGAATTTATCGCCGACCCTTTCCTTGACGTCGGCCAGCACTTTGCTGAGGTATTCGCCGATGAAGACGGAAATGATGGCGGGAGGAGCTTCGTTGGCGCCAAGCCGGAAATCGTTGCCCGCGCCTGCGATGGAAGCACGCAATACGTCGGAATAGTCATGGACGGCCTTGATCGTATTGACGAAAAAGGTCAGGAACATCAGGTTGGTCTTGGGCGTCTTGCCGGGGGCCAGCAGGTTGGTGCCGGTGTCCGTGGCCATGGACCAGTTGTTGTGTTTACCGCTGCCGTTGATCCCGGCAAACGGTTTTTCGTGGAGCAGCACGCGCAGCTTGTGACGGCGGGCGACGCGGTCCATGACATCCATCAGAAGGATGTTGTGGTCGACGGCGACGCTGACCTCCTCGAAAATGGGGGCGCACTCGAACTGGGCGGGGGCCACCTCGTTGTGACGGGTACGCAGCGGGATCCCGAGTTTGTAGGCTTCCTGCTCGTAATCGCGCATAAAGGCATAAACGCGTTCGGGGATGCTGCCGAAATAATGGTCTTCCAACTGCTGACCTTTCGCAGGGGCATGACCGAAGACCGTGCGGCCGCTGAGGACGAGGTCGGGCCGGGCGTTGAACAAGCCTTCATCGACCACGAAATATTCCTGTTCCCATCCGAGCGTAGCCGTTACTTTGGTAACGTTCTTGTCGAAATAATGACACACGTCGACGGCCGCCTTGTCGAGCGCCGCGAGCGCCTTGAGGAGCGGCGCCTTGTAATCCAGCGATTCGCCGGTATAGGAAACGAAAATGGTCGGGATGCAAAGCGTTTTGCCGGTCTCGATCTCCATCACGAAAGCGGGAGAGGACGGATCCCAGGCCGTATAACCGCGGGCTTCGAAGGTCGCGCGCAGACCGCCGCTGGGGAAGGAAGAAGCGTCGGGTTCCTGCTGGATCAGGGCCGCGCCGTCGAATTCTTCGATGGCGGTGCCGTCGCTCTTTATCGTGAAGAAAGAATCGTGTTTTTCGGCGGTGGTCCCGGTCAGCGGCTGGAACCAGTGCGTGAAGTGGGTGACCCCTTTCGCCTCTGCCCATTGACGGATACCCGAAGCGATCTGGTTGGCAACGGCGCGATCGATCTTCTTTCCGCCCTTGATCGAGGCCAGCAAGCTTTTATAAGCTTCATCACTCAGGAATTCCCGTGCAGTTTTGAGCGTGAAAACGTTCTCGCCGAAGATGGCGGTGATCTTGACCGCGCCAGGGACCTGGCCGTCAAGGCTGGAGGTCGCCAGATGGTCAATAGCTTTAAATCTTATAGAGGACATGCGTCATAATTTTTGCGAAACTAACGGATTGCGGGGTAACTAACAATTTTTTGGTCCGCAGGGACCGAAAACTGATGCAGTTATGGGCGGAATGATAACATTTTGTTAATTATAATATGTAACGGCCTTTGCGAAAGCCGATCGTTTATTTGCCGGGAGCCGCGACGACAGCCCGCGTGAGAGCCTTTCGAGAAAGCCAATCGTTCAGCCGCCGCAGCGGGCGAAGGGTCCGCAGCCCATGCAGCCCCGGCGCGAGCAGAAAAGGCAGGTAAATGCTGCGATAGCGGACGATGGTCCCCGCAAAGGGTACGAACAGACCGATCAGCACCATGCCGGCGAGACAAAACAGGATCGCAAACCAACCGAACGGGGATGCGCCGCCGTCCTCCGGCAGCGCCGCGGGGGGACGAGCAGAAGCCCGGTCAGCCGGCGCCAGATTCCGGGCATAAGGGCCATCCGAAGCCGAACCGGCCGCCAGTTTCTTCCTGAGGAAGCCCGCGATCGCAAACGCCCAGATCGCGAGCAGCTCGATCGAAAAGACCAGATAGATCCTTTGTCCCCCTGCGCCGGGCAGCGGCTCGAACAAACCGTTACGTACCGCGGCGGGCAGCACCCGGAAAAAGCCGGACCAGGTGCCGTCCATTTGCGCCAGCGGAAGCCTCGAATGGCCGTAGAGGTCATAGAATTCGTTTTGCCAGCGGGCGAGGAGGGCCGGTAGGTGCAGCGCAGGGAACGCGAGGACCACCACCACGATCGCCCCGGCAACGAAGACGGCAGCCCTGCTGAGCTGCGGGCGCGCCCGCGGTTTTTCGAGGTACCACCAGGCAAAGATTGCGGGCACCAGCGTCAGGGCGAAACCGCCGCGGAAGTAAAAGATCAGCAAAAAGCAAACGACGGCAGACAGCAACCGCCGCGGCGCATGCCCGCAAATCATCATGCGATGAAACGCCAGCAGCAGGAGCCCCGATAGTAAATAGAGCACGCCTTCGCGATGGATGCACGAAGTCCAGAACAGGGTCGACGGCAGTAGAAAAACGATGAATGCCGCCAGCGGGTCGTTTGGAAAACGGTCGCGGAAGAGACGGAACAGCGCGATATTACCGAGAAAAACAGGGAATGAGAACAAGAGCGTGTTGACATCCATGTGGTCCCGCGAGACAAAGCTCAGGAGCATTTGAATATAGACCAGGCCGTTGTGCGTGATGTGCGTCCAGCTCGCATTGTCGGCCTGAAAGGCGGCGAAGTCATGGAACAGACGGTGGCGGTACATGTAGCTGATCCAGAAATTCGTCCAGACATCGCCGTGTTCCGGGTAGTACCTGTAGGCAATGATATTATGCGCCAGCCCCACGGCCACATGCAGGGCAAACAACAGCAGGAGCAGGACGGGCCGGATGCCGCTGTTGCGGATAAAGCGCATGTTGACGATGGCGATCCCGCAAAACACGCTGTATAATATGAAGAGGAAGGTATGCATGTCCTTTTCATTGTCGCGCCGGGCACAGGACGGCTATCTTCCCGAGATAGATGCCGGCTACGATGTCGCGGGTGTAGCGCGCGAGGACACGGTTACGGCCTTCGATGCCCATCTGTTTCTTGGCTTCGTCGGGAAGATGGTAGTAGGCCGACATTTTATCGGCCAGGTCCGCGCCGTCCTTCACCCGGCAAAGGAATCCATTGACGCCGTCCTCGATCACCGTCCGGCAGCCCGGGGTGTCGCTCGCGATCAGCGCCTTGCACATGCTAGCGCCTTCCAGCAGGCTCAGCGGCATCCCCTCGCGGTAGCTGGGAAGGACAATGCAATCTGCCTGTTGAATAAAAGGCGCCACATCGTCCGTGTGACCGAGGTACGAGACCGTCTGCCTGCGTGTCCATTCTTCTACCTGTTTGCGCGGGATGGCGACAGGGTTCCTTTCATCGAAAAAGCCGAGCAACTGGCAATGGACATCGAGCCCTTTTTGTTGCAATAACGCGGCGGCCTGAACGAACTCCCGGATGCCTTTGTGCCCGATAAGCCTTCCGATCAGCAGGAAAGTGATCCCTTTCCCCCGCGGCTCGAAGGGCGCCGGAAAAAAATCCATCGTGTCCACGCCTTCGCCGGGCAAAAGGAAGGTTTTTTCCGGCGCGACGAGTTTTTGTGTCGTAAAAACGTCGCGGTCGTCGGGATTCAGGAACCAGACCTCGGCATTGCTGCGAAGTATGCGCCGGTACAGCGCTTTCACCGCGGCCCGGAGCCATCCGCCGCCCGTAAACGTATACCCGAGACCGGTGATGACGCTCACCGCAGGGATACGCGCCCGGCGGGCGGCCATCGAACCGAACAGGTTCGGTTTGATCGTATAATGGAAGATCAGGTGAGGACGCAGTTGCCGGTAGTGACGCAGCAGTTCGCGATAAAGCAGCAGGTTGTTACGCGGGGAAAGCGATTTGGCCTTCAGCCGGTGGAGCTCGATGTATTGAAGACCCGCCACCTCCCCGAATTTTTCGGTGTAAGCGTCGCGCGGCGCCAGCACGAAAACAGAGAACCCTTTTTGCAGCAGTCTTTCGATGAGATACAGCCTGAACTTGTAGATACTCCAGCTCGTGTTCGCTACAAAAGCAATCCTTTGTTTTGAGGCCATAGCCCGCAAACCTACTGAAAAAAAGACCAACCTGCAATCGGCTACGGCGCTGCAGCGCGCCCCGGCCGGGCTGGCAGTGCGGCTGGCGGACATCGGCGGAAAAGGAGCGCCACAGCACTGTCGAATTCGGCATGACCACCCGGCGCCGGGACAAATTTGGGCGCGAGTGGAAGGGATTGTAATTTTACCGCCATGGAAATAAGCGAAAAAACGGCCGAACAGCTGCGATTGACAGCGGAAGAGTTCGGTCTTATCCGCCAAAAGCTGGGCCGTACACCCAATTTCACCGAATTATGCGCCTTTAGCGCCATGTGGAGCGAGCACTGCAGTTATAAGAATTCCATCAAATGGCTCAAGACGCTGCCGCGCGAAGGGAAGAAAATGCTGGTGGCGGCGGGCGAGGAGAATGCGGGATTGATGGACATCGGCGGCGGTTACGGGGTCGTGTTCAAGATCGAATCGCACAACCACCCCTCGGCCATCGAACCGTACGGCGGCGCCAACACCGGTCTCGGCGGCGTCATCCGCGACCCGCTTGGCACCGGCCTCGGCGCGAAGCCCATCTGCAACACCGACGTCTTCTGCTTCGCCCCGCCGGACTTCCCCCCGGAGCAACTGCCGCAGGGCGTGCTGCACCCGCGGCGCGTGATGAACGGCGTGGTCGCCGGCGTGCGCGACTACGGCAACCGCATGGGCATTCCCACGGTCAACGGCGCGATTCTCTTCGACGAACGCTACCTCGCGAACCCGCTCGTGTTCTGCGGCACCGTCGGCGTCATCCCGGCAGACAAGGCGTTCAAGCAGGTGAACCCCGGCGACCTGATCGTCGCCGTCGGCGGGCGCACGGGCCGCGACGGCATCCACGGCGCGACGTTCTCCAGTCTGGAACTCACGCACGAGTCCGAAACGGTCAGTGGCGGGGCCGTGCAGATCGGCAACGCGATCACCGAGAAGAA
>DASZYU010000404.1:0-3855 GCA_035545215.1 Puia sp.
GCCAAAGTCAGCCTCGCCGACTATGTCCAACCCGGCCCGCTCGGCAACTTCTCCGCCAGCACCCATCTCCAGGGCGAGCTCCTCGGCGCGTGTCTCGATTTCCTGATCCGCGATGCCACCGACGGCCACCGCTCGCTCGACGACCTGATGCGCGAGGTCTTTCTTCAGTACGGCGGCAAACAACCCGTCTCCGACAGCGCCCTCGAAACGGCTGCGGCCGCGATCTGCGGGTGCGGCGCTGCCCATGACTTCTTCCGCAACTATCTCCACGAGGGAAAACCGATCGCCTTCGCGAAATACCTGCACCTCATCGGTCTCCGGATGACGCATGACCAGCCACCCGCGCAAGACCCGCAGGGCCGGCCCCTCCCCGACCTCCGCGTCTATTCCTGGATTCTTCGCGATGATACCAGCGTGCGCATCGGCATCAACAACCCCAACGGCTGCTGGGCGCAGGCCGGCTTGAATACGGGCGACATCATCACGGCCATCGATGACCGTCCCATACATTCCCGACAGGATTTCGCGGTTGCCCTCCACTCCCTGCGAGTCGGCGACACGGTCCACGTCAGCGTAAAAAAAGAAACCGGGACGAATACCGTCCCGGTCTATCTCACATCTTATACTAGTCCAGTGATCACCATTACCTCCGATCCCGCCGCCAGCGCCAAACAACGGCGACTCTTCGACCAGTGGGCATCCTCCGCGCCTCTCCCCTAAATCTTCCCGCTACCACGACCCGCCACCATCATCCGCTCCTAGTATCCAAATATCTGATCCAGCGTCAGCACCTTGACATCGCCCACTTTCTTCAGATCGTCCAGCTTGATCTTCTTATCGCTCGCCACCACGCAGTACGTATACGCCTTGCCGGCCAGCTCCTGCGAATGGAACTTCTTCACGTCGTCCATCGTCAGCGTATCGATCGCCGCATATTCCTCCTTCCGCGGGTCGTAATCCAACCCCTTCTCCTTGTCCTCCAGGTAGGCAAACACAATGGCGTCTTCCGTAAACCGCTGCGTTTGGATGTCCTTTTTCTCGCTCGTACGCGCCAGCTCGAAATTCTGCTCGTTTACCGGCAGATCGTTCAACAGCGAATTCATCCCGCCGATCGCGTCGTTCATCTTGTCCGCCTGGCAACCGATGTAGGCGAGGACATAGAAAGGGTCTTCCTTCTTCGAAGGGGTACCATAGGTCGCAAAAGTTGCATACGCCAGCGCCTTCGATTCACGCAAGGTCTGGAACACGACCGATCCCATCCCACCGCCGAAATAATTGTCGAACACATCTACCACCGGCTCCTTGTTCACGTCATAGTGGTCCGAATTGCGGATCCAGCAGATCTCGCTTTGCACCATGTCGTAATTGGCAAACAAGACCTGGTTCGCCGATTGCGCCGCAAAAGGGAAATGCCGCTTCGCCGGATACGGCGTCCATGCCTCAGGCAAATGATGCAGCGCCGTGATCGATTTAACGAAAGCATCCATCGGCTGAGGCCCATAATAGATAATGGTATGCGGATAGTCGAGCAAATGGTGCAAGACATCCGTAAGGTCCTCCGGTTTCAGATTGGCCACCTCTTCATCCGACAGCGCCGTATTGAACGGATTCTTCTCGCCATAACGCGCGTACGAGATCAGTCCCTGCATGATCGCATTCTTATTCAGTTTGTTGTTGGCACGCGCTTTCATCAGCCGGGTCTTCAGAGCCGCCAGCGCACCCGGGTCGGGCAGACAATTGTGGAGCACATCCTCGAAGAGCGACACCGCCCTGCCGAAATTCTCCTGCAGACCCGTGATACTGACGGTCGTCACATCATTGGTGGTGTTCACGGCAAAATTACACGCGATGTCATAGAAGGCCTTGCTGATCTCGGCGGTGGGATGCTCCGCCGTTCCAAGGTATTGCAGGTACTGCGCCGCCAGGGGCAACAGCCGGTTATTGAAATTGCCCATCTCGAGACGGTAGTAGAGATGGAACAGCTCGTTTTCCTTGTTGGGCACATACAACACATCGGCGATCCCTGCCCTGGTATGACCGATGCCGTCCTTGAAATCCAGCCATTGGGGGCTGACTTCCGAGACAGGCATGGCCTCTATCTTCTTCAGGAAGGCCGACTGTTTGCCGGCATTCGTTTCCACCGGCGTAATGGGCGGCTTGTCCACTTTCGTGATGCTCTTGTCCTCGCCCTTGCGTTTGTACAGCAACACATAGTTATTGGCCAGGTACTTGTTGGCGACACGCACGATCTCCGCCTTTGAAATTCCCGCTTCCTCATCGAGTTCGGCCACCTCCCGGTTCCACAACGTATCCCGGTGTTGGATGAACCCTTCCATCAGGTCGCTCACCCGGGCCTCGTTCTTCTGCAATCCTTCCAGCAACTCTAACTTCCCGTTGGCCACAATTGCTTTTACCAGGCTTTCGTCAAAATCACCTTTCTTCAATTTATCGATCTGTTCCATCACGAGGTCGCGCACTTGCTCCAGCGTTTGTCCCTGTTTCGGCGAAGCCGCAACGATCAGGACGCCGTAGTCTTTGAATTGTTCGAGACCGGCCTGCGCCCCCTGTGTTTGCTGCGTCTTGTTGAGGTTGAGGTCCAGCAGCCCGGCCTTCCCGTTGGACAGGATGTCCGAAATGAGATCCAGCACGACCGCGTCCCGGGTCAAACAGGCCGGCGTACGGTAACAGATCCGCATGTTCTCGGCGCTCGGGCCATAGACGTCCTTCACGATGGGCGCCGTCAGGTCCCGCTCGGGCGCCGGGTTATACAACTGCACGGGCTTCGGCTGCATATATTTAAAGGCCTGGTCTATCTTTTTGATGAGTTGGTCAGGTTCGAAATCGCCTGCCATGATCACCGCCATATTGTTCGGCACATAATATTTGTGGTAATACGCGCGGATTGCCTTCAATGACGGGTTCCTGAGATCCTGCACCGTGCCGATCGTCGTCTGCTGACCGTAATTGTGCGTCGGGAAAAGATTGTACAGCATGGCCTGCTGCATCTTCGATGCGTCATTGTCCAGCGTGCGGTTCTTTTCCTCATAGACGGCTTCCAGTTCGGTGTGGAAGAGCCGGAAAATGGGGTCACGGAACCGCTCTGCCTCCACCAGCAGGAATTTATCCATGGCATTCGACGGGATGTCTTCTTCGTAAACCGTCTCCTCTACCCAGGTGTGCGCGTTGCTTCCCTGGGCGCCGATGTTGGCCATCATCTTATCGTATTCATTGGCGATGGCATAATGCGAAGCGAGCCCGCTCACGCTGTCGATGCGATGATAGATTTGTTTGCGCTGAAGCGTATCCGTAGTGGAATTATATTGCTCATACAGCGCATCTATCTTATCCAGGTAGGGCTTTTCCTTCGCCCAGTCGAGCGAACCGTACTCCTCGGTGCCCTTGAACAACAGGTGCTCGAGATAGTGCGCCAGACCCGTGTGATCCCTGGGATCGGTATTGCTGCCCGCGCGGACCGCTATCCGGACCGCCACCCGTGGCTCCTTGTGATTTGGGCTCAGGATTACCGTCAGACCGTTGGCGAGCGTGTAGATGCGAGCCTGGAACGGATCGTTGGTGACATACTTGTAGGTGTAGCCACCGCTGCTGCCCTGTTTCCACTCGTACCTGGCGTCCGGATTCGTGTTTTGGGCATGGCTGGCCGTCGTCGGCGCGAAGGCGACGATCAGCAGGAATGCAAAGAGGTTTTTTGTGTGTCTCATACGGCAAATCAACTGAATTTTGATCATTTTACCCATCCCGTACATCCAATTTTAGCCGCTTCTTATCGAATTTTAACCACCCCCGCGGGCTCCGGCCCTCCGCCCTCATCCGTTCCGCGTCAATTCAGTCGTCCCG
>DASZYU010000405.1:0-3214 GCA_035545215.1 Puia sp.
ACTGTCGAAATCCCCGAGATCGCCCTGGCTTCGTCGGCGCGCAGGCGCCGCCCGTCCCATTTCTCTTTCAGCTCGTTCGGCCGGGCGAGTACCAGCACCTCGCGATAACGCACTTCCGGATGATCCGGGAAAAGGACGACCATCGCTTCCTCCTGCCAGACCCCCGACAGCCAGAACAGGTCGCTGTCCTGTTGAAAAGGATAATGCGCATCCGCGTTGGACGGCATCTCGTCGTTGCTGACAAAGATCGCGATCGAGCCAGGCTCCATGGCTGCCACGAACCGCGCCCGGTTGGCGCTGAACAATTCCGGTTTCCGGGGAAAATATTGCATAAATTTTTAATTTGTCGCGCCGCCGCCGCGACAATTTGCTTTCGAAAATACCCTGCGCCGGCAAATTTATGTATTGATCATTAAAATGTCCGTTTAATCCGATTCCGCCCAAACTAACGCTCGTTAGTTTGGTAATATTTTAACCAATACCACCTCAATTTTGATTTTATCAAATTTGGAGGCCGTTTACGGCCTTGCTATAGAAAAATTTCCCTTTAGCTTTGCACTTAAATATCGATTGCTATGGCAGTTCCTGTTTTTGCAACCCCGGCCGATCAGCTGGTAAGGCTCGGCTTACACCTTTCTGATTCCATCCACTACCAGTTGCCCCCCCACCAACTCGTACGCTTTTGTCTCCGTCATAAAGAAGGTGTCCTGAACAGCACCGGCGCACTCGTCATCCGCACCGGTTCGTTCACCGGACGAAGCCCAAAGGACCGGTACATCGTCAGGGATGAGATCACGGCGGGAACCGTCAACTGGAACGATTTCAACCAACCCATCGACGAGATCCATTTCCACCGGATCTTCGACTCGGTCGCCAACCACCTCAACAGTCTTTCCGACGTCTTCGTCCGCGATTGCTATGTCTGCGCCGACAACCGCTACCGCCTCAACCTGCGCGTCGTCAATGAGACCGCCAGCAACAACCTCTTCGCCTATAACATGTTCCTGCGCCCGACCGAAGACGAGCTGGAGAATTTTCAACCCGACTGGCAGATCCTTTCCGTCCCCGGTCTTCAACTCGACCCCGCCGAATGCGGAACGCGCAGCGGGAACGCGGTCGTCATCTCCTTCCGCCACCGGCTCATCCTGCTGGCAGGCACGGGCTACACCGGCGAGATGAAAAAAAGCGTTTTCACGATCCTCAATTTCCTGCTCCCGCACGAGGAGAAAGTCCTCAGCATGCACTGCTCGGCCAATAAAGGGCCAAAAGGCGACACCGCCATTTTCTTCGGTCTCAGCGGCACGGGCAAGACCACGCTCAGCGCCGACCCGGCGCGCAGCCTCATCGGCGACGACGAACACGGCTGGTCCAATGACAATATTTTCAATTTCGAAGGCGGCTGTTACGCCAAGTGTATCCATCTGTGCGAAGAAAAAGAACCTGACATCTACCGCGCCATCCGCCCGGGTGCGCTCGTGGAGAACGTTCGCTTCTTCCCCGGCTCCGACGCGATCAATTTCGCGGACGGCAGCATCACCGAGAACACCCGCGTCTCCTACCCGCTGTCCTACATCGGCAACGCCCTCGAACCCTCTGTCGGACCAATCCCCGCCAACATCTTCTTTCTCACCTGTGACGCCTACGGTGTGCTGCCGCCCATTTCACGGCTTACGCCCGGACAGGCCATGTACCAGTTCATCTCGGGATACACCGCGAAGGTGGCGGGCACAGAGACGGGCATCACCGAACCCAAACCCACATTCAGCGCCTGTTTCGGCGCCCCCTTCCTGCCACTGCACCCGGGGCGCTACGCCCAACTGCTCGGCGAGAGGATCCGAAAACACGGCGCGAAGGTCTGGCTGGTGAACACCGGCTGGTCGGGCGGCGCCTTCGGCAAAGGCAAACGGATCAACCTGGCCTACACCCGCGCTATGATCTCCGCGGCGCTCGAAGGCGTGCTCGACGACGTCGAATACCGGACGCATCCCGTCTTCGGGATAGCAATGCCGACGGCCTGCCCCGGCGTTCCCAGTGAGTTGCTGGACCCGCGGGGCACCTGGCCAAACCCGGCGGACTACGACGAACAGGCCGGTCTTCTGACCGATTGGTTCATTCGGAATTTCGAGAAATATGCGGATGGCGTCGACGAAGAGGTCCTGCAGGCTGGCCCCCGCCCCCCAAAAAAAAGCTGAAAAATTTTTTTTATTTAAAAAATAATTCCTGAACTTGGCGAACCATTCGTTGACCTTGGGTGTCAAGGCCGGCGAATCAGTCAAGTCTTCGATTGTTTGCCAAAACTAACTCCATCAATTCCTGGTGGGGTTTTTTGTTTGCGGTCGCCCCGGCGCACGCTCTCCGTCAGAACAATCCATACAGTTGCGAATCGATCCGCGTGATGATCTCGCCGAGGTGCTCTTCATTCTCCGGGAACTTATTCTTATCGATGTCGACGATCAGCAGCGGCCCTTCCTTGTATCCTTCGATCCATTTGTTATAGAAATCGTTCAGCCGCTTCAAATAGTCGAGCCGGATATTCTCCTCGTATTCCCTTCCCCGCTTTTGGATCTGCGCGACCAGCGTCGGCACCGACGCCTGGAGATAGATCAGCAGGTCCGGGGGCTGCACCATCCGTTTCAGCGTCTGAAAGAACTGAAAATAATTGTTGTAATCCCGTTTGCTCATCAGACCCATCTCATGCAGGTTGGGCGCGAAGATGTGCGCGTCCTCATAGATCGTTCGGTCCTGGATCACCGTTTCAGTGCCGGAATGGATCTCCAACAGCTGGTTCAGCCGGCTGTTAAGGAAGAAAATCTGCAGGTTGAAGCTCCACCTCGGCATGTCCTCATAAAAATCATTCAGGTACGGATTGTGATCCACGTCCTCGAATTGCGGGATCCACCGGTAGTGTTTGCTCAGCATTTCGGTCAGGGTTGTTTTCCCCGCACCGATATTGCCGGCGACTGCGATATGCTTAGGCTTTTTGTTCCTGCTCATAACAGATGTATGGTCTTAGTCAGTAGTAATTGAGTCCGATGGCTTGCTTCGCCAGGCTTACCGTCACCGCGGCGCTCGCCCGCGCCTTTTCCGCGCCGGCTTCCATGACCCGCCGCAAATAGCCCTTGTCGTTGCGGATGGCTTCGGCCTTCTCCCGGATGGGAGCTATAAAACCCACCATTCCTTCCGCAAGCGTCTTTTTCATATCGCCATACCGGAT
>DASZYU010000406.1:0-3942 GCA_035545215.1 Puia sp.
CGGGATATCCTCCGGGCCTCTCAACCCGCCCAGCACCCGGTCCTCATCGCGACGCGCATAGTCCGCCGACACGCCGTCATAGCTCACCATCCGGTCGACGCCGGCGCCCGCGAAAACATCCATGAGGAATTCCAAAGCGGCATCCGTATACTCCCGGTCGGCAGCCATCACCGCTTCCTCGCCGACGATCCGCTGACCACCCAACACACGCAAAACGCCCGGGCTATAACGATTGCTATCCAACCCCAGCCATGCCGCACTGTCGATACAGGACACCAGCTGTCTGCATCCCATGCCTGCCGAACCATCCGGCGTAAACCAGAAGAGACGGCCCTGCCGCTGCCCGTAGAACCGGTCGGTAAGCGACCCGCGTTGTGACATCCCGGCAAATCCAGCCAGCAGGCAGTACAGTATGACCGTAAGAAACTTCATAAAGCGCTGTTGACGGTTGCAACCGGCGACGCGGAAATTCCTAATTGGGCTTCGGCCTTATTGATATTCTCGATCCCCCTCAGCAGCGCATCCGCGTTAAACGAGATGCTGTCGATATGCAGCCGGACCAAAAACTGCGCATACTCGGGGAAATCACTGGGCGCCTGGCCGCAGAATCCGATAGGCGAACAGGCGGCATTTGCCCTGGCGATCATCGTCCCGATCACCCTCTTCGTCGCCTCGTCCCGCTCATCGAAAAGCGACGCGACCAGCTGGCTGTCCCGATCGATGCCAAGCGTCAACTGGGTCAGATCATTCGAACCTATGGAGAAACCGTCGAACACGGCGGCAAATTCGGTGGCCAGCACCACATTGCTCGGGACTTCGGCCATAACATACACCTCGAGCGAATTCTTATGACGTATAAGACCATATTCCGCCATCCGCGCCAGCACTCGCCGGCCTTCACAGATCGTCCGGCAGAACGGGATCATGACCTTGACGTTGGTCAGCCCCATCTCGTCACGCACGATGCGGATAGCCTCGCATTCCAACCGGAAGCCTTCTGTGTACAGATCGCTGTAATACCTCGACGCGCCCCGGAAACCGAGCATTGGATTCTCTTCTTTGGGTTCGAACTCCCGGCCCCCTATGAGGTTAGCGTATTCATTGGTCTTGAAGTCGCTCATCCGGACAATGACATCCCTGGGGTAAAAGGCCGCGGCAATCGTCGCGATGCCCTGGCTGAGATTGCTGACAAAATAGTCTTTCTTGTCTTTATAGCCGGCCGTGAGCTGCCCGATCCGCGCTTTTGCAGTCTCATCCTTGAGTGTATCGAAGCGGACGAGCGCCATCGGATGGATGCCGATATGATTGGCGATGATAAACTCCATGCGCAGCAACCCTACGCCATGGCTGGGGTAGAACGACAGCTCGAAGGCCTTGGCCGGATCGGCCATGATAAGCATGGCATTGGTATACCTCGGCTGACGCAAATTGCCGGGATCGAGCTTCTTTTCGATCCATTCGGCGGCGTCTCTATAAACATAACCCGTCTTTCCTTCGCAGCACGAGATCGTAATGATCTCCCCATCGGCAATCACGTCCGTGGCAGTGCCCGTTCCGACGACGGCAGGTACGCCCAGCTCCCGCGCCACGATCGAGGCATGACTCGTGCGGCCACCCTTGTTCGTGACGATACCGGCGGCTCTTTTCAGCACCGGGTCCCAATCGGGACTGGTTACATCGGTGACGATGATGTCGCCCGGCTCCACGACTCCGCCATCGGCCGGCGAACCAAGTATACGGGCCCGACCGCTCACGATATGCGCACCCACGGCTTGTCCCTGCACGAGGAATTCGCCTTTTCTGATGATCTCGTACTCTGTAAGCTGCCGCGGATTGCGCCGGGACTGCACGGTCTCGGGCCGCGCCTGCACGATATACAGCTGGCCCGTATTACCGTCCTTGGCCCATTCGATATCCATGGGTTTATTATAATGATGTTCGATATCCAGCGCCCAATGCGCCAGCTGAATGACCTCCTCGTCCGACAATACGAATTGCAAACGTTTCTCTGCCGGCGTATCCTCGTTGCCGCCATAGATCATGGTTTTTTCCTTGGCGCCTAACTTTTTCTGAATGATCGCCTGGTGGCCGAGGATCAACGTAGGCTTGAACACCAGGAACTCATCCGGCGTACTCTGCCCTTGGACGATGTTCTCGCCAAGCCCCCAGACACCCGAGAGATGGATGATATCCCGGAACCCGGATTCGGGCTCCAGCGTAAACCCGATGCCCGCACAGCCCTTGTCGGCTCGGACCATCTGCTGAACACCCACGGAAAGCGCCACCTTTCCATGCGGATAACCATGGATCTCGCGGTATTCGATGGCCCTGTCCGTATAAAGCGAGGCAAAACAATCGCGCACCGCGGCGAGCAATGCCGTTTCTCCCTGAATATTCAGGTAGGATTCATGCTGCCCGGCAAAACTGGCGTCCGGCAAATCCTCCGCCGTCGCGCTGCTCCGGACCGCTACCCCGATAAAAGCATCGCCGCTTAGCTCCTTATAGGCTTCCAGTATGGCGAGGGAAAGATCCGGCGGCAGATGCGCCTCGCCCATCTTTTTTCTGATGCCGGCGCCGACGGCCGCAAGATTGGAAAAGTTCTTTGCATCCAGCTCATGAAGCCATCCCTGCAGCGGCTCGCGCAACTTGTTATGATCCATAAAATACCAAAAGGCGTCGGAAGTGATGGCGAACCCATCCGGCACCCGTATGCCTTTGTGATAAAGCCGGGAGAACATCTCCCCCAGCGAAGCATTCTTACCGCCTACGGCCGGCAGATCGGCCATGACGATGTCCTTGAATTTTTTTATATATACTGGCATGATCGTAATTTTAAAAGTTTCGCTCCGGCATCATTGATGCGCAATAAACATCGGCAGATTCACGCTCTTGACCAGCAAGCTCGCATGGCTCGGCCGGAAAAATGTAGAGATCTCACTACGGCCAAACGCGCCCAGGACAACGATCGCATTCTTCTTCTCTATCAGGTAGGCGAAAAGCTGATCCGACACCCCGCCGCCCTGCCGAACGACGAAACGCAGGTTATCATAATGCGCACGAAGCCACTCCTTGACCTTGAACTGTTCCTCGAGCGCCGGCGACTCGTCATTCCTGATGCTTAGAACCACTACCGGGATCTTGGCCAGCTCGGGGAAAAGATGAGCGAATTCTCTCATCGCAAACGCAGACGACAGTGATCCGTCATAGGAAAAAACGATCTCCTCCACGGCCTCGAAACTGTAAGGCGCAATGAGTATGGGACATTCCGCAGCCCGCAGCACGTCTTTGACAAACCGGCCCGGCACGACGACGTCCTTCCTGTTGAACGCCGTTTCGGGGTCTATGATGATCAGATCGGAAAAACGGCTTTCGCTGACGATCGCCGACAACGGAACACCCCGGTCGCGGTGGACCAGGCTCAGCGTTTCCCTGCAGATACACGCCTCCCTGAAACGATGGATGTTCGTCTCCACAGCAGCCTTGCCGTCCTCGCCCGCCGGAACAAGCGGACGTTCCTCCATCAATCCTTCTAAAAATATCCCCGTCAGCCTGGAACGGGTCAGCCTGGCGATATAACAGGCAAAATCGATCGCATTCGTGTTGAGGCTAAGCGCATCCATCGCAAGCAGGATCTTTTCCATAACCGCTTTTTTTGTAAAGTAATCCCATATCCGCCGCGCCCACTATGATCTCCATCATATATATAGCTGATACCCCTCACCTGCCTGATAATAATCAGGTTCCCCGGTGACGGAGATCAATTTCCCTGACAGCAGCCGGAAATACTTTTGGACCATGAAACAAACGCTCCAACATCAAAGATCCCTTCCCGCCGGTATGACCGCCTCTAATTCCGCCGGTATGACCGCCTCTAACCCCGCCGGTATCGCTGCCTCTACCCCTGCCGCTATCGCTGCCTCTGCCCCTGCCGCAATAGCCGCA
>DASZYU010000407.1:0-12466 GCA_035545215.1 Puia sp.
GTGACGACGCCGCCCGAAGCGACTTTCTGTTTCCATTCACCCTCGGTAAGTCTGTCCCTGGCGATCCAACGCCAGGCGTCGCCATTGCCGTCGATGATGCCGCCGCCCGTGATGGCGATATTCTCCGCACCGGTAGCCGAGACCGGCGACTGGCAACGCGCCGAGGGATGTCCTTCCCAGTTGCCGGCTACGATCGGGTACAGGTCCTTGTCGGAACTGAACTGCAGGATCGCCGCGCGGTCGACATGGAGATTGACGCCGCTGCGGAGCACGACGGGACCCGTGGCCCATAACCCGGCGGGTACGAGCACCACCCCTCCGCCTTTCCGGCTGCAGTCTTCGATGGCGCTGTTGATGGCTTTTGTATTGATCGTGATTCCGTCCGCAACGGCGCCATAACGAACGATCGAAAACGTATCTTTCTTAAAAACGGGCCGGTGGATCACCGGCAGGTGTTGCCACGAATAGTCCTGTGCGCCGGCGACGCCGGCCAGTGAACAAAGAACGGTGGCCATCCAAAAGCTTCGCATAGGCATTTATTTAGTTGTTGCTGTTCCCGTCGGGTTCCAATCGCCAAAGACCGTCCGCGGCGTGATCTGCTCCGCCTGCGCGGGGGTCAGCTGTCTCGACCACGGGACGCGCGACGCGGTTTGCGCGCCAGGGCCCTTGTCGTCGAATTCCGCATAACGCGCCGTCTTGTAATTTTCGGTAGTGTTCCAGTTGGACCACCCGGCCGGCAGGATATGGTTTCCCAGCCAGCAATGCAGGTAGGTCACGCTGGCATACGGGCGCCAGGGCCTGCCGAGCGAAACCTTCGAGAGCAGCGAGTCGCCTGTCAGCGTACAATGAACGAAGATAAAGCCGAATGCGTGCTCTTTCGGAGTGGAGGCGGCGGTCACGTGCGAATTCTTTTTGCTGTGGATGGTGCAATGCTCGAACCAGGCCGTGGCGTCCCCGAAAATGAAATCGGTGGTGCCTTCGATCGTACAGTCCTGGTAATACTGGCGGCTGTCGGCGCTGTTGAGAAAAAGGATGTCCTGGTTGCCGATGATCCTGCAATCGATGAAGACCTCCCCGTCGCCGCGCGATTCGACCCCGACGGCCTGGCCCGCCGTAAAACCGGCATCGTTCCGGAAGGTGATGTTCCGCGCGGTGAACGCGTTGCCCGTCACGCGAAAACTGTACGAGTTGCGGGTGTTGACGCTGTCGCCGTTCGGCAACACCTTCCCGGGGTGATCGTCCCAGGTAAGGACCGTATTGTCGTCGCCGAGCAGCGTGATCGAATCTTTGGTCAACAGCAGCTTTTCGCGGTAGACGCCCCCTTTGATATAGATTGTCGTATGCAGATGACAGGCGTCGAACGCGGCCTGAACGGTCCGGTAGTCGCCCGACCCGTCCGCCGCGACGGTGATCGCTTGTTCGCTTTGTTTAAGCAGCCAGGCAGGGTACCTGTCCAGTGCCTCCTGCGGCTGATAGGTATACCAGCGGTAGCCGTCGCGCCGTTCGCGCAACACTTCGGCCAGCGAATACACGATCTTGCTGTCCCGGTTGCAGAAGATCGGCCGGTGCGTCCCCAGTTCATAATACCGCGTCCAGACCGGCGGCGCAGAGGAATCGGTCACCACGACCCGGTCGGTTACGGAGACGCGGAATGGCGTCACCATGCGGTCGGCAGGAATGGTCTTGACCCGCGTGTCATAGATCCGCGATGCCCGGAACCAGGCAACCGCATTCTCCACTGCCGTCTTTATCCGCGCATCGGGATGATCGATGCCCATCAGGAACAGTACGATCCCGGCGCTTTCCCCGTTGCTGATGCCGGGCGGTTCGAATTTCCGCGCCCAGGCGGGCCGGAGCGTTTTCTCGTCGTATTGCTGGCACCAGGCCGTCGGACGCCCCAGGTCGGCGATCTGCGTCCGCAGGATGCAGTCGATGCCTTTTTCGTAGGCGGTCGCCAGCTTTTTCCGCAACCCGTCATCGATAAAGGCATATTGGGGCTCCCCGTTCCGGATGTCACTGAGCAAACGCATGATGCCCTCGCACACGCCGTCGTTGAACGTGATACAACGGCTGTAATCGCTTCTCAGCGGGTAATACTGCGGCCAGCCGCCATTCTTATACTGCGCCCGCAGGACGAACCGGAGACCGCGCAGCGCGGCGTCGCTGTAACGGCGATCCTTCAGCGCGAGCCAGGCGGTCGCCAATGCGGCTATCTGGTTGTAGGTGCTGCCGTTGTCGAAGGTCGTATTCGTCTCGTTCTTCGCGGCCGCCACGCTGTCCTTTTGACCGGGTGTGAGGATCGCAAAGACATCGTAGTTCTTGGGCCAACCCCCGTTGGTCTTCTGGTAAAGCAGGATATTGTCCGCTATGGCCTGTACATCGGTCGGCGCAAAACGCGGCCGGCCGGGCAGCGGATGAATGATGTCCTCCTTCGCGAAGATGCCGTACCAGTGACCGGAATTGTCCGCGAATGGGCCCGGGTCGATCCGCGGCGCGGCGCGTTGCCCGGCGGCTGCGACGGGGGAAAATATGTGTGCGGCGAGCCCGAGATGCAGCGACCGGATATCCTCCAGAACGATTTCCGCCATCCGGCGGGCGCCCAGCTCATTGAAATGCGTGTCGTCCATCCGTCCGTCGGGGTAGTGCGGATTCTCACCCGGCGCAAGGTAGTTGAACAATAGTTTCGAATACTCGGCGCCTAGCTGTTGCAGCAGCACCTGGCTTTCCGCGTCCAGGTCGATCAGCGGGACATGCTGGGCCGCGGCCACTTTGCGAACGATCGCCGAATAGGCGGCGTGCGTCTCTTCGATCGTTCCGGCCGAGTCGAACTTCCGCCGCGCGACGGGGGTGATGAGAACGGGGTTCGCTTCTTTTTCGCGCGTCTCTTTGATAAACAGGACCAGGTTGCTCTCGAACTGACCGGCGGGCGTGAACGTGGCCTTCGTGGGCACTTCGTCGTTATGACCGAACTGGATGAAGACATAGTCGCCGGCTTTCAGCCCGCTCTTCACGGCGGCCCAGCGGCCTTCGGCGAGAAAGGACTTCGTGCTCCGCCCGTTCTTTGCGCGGTTGTCGACCACCACGGTCGAATCGAAAAAATGGGCAAAAGGCATACCCCAGCCGGTCTCGGGATATGCCCTGATCTCTTTGTCCGCCATCGTGGAGTCGCCGATGAGCCAGACGGTGGTTTTGGTCTCCGGCGGGAATACGGCCGCCGACAACAGGAGTACGGACGTCACTATGCCCTGCCTAATAACCATAGTCCTGCGTCAGGTTGGGATTTGCGTCTATGGCTGACTGTGGTATGGGCAACAGCTCGCTGTGGTTGGGTTTGAAGTCCGCTGCATAGCCATTGGAAGAACCCGACGTGCTGAGCACGTTGGCGACACCCTTGGTTTCCCAGGCGACCTTGGTGTACCCCGACAGCGACGAGACGGTCCGCGGCGCATACAGCGACGTACCCCACTGCACCCCCGTGGCGACCGTGGATTTGGTGTTGTAGAAGGCGGTGTCGGGCAACTGGCTGAAATCCCAGGTATTGCTGGCATAGCCGCCCGTAAAGGTGCCGGCCCGTTTGGACATTGCCGTCAGGTTGGTCTTCGCGTCGGCCAGCCGTTGCGCGAGCAGGTTCCACCGGATAAGATCGTATTTGCGAATGCCTTCTCCGCCGAATTCCAGCGAACGTTCGCGCACGATGTCGTCGAAGAACCCCTGGTAATCGGTCGGCGTCGTCCCGATGAGGTTGGCTTTGCCGCCATAACCCCGGGTCCGCACTTCATTGAAGGCGGCGATAGCCGTAGAAGAAGGACCATGGTTGATCTCGTTATCGGCTTCCGCATACATCAGCAGCACGTCCGAAAACCGGATCAGCGGCCAGTTGATACCATAATATTGCGCCGTCGCCAGTATGGCCGAAGGCGAGATCCAATCGCGGCGGAATTTGCCGTCGACGATGGTTGTCAGCGGATGTCCCTTGACGGTATTCTGATCGGGCGTGGCCAGACCCGTGCTGACCTCGTAGGGCGCGCAGGTGACGTCGCGGCGCGTGTCCGTCGAGTCGAACAGGTAGAAATACACCGGCAGCACGGCGATAGCCGCATTCCCCGATACACCCGCCCCCGAGATCTTGGTGCCGTCGTAATAGCCGAGTTTGGAGTCATTGGTGCCCTGGCCACCCGTCATCGCCACCTGGAACATGATCTCGCCGTACTGGTTGTCCAGCGTATGCGCGTCCGGGCCGTTCTTGAAAACGGCCTGGAAACTGGGGTTGAGCGTGTTTTCGTCCCGACGCGCCATCAGGTCGCTGCATTCCTGCTGTGCAATCTTATAGTAATCCAGGTAGTCGGCCGGCCGCGCCATGGTCTGGCCGTACATACTGCTGAGCCTGCGCAACGAGTAGCCGCCGCGGAAAAGAGCGATGCGTGCGCGGAGCGCCTTGACGGCGCCCTTCGTGATGCGTTCATCGGGCCCGTCTCCCAACGCCCCGATATCGGTCCGCCACGGCACCAGGCTTTCGGCCGTAAGCAGGTCGTTCAGGATATGATTGTAGATGCTGTCCCTGTCGGTCTTGGCAGGCTGAAGAACGGTAGCCTGCGCGGCGGGCACATAGGTCGCCGGTACGTCGCCCCAGTTGCGGACCAGCTCGAAATAATATTGCGCGCGTAGCGTCAGCGCCTCTCCGTACATCCGCTGCAATTCGCCCACCTGCTGCTGCGTACCCTTGGCATAAAGGTCCATTTTCGGGATATAATGGATACAGTTGTTGGCCCTTTCAATACCCGCGTACAGCTGGTTCCAGGGATTGAACAACTGCGAATTGCCGGCATTGGCGTTGTAGTGCGCGATGTCGCCGCGGTCGTTGTCGCCGAGCTGGTGCATACCGATCATCTCGTCGTTGTCATACGGATAGTACATGGTGATACGGATACCATAACCGTTGTCCCCCTCCATGCTCTGGTACGCGCCCAGCAATGCCTTTTGCGCATTCGCGACGTTGCTGAAGACGTAATCCGACGTAAAGGAGCTTTGCGCCGCCGGAGACAAGTACTTCTTGCAGGCAGCAACCGAAAAAGCCAGACAGCCGATGACTGCCAACTGCAGAATATTTCTCGATTTATTTGGTTGCATATATGGCTAAATTTTATTTTTTAGAAAGTTACCTGGATACCCCCGACATACGTCCGGCTCCTCGGATAAGCCGAGTAGTCCACGCCGGGAGTAACGGGGTTCGAATTCCGTACGTTCACTTCGGGATCGTAACCCGAATAACCGGTCAGCGTGGCGACGTTGTTCGCCGTGGCATAGATCCGGAGATGGGCGATATGCAGCCGCTGCGTCACCGAGGCCGGCAGCGAATAACCGATCGTGATGTTGTTGATCCGGATGAAGGAGCCGTCTTCCACCGCCCAGGAATTGGGCGCAAAAGTGGTGCTGCTCGACCCGACCAGCGGTATCCAGTATTTGGCGCCCTTGTTCAACGCCGCGAGGCTGTCGGGCGACGCACCCACGACCTGCCCGCTGACGACCGACTCGTAGGGATTGCCGTTTTGATCCACCGTATGCCAGCGGTTCTTCATGATCCCGAGGAGGTTGGCTCCCGGCGTGTAGCCGCTGGAGAACTCGAGCTTGTTGTCGTTGAATATCTTGTTCCCGTACTGGAAGTTGATGAAAATGCTGCAGTCGAAACCACCATAGCTGAACTGCTGGCTTAGACCGCCGAAGAATTTCGGCTGGGCATTCCCGAGGATCGTACGGTCGGTATTGGCGGAGATCGTGCTGTCACCCACCTTGCCAAACTTCTTGTATTTGATGCTTCCCGGCATCGGCTGCGAAGCCGTTACGCTGGCATCGTTGGGCTCCCCTGCCTTCAGCGTATAGACACGGGTATTGGGATCGTAGTTGAAATCGCTCAGTTTGTAAAAGCCATCGCTGACATACCCGTACATCGCGCCGACCGGTTGCCCGACCTGGACGATGAAGTCGGCCGGGTTGCTTCCGCCCGCCCAGCCCGAGTTCTGCAGATAGGAAGTCTGTCCCGGAGCCAGCCGGACGATCTTATTCTGGTTGAAAGAGATGTTGAAATTGCCGGACCAGGTGAACTTCCGGCGCTGCAGGATCATTCCGTTCAACTGCAATTCCACGCCGTTGTTGCTGGTAGCCCCGACGTTCTGCAATTCGCTGGTATAGCCCAGGACCGAAGAAACAGGCACGTTGATCAGCAGGTTGTCGGTCGTGTTCCGGTAAACATCCACCGACAGGCCCAGCCTGCTGTTGAAAAGACTGGCATCCACGCCCAGGTTGCGAGAGGTGGTGGACTCCCAGCGAAGGTCGGGATTGCTGAGGTTGCCGGGCGTGTAGGTAGTGATCAGTTGCTGCGCCAGGCCGTCGTTCACATTGGTTCCGAAGGAAGTCTGGTACAGGTAGGGGCTGATCCGGTTATTGCCGGCCTGTCCGTAAGCCACCCGCAGTTTCAGATCGGTGACCCAGGTCACGTTCGACATGAAGTTTTCCTTGGAGACGCGCCAGGCGGCGGACACGGCCGGGAAATAGCCCCACTGCCGTCCCGGTATGTTCGGGTTGAACAACGAGGAAGCGTCCGCGCGAAGCGATACGGCTGCCAGGTATTTGTCGTCGAAGGAATAGCTGGCCCGGCCGAACAGCGAAAACTGCCGGATGGGTATCACGGCCGACGTCGGCTTGGGTTCCTGCAGGCTCGTGCCGGCGGGCGGCGTTCCGAGGTTCATATTGGCGAGGGCGGCGGTGGCGGTCGTCCCTACCGGGAAATAGTTGGTCTGCACGTTGTTGTTGTACTGATCCGTCTGGTAGGTCTCCTCGCCCGCGATAACGGTCACTGTGTTGTGGTCATGGAATTTGCCATGGCCATTGGCATTCGAATAGGTAAAGACGTTGGAGTTGTCGATCGTTTGTATGACCGTGTTGTCGATAGCGGCCAGGGGCAAACCGCCGCCGGATGATTTGGAATTGTAGGTCAGCGTGTCATCGAAGGCATCCTTGCGCTGCGTATTGTTGTCGTATCCGAAGGTCGTCCGGAAGCTGAGCCACGGCGTAAAATGATATTCCGCATAGCCGCTCAGGTCCAGGATATTTTGGGTGTTCTTCCGGTATTGCGCCTGGTTCAGCAGTACGGGGTTGATCAGCGAAAGACTGTTGGCATTGGTTTCGTCCGTATAAGCCGCATCGTAAGAGTCGGGCGTCTGTCCCGCCCCCAGGAACGGCCGGTAGCGGATGATTTGCCGCAGGAAGTTCAGCGAGGACGAACCGGGGTTCGAAGTGCCGGCGCCATTGACGATCGTATTGTTGTAACGGACATTCGCGCCGATCTTCAGGTTCTTCGCGGCCTGGTGATCGAACCGGAAATTCACCGTATTGCGGTGATAATTGGACAGGAGCATCACGCCGTCCTGGTCGTTATGCGCAAGACTCAGGTAGTACTGGGTTTGTTGCGTACCGCCGCTCAGATTGATGATGTGCGTTTGCTGGAAGGCGTTCCGCCCGATCATCTTCTTTTGCCAGTCAAAGAATGGCACATTCTTGTAATTCTGGACCGTGTTCCAGTTGTAACCGCCGTAGGGAGCGATCCCGGTGGTATCCCCCGTTTCCTGCGCCCGCTCGTACTGGTAATACATGTACTCGTATGGGTTCAGCACGGGCAGTTCTTTGGAAAGCGAGCCTACGCCGGCAAAACCGCTGTAACTGATCGTCGTCTTACCGCCCGAGTTATGACCCCCCTTGGTCGTGATGATCACCACGCCGTTGGAACCGCGCGCACCATAGATGGCCGTGGCGGCCGCGTCCTTCAGAACGTCGATCGAAGCGATATCCTGCAGATTGATAAAATTCAGGGCGTTGTCGATCTGGACGCCGTCGACCACGTACAACGGATTGTTGCTTTGCGTGATCGATCCGCCGCCCCGGACACGGATCAGCACCTGGGCATCGGGCGAGCCTTCCGAGCCTGTCACCTGGACGCCGGCCAGGCGTCCCGCCAGCGCTTCGGGCGCCGAGTTCAGCGGGATATCTTTCACGTCGCGGCTGCTGATCGACGATACCGACGCCAATACGTCCTTCCGCCGAACGGTCTGATAGCCAATGACGACTACGTCATTCAGCGATTCTTCCGCCCGCTTTAGCCTGATCACGACGCCCGCCTCCGTGCCCGACACCTCGCGTTTGACCGTCTCATAGCCGGCGTGCGAAATGCTGATCGAGTGCTTTTTACCGTCGCTGGGAATACTTACGGTGAATTGACCATCCGAACCGGTGGTCGTTCCTTTACTGGTCCCCGATAGGATCACAGAAGCCGCTTCGAGACCCGTGCCTGTGCTGTCGTCGACAACCCGGCCATGGATGACCTGGGCGCGCAGACCCTGGATGGCCAGCGCCAGGATTACGAGAAGGGAGATTCTCTTCATATGGCAGTTTAGTTTATATGTATGCAATCTGCCCCAATCTTAGTGAGAAGTTTTTGAAACACCGCAGGTTATCAAGTGTTTATTTACGCAATCGTTCCCGGCAACGTCTGCACTTCGGTTGTGCAAAATTTACCTCCGTGCAGACGTTGCTTTAATGATTGCCCTTCGGGCGGCGGGCCCGTGGCCCGCCCTGGTCTGCACTTCGGTTGTGCAAAATTTACCTCCGTGCAGACGTTGCTTTAATGATCGCCCTTCGGGCGGCGGGCCCGTGGCCCGCCCTGGTCTGCGTCTACGGCCTGCCGGTTTCGGTTTTTTTGCGCAAGCGGCGCCCCAAAAATTCTGGCCGCACCTTTGCAGGACGGTCTACATGACGACAGCCGACCAATTTTTCGCGGGCACCAGCAACCTGGTCCTGCCCGTACCGAACAAACAGGCGTTACCCGAGACGTTTCGCAACAAACCGCGGCTCACCTACTACGCGACACTGTTCAATTCACTGGAAGTCAACAGCAGCTTTTACAAGGTTCCCAAACCATCCACCTTTGCCAAATGGGTATATGAAGTTCCTGAAGAGTTCCGCTTCTCGATCAAGCTGTGGCGCGGGATCACGCACATCCCTTCGCTGCATTTCCGCATGAAAGACGTCGTGCAGTTCATGGAGGCCGCCAATTGTCTTGCTTCGAAGAAAGGCTGTCTGCTGGTTCAGTTGCCGCCGGGCACCCGGTCGGATAAATCTGCTTACCTGGAACGTCTGCTCGATTGCATCAGCCGCAACAATCCCAATCGCGATTGGAACATCGCCGTCGAGTTCCGGCACTCCTCCTGGTACTCGGAGAAAACCGTCGGCATGTTGAGACAGTACGGGGCGGCGTGGGTAATACAGGATATGCCCGACTCGATGATGCGCGACTCGATGCAGGAGGCTCCTTTTGTCTATCTCCGCTATCACGGTCCGGCAGGCGACTATAAAGGGAGCTACCCGGATGACAAACTGGACCATGACGCCGACCGGATCATCGCCTGGCTGAACCACGGAAAACCCGTGTATGCCTATTTCAACAACACGATCGGGGATGCCCTCAATAATGTACTGACCCTTAAAGAAATGGTTTTTCAATCGTTCCCGCTGTAGCGCAGCGGTGGCGGAATGCCGAGGGAAGTTCGGCAGTCCTCAGCTATAGATCGAGCCTTCGCGATGACGCAGCGACATGCCCTGCCGGCGGGAGAAATGACAGCGTATCTCCGCCAGGATCGAAAGGGCGATCTCTTCGGGCGTCGCGGCCCCGATGTCCAGGCCCGCCGGCGCGTAGATGCGCCGGAGCGTTTCTTCTCCCAGCGCAATTCCCTGCCCGGCGAGCGCGGCGAACAGCCGGTCGGACCGTTTCCGCGGACCCAGCATCCCGATATAAGAGGCGCATGTGGGCAACACCCGCTGCAAATTATACAGATCGGTCCGGTAGTCGTGCGACATCAGCAGTACGGCCGTATATTCGTCGATCAGCGGAGATTCCGGGTCTGTGCTGTCCATGACCCGAGTGGCGGCCGACACCAGCGATCTGTCGATCCTGGACGTCCGCAGAACGACCGTCGAGTCCCAGCCCAGTTCGCGGGTCTGGTTGAGCAAGGTCCGCATGTCGTAATTTCCGCCGTATGCAACGACATGAACAGCCGGAAGGATCACCTCGACGAACAAACGAAGCTCGCCATACACTACGCTGCGCGACCTGCATTCGGCCAGCGCCTCCCGGATATCGGTCTGCAATTGCGCGCACAAAGTCCCCAGCGGCAAGGCGGCCTGCAACGCCTGTTCGTCGGTATAAAGACAAGTCCTGCCGAGCAATCCCGAATCGGGTGTCCCCGTGACGGTCACCACAACGGCCGGCTGCCGGATGGTCGTCAGGCCTTCCAGCACAGCCAGCGGAGATTCCGGGTCACCAGGTTCCAGCGGCGTGAACAGCACGTCGATGATCCCCTGGCAGCCGAGTCCGACGCCGACCTGGTAGTCGTCATCCTGCGTGGTGTCGTACGTGATGACCGAAGGACGACGCAGCGCTATCCCCTTTTGCGCCCGCCGCAAGGCATCGCCTTCCAGACAGCCACCGCTGATCCCCCCGAGATAGGTACCGTTATCGAGGACCAGCATGCGCGCCCCCGCCCGGCGATAAGAAGAGCCTTCCACCCGCACAACGGTGGCGAGCGCCGCCGGCGTCGACGACAGGCGGATGCTTTGCCACGCATGAACAATGGATCGGATCTCTTTCACACAGCGAAGGTAGGTTTTTTCCGGTGGCGCTTCGCCCGACAGCCACCCCGTGCCTGTCCGGCCCTTTTCCGCCCCGCCCGCCGCTAAGCGGTCCACGCACCATCGCAGTCGGTTTCCGAACCCGCTTCGGCCGTTGCGCCGCGGCCTTCGGCCGGTCTGCGTTTATTTCCAGTCGCCGAGCAGACGCCGGAGCACGAGTATCTCTCCGACGTGATAGCTGGTGTGATCGATGAGGAGGATCGCTTCGCGCACCAGGTCCTGACCGTCGCCATACGGGAAAGGCGTGTAGACCTCCTCTGCCGCCTCATGGAGCAAGCCGATGAACGCCTGACGGTCAGCGAGCATGTGTTCGACCGACCGCTTGAAGTCGGTAGCCGAACCGGGCATTTTTTTTCCGGGCCAGTAGCCTTCGGGCCACGGGGGGCTCTTGTGTTGCGGATCGCGGCAGAATTCGAGGATATCCCATTGGCTGATGCGGATGTGTTCGGCCAGTTGCCAGATGCTATACGGCAGCCCGCCCGGCGTCTCGCCAAGATGGGCATACGGGATCCCCGCCACCGCATCCTCGAACGCGGCATGCGCGTTTCCGCGCAGGAGGGCCTCCTCCAATTGACCGATCAGCCTGGCCGTATGGCCGGTGACCGATGAAGAGATTTTCATACGTCTGTTTTAGAAAATGAGGCAATTCGGATACCACGCGCCGGCGCTGCAATTTGACCGGGGTCCGGGGGCACGGGCGCTTCGCGAAAGCCGGTTCGGATACCACGCGCCGGCGCTTTAGGGACGGCAGGTCACGACGCGATGACACGATAAATGGCCGGCAACACGGGACACCCGCCTCTAAACGACCAATAATTCGGGCGCCCGCCGCTAAACGACCAATAACTCGGGCACCAGCCGCTTCCCGAAAGGCAGGACAACCGAAAAAACGAAGGTCTTACCCTTTTCGCTGAGCCTGATCTCGCCGCCGTGTTTCCGGATGATCTCGGCGGAGATATAAAGACCTATGCTCTCATTGGGCAGCCCGATCGACAAAGGATCACCCGAAAAACAGGACAGATCGAGCATCTTTTTCATCGGTTCGACCGGCAGATCGGCTCCGGCAACGGCGATATGAACGTGCACGTCCATTTTCGTCACGCTGGTATGAATATCGATCCGGCTCCCGTCCCGGGAATATTTGACGCCATTCGAAAGCAGGCTCGTCAGTACACGACCGATCCGTTCCCGGTCGCCACGGACCGGGGGCGCCGAGGGCAAACGGTCGACATCGATACGGACGGCCGTTGTCTCCTGCACTTCACCGGTGATCTCGGCAATGAGCGTATTGATATCGAAAGGCTCTTCTTCCAGGTCGATTTGGCCCCTCGTGATCCGGCTCAAGTCCATCAGGTCCCTTGTCAAAACCGCCAGGCGGTCGACCTGGCTGTTCAATTTGCTGATCAGTTGGGCGAATCTGCGATCTCCTGTACCCTTCAGTTCTGTCGACAGCAGCCGGGAATACGCCCGGATGCTCGTTGCCGGTGTACGCAGCTCATGGCTGGCGATACCAATCAATTTGTCCTTGAAGCGGTCGGCGGTGTACTGCTCGGTTACATCTTCGAAGGAAAGCAAGATGCCGGAGCGGAACCCCGTCATGCCGGCAATACGGGTAGCGCTGCAACGAAGCACGCTCTCTCCCCCATCCTCACAAGGATGCCGCAGGTCGAAATCGACCCCCATCCGCCGCTCCTGCACGTGTTGCAGCTGCGCGCGCAGGCTGTCCCGCCGA